>NZ_AP025476.1:3117162-3475743 GCF_024347415.1 Vibrio crassostreae
GGACATCAGCGTGGCTGCAAGCCTCTGAATATCAATGGATCATCATCCCGTGTGCCATCGCTTTGCTGTTTATCGGCAATCGATTAATGAATAGAACCTACTCTAGAGGATTATCATGAGTTCACCGCAAGATATTCGCATTATTCCAGCACATCAAATCAATGCAGGCATGCCCTTGCTTGAAAAAGATACCGTGCGCAGTGTCTCTCCTTATGAGTTTCTTCCAACTTGGTTCTTCTACACGCCAGTGGTGATTCAAAGCCTGATGCAAGGGTTACGGCACTTTGACTGGACGCTGCCGCTCATCGCCAACCCGAGCATCAAGTTAAGCGGTATGGTAGGCGAATCAAAACACGAAATACTGAGCCTTGCCGGATCATCGAGCCAGCGTTGGATCTCTCCGTTTATCACCCTAACCAAAACGGATCTTAGCAGCAAGAAACAAGCTGAAGATGCGCGCAGTGCACTCATACAATCGGATCTCGATTTCCCGATTGTGGCTAAACCGGATCTTGGTTGTCGAGGTGTTGGCGTTAAGCTGATCAACACACAAGATCAACTTGAGCAGTATGTTGAATCTTTCCCAAATAATGCTCGCTTTCTATTGCAAGAAAAGGCGCCTTATCAAGCCGAAGCGGGTGTTTTCTACGTTCGTTACCCAAACAAAAAGCAAGGCGAGATCATCTCGATCACACTCAAATATGCGCCAATGGTGGTGGGTGATGGCAGCTCGACACTCAAGCAGTTAATTGAAAATAGCCCGCGTGCTGGGCAGCTTAGTCACCTGTATCTACCGAGACATGAAGATAAATTGGATCAAGTGCTCGCAGAGGGCGAAGAGTTCCAACTCGCTTTCGCAGGTAGCCATAGCCGTGGCTGTATCTTCCGAGACGGCAATCAATACATCACTCAGGCTCTCACAGAACGCTTAGACGAGATATTCGACGACTTCGATGGCTTTCATTTTGGTCGACTCGACGTCAAATTCAAGGACATGCACAGCCTAATGAACGGCGAGGACTTCACGATCCTTGAGGTCAATGGCGCAAGCAGTGAGGCCGGGCACATCTGGGATCGCAACACACCGCTGCGAGAGATATTTTCGACGTTACTCCTGCAATACCGCATTCTTTTTGATATTGGCGCTCAACAAAAACAAAGAGGCCACCAGCCTCCTTCTTTCAAGAGCTTATTTAACGCGTGGCAAGAAGAGCGACGCCTTGTTCAACAATATCCGACCACCGATTAACTTTGTACGAGGATCATGAATGAACCCCATAGCCCAACCGAGCGCCCTCACTTCTTTCTCTCCTAGTATCAAGGGAGCGGTAGAGATATTGAATCAGGGTTTAGAGTTTTTGTTAGCGATATCTGACAGCGACTATCTGACACGAGCAAAGCCGCACGTCACAAGCTCTATTGGTGAGCATACTCGTCACACGCTCGATCTTTTTCACGCTCTGATTTTAAAAGAGAATGCGACTGTTGATTACAACACTCGTCGTCGTGGCCACCCCGTCGAATTCGACAGGTCGATTGCGTTGAAAGAGATCCATTACGTGATCAACTGGCTTGAACGATTAGACCGCAGAGATCTTGAAGCGCCTATCATGATCCAAACCGAAGTTTCGATGGATACACAAGTGTTCGCCAGCCTGCCTTCTACGCTAGAAAGAGAGGTTACCTTTGCTGCGCTGCACGCCAATCATCATTACGCGATGATCAAGGTGATCACCACCTTCCTAGACATTGAAACCTGCAACACCTTTGGTTATGCCCCAACCACCAGTAGCTATCTGAGGGAGCAATAACTATGTGTTCAGTATCTTGGTTGCTTGAAGAAAATGGCTATCAGGTCTTTTTTAATCGTGATGAGCAAAAGACCCGAGCATTAGCAATGCCACCTAAGCAGTACCGAGTTAAGGGTGTCGATATCATCATGCCACTCGACCCAACGGGCGGTGGTAGCTGGATAAGCATTAATGAGTTCGGGCTTTCGCTATGCCTACTCAATAACTATCAAGGCATTGTTCCAGTTGGTCCTTTGGTCAGCCGTGGTTTGTTACTTAAGAACCTATCCTCAAGTCGTAATATCAGTCAGCTCTCTGAAGCGTTTCATAAGCTCGACCTCCACTCTTTTGCCCCGTTTACCTTGCTGGCTTTCGCACCGAACCTAACTCAACACAATGGTTTGGTGATTGCCTACATGTGGGATGGCATTCAACAAAAGATAGTCGAAACCGATTCTCCGCTCTTCTCATCCGGTGTTGATTTAGAGCGAGTACAAGCCTATCGACAAGCAAAATACGATCAGCTTATGGAAACAGGTAAGAATCAACAGAACTTACTTAAGTTTCATTCTCACCATCACAGCGAACAACCTCATTTAGCGACCTGTATGCATCGTGAAGACGCGCACACCGTGAGCTTTACACACTTACGCAATCTACACGGCCAAGCCTCTATGTTTTACGCACCCGGCTCGCCTTGTGAACCCATTAAACCATGCCAGATAAATCAACAGCGTTTTACCTTCGATTTATCACCAGCAATCAATCTATAGATGGAGCCCATCATGAGAAAACTATTAACCATGGTCATGCTACTTGTTAGCCCATATGTATTTGCCGCCGATGAAATCTACACCGGGTTCTTTAGCAGTAAGGCGCTCGATGGCTACGACACTGTGGCTTATTTCACTTCAGGTAAGCCTATTGAAGGCAGTAAAAAATTCAGCACCGAGTACAAAGGCGCGGACTGGTATTTCTCTTCTGAAAAGAATCTGACTTTATTTGTTAATAATCCTGAAAAATATGCCCCTCAATATGGTGGTTATTGCGCTTGGGCTGTTTCAGCAAAAAGTGATTTTGCACCCGGAGACCCGAATCAATGGACGATTGTTGATAACAAGCTTTACCTCAACTACGACCAAGAGATTAAACAGCGTTGGGAACAAGACCGAGCACAACATATTCAAAAAGCCGACACCATTTGGCCGCAACTGATCAAATAAGGGAATAACCATGACATTCACTCCAGCTAAACATATCCCTGCAGCATTTATTGCGTTTGTGTTCATTCAGTCGTTGTTCTTTAAGTTCACCGGCTCGTACGAGACAGAGCATATCTTTGGAACGCTAGCAACATGGTCAGGCTTAAGCTGGTTCGGTTCGTTTGGCGGCTACTTGATTGGATTCGCTGAATTAATAGCGGCCATTCTATTGTTCACTCGTTGGCATGGCCTTGGCGCCATTATGAGTGTGGGGATCATGAGTGGCGCAATATTCTTCCACCTGTTTACGCCATTAGGTATTCAAATGCCTGAGTTCAATGCAGCGGGTGAAATTGTCGGTTACGACGGCGGGTTATTGTTTGGCATGGCATGCCTAGTTTGGTTATGCGGTGCGTTTTTAAGTGTGAAAGATTTCAAGAATCAAGACGGTTTCCTAAACAACTTTAGTCAATAAGGTAGCTTCATTATGATTGATAGTCCTTTTCGTTTACCACGTTACACACCTTTTGGTTTAGGTGAGTCTGTTGTCGAGTGGGCAACTGGGCTATCTAAGCTAGACCGACTCTACCAAGATCGAAAAAACGAGTTATCTAGCTTTGAATTCATGAATTACACCCTATCGGCGCTCAATATCGACTACTCAGTTGCATCAGGAAGCACGGAAAACATCTCGGAAGAAGGACCGGTCGTGATTGTGGCGAACCACCCACTTGGCGCCATTGAAGGTGTGATCCTTGCTGATCTCGTAGGATCGGTAAGAAAGGATGTGAAGGTATTAGCAAATGAGTTACTCAAGCGACTGCCTGAACTGGATGATCTTTTCATCGGAGTCGATGTCTTTAATAGTAAAGAGTCGAAACGTACCAATGCCAAAGCCATTCGTGATGCCAATCGCCACCTAGCCGATGGCGGGCTGTTGATCGTGTTCCCTGCGGGCGAAGTATCGAGTTATCGTAAAGGGGCAAAAACACTGACGGATATCGAATGGAGCAAATCGGTCGCGAAATTCGTTAAACGTCATCAAGCCACTACGGTTCCTATCTTTATCAATGGTAAAAACAGTGAGCTTTTCTATCAAGCGGGTCGTGTGCATCCACTGTTGAGAACCGCTCTACTCGGGCGTGAACTTCTTAATAAACAAGCGACAACTATCTCTATCTCGATTGGCTCATCGATTCCGTATTCAGAGATAAAATCGTTTGAAAAAGAGATGGATATCGTCAACTACCTACGACTTAATACCTACCTAATGAGTCAACAAGATAGTACGAATACACCAATCCACGCGCCTTCTTTCGATACTCAAGTGATAGCGCCAATATCACCCGAAGTATTGGCAATTGAGGTAGGCTCACTCCCTGAAGAGATGAAGCTGCTCGAACAAGGCGACTTCGAGGTCTACTGCACGCCAAGCCAATCTATTCCAAACTTAATGCGTGAGATTGGTCGAGTCAGAGAAGAGAGCTTCCGTGAAGTTGGAGAAGGCAGTGGGCTTGCTTGTGATTTAGATGAGTACGACCTTTACTACCACCAACTGTTTGTGTGGAACAAAACTAAGGCAGAATTGGTCGGCGCTTATCGACTGGGTATGGTCGACAAGTTAATCGCAGAGCACGGGTTGGACCAACTCTATTCCCGCAGTCTATTTAACTATAACCAAGAGTTTATCGATACGTTAGACAACAGCATTGAGCTTGGTCGCTCTGTAGTGAGCAAGCCTTACCAAAAGAGCCTTAACTCACTGTTATTGCTATGGAAAGGTATCGCAACCTTTGTGTCTCGTCATCCTCAATACACCCACCTATTTGGCCCGGTCAGTATCAGTAATGATTACAGCCACAATGCACGCCTGTTGATCGCGACCACTTTATCAATTCACCACTACGATGAAGAAAAAGCGAATCTGGTTTCCCCTTCTTCACCACTCAATACCAGTAGTCATGTGTTCTGGCAGAATCATCTATTGTCGTCACTGGCGAGTGTGCCCCTACTTTCAAAAGTATTAGCGCGGATGGAACAAGGAAAAGGCCTACCTGTGTTATTGCGCCAATACCTAGGGATGAACGGGAAGTTGGTTTGCTTTAACGTTGACCCATCATTTAATGATGCGTTAGATGGTTTGATTGTCGTGAACCTTAAGAAGGTACCTTTGAAGACCTTAGGTAAATACATGGGTCGAGAACTTGCTCAAGACTACCTAGAGCAACACGCTCGACGCTGATTTAGCCAGAACTGTACCTACACTCAAATAAGTGCGATGATTTCGGCACTTATTTGGGTTAGGTTATTTTCATGCACACCTCTTTTATCGAACAACTGCAAAGCTTCGACTTCTCAGAAAGTCAGATTGAATCTCTAGTCGCCGTCGCCAAGCCACTTGAGCTACCGACCAGACATATTCTTATTAACCAAGGTGAGATGGCTGGCTCAATCTACTTCGTACTTGAAGGCTTGTGCCATGCTTGCTACCTCACTGATGATGGTAAGCAATACAGCAAAGAGTTCTACTGGGAACAAGATTGGATC
Source organism: Vibrio crassostreae (assembly GCF_024347415.1). Classification (NCBI taxonomy): domain Bacteria; kingdom Pseudomonadati; phylum Pseudomonadota; class Gammaproteobacteria; order Vibrionales; family Vibrionaceae; genus Vibrio; species Vibrio crassostreae. Next base: position 3,122,702 of record NZ_AP025476.1, read on the forward strand.
ATCGGCTTTGAGAGTCTGATAAAAAACCAAGCTTCCCCTTACCTATTAGAAACACTCACCCCTATCACAATGTTAGAACTGCCAATGAATGCAGTAATCGAGTGGCGTGCATCGAATAACCCTTTGTATTTAAAGCTGTTAGAAACACAACTGATGCATAAGGAAAACAAAGAACGCTTCATGCTGCTTTATACCCCTGAGCAACGTTACCAGCTTTTCTGCGAACACTACCCAGACCTTGAACAACGCCTCAACGACAATCAAATTGCCGCCTACTTAGGAATAACCGCGATAAGTTTGAGCAGAATTAAAGGTCGAATTAACAATAGTTAATGCCAACAATCATCACGCATAGTACATTCAGAGCATCGATAACCTCTGGATGTAAACATGATCACTTGGCACTCAATTCCTTTCTCTGAACTTTCAACACATCAGCTTTATCAACTACTTAAATTACGAGTAGATGTATTTGTGGTTGAGCAAACCTGCCCTTATCCAGAGCTTGACGGTAAAGACACACTCGCTGGTGTTCATCACCTTCTTGGTTACGTAGATGAGGAGCTAGTGGCATGTGCTCGCTTATTGCCTCCGGGCACGAGTTATGACAACACCAGCATCGGCCGAGTGGCGACCAAGCAATCGGCAAGAGGCGATGGCTTAGGCCACCAATTATTGAAAGAAGCATTAACACACTGTGAGTCTCTTTGGCCGAGTACGACTATTGATATTGGGGCGCAGCAGCACCTAGAGAAGTTCTATGCGAGCCACGGCTTCAAGACCATCTCGCATATGTACCTCGAAGATGACATTCCTCATGTAGATATGAGATTAGAAAAATAATGACGAATATCACTGCCGGTATTCTATTGTTGGTTGCAGGTAATTTGTTTGCCTCGCTTTCCGATGTAGCAGTAAAGCTATTGAATGGCGAGGTACCGCCTCTTCAGTATATTTTTTTCCGACAGTTGATATCTCTGCTGATCATCACCCCACTGTGGTTACAGCAGAAAAAAGAACAACGATGCTTACAGCAAGCCAAAGTAACCTTCATTCGAGGTCAATTAATTCTAATCGGTAGTGGGTGTATGCTGGTCGCGATCACTCACTTGTCTTTGGCAACCGCCAACGCTGTATTTTATGTCGCGCCTTTATTGATGTTGCCGCTCTCTATGTTGTTATTGAAAGAGCAACCTGCACTCGGCAAGGTCATCGCCACTACCATAGGTTTTATTGGTACATTAATTGTATTGAGGCCATCACAATTTCATTGGGCAGCACTGTTTGCTTTAGGTACAGCACTCACCCTCGCACTATTTAATGTACTCGTAAGAAAGCTGCCTAGCGAACAAACTGTTGTCACAACGCTGTGGTGGACAACCCTCTTCTCCATACCTGTATCGTTACTACTGTGCTTGTTGTATTGGCAACCGGTATCTATCGAGCACTTAGGATACATAGCACTCAGCGCAACACTCATCTTGAGCTATAACGGACTTGCGGTTGCCGCCTATCAGAAAGCACACTCAAGCCAAATCGCCTTGGCTGAATATTCAGGCTTGGTGTTTGTCGCGCTAATAGGCGCCATTTGGTTCGATGAGATTCCAGATACATTAACCTTTATCGGTATCATGCTGATCATCTTGCCACTCGCCCCTTTCAAGCGACCAAAAAAAAGAGCTAATGCTTAGCTCTTTTCTATCATACTGTTGAGTTCGTAACTCAAACAAGGCACTTATTTACTACGGCCAAAGCCGCCATCAGACAAGCGGAAGAACATCACCGATGTGTTGCCTTTCTCTAACTGCAGGATATCAAGCTGCCCGGTCTCGGCCAGTTTGAATCGAACTAACTGGCCTTTACGAATCTGACTTAGTGGTTTGTCTGAGCCTTCAATACGCACTAGCGCATTCAAGTCCGACAACGGTAAATCGTTGTTTCGAAAAACCTGTGCTAACGTATCCCCTTGCTTTACGAGGTACTCCTGCCAGTTGTTGTTGCTCGGTTCTGATGAACTGTTCTTGGCATTTTGCTGTTCGCTTAAGCCAACGGTGTTTATCTCTAGCTCAACGCGCGATGTTGTTGGCGCAACGTCTACTTTAGGTTCTGGTAGCGGCACAAAAAGTAATATCAGTACGATCGGAGAAATCACCATCAACAGTCTTTGGTGTAACTTCGGCAATGAGCCCCAAGTTTGCGCTGTCGAGGTTTTCATTTTCTTCACATCGATCGAACTCAATTTCTCTTTGACCTGATTCAGTCGATCCTTGAATTCTGCTAAGTGGTCAACTTTCTGTTTTTTCTTTTGACGACGATTCATACCACTGCGTCCTATACATTGAATAACTACAGTATAAAAACCAAAGTACCAACAGTATAGATCTTTCCGTCACAACAAGGCTCAAAGCGAGAAAATTGACATGGCTGTGATTTGGGCACGGTAAAGCGCAAGTGATCAGAGGCTAGCCGTTTCTTCACGCTGCTAATACTGGTATTCTTACCCTTTTCGTACTGACAAAAAGAGTGACTTTTCATGTCTGAAGTAAAATTTGAAACTGTAGAGCAAAAAGCTAGCTACGGTATCGGTCTACAAATGGGCCAACAACTTGCTGGTTCTGGTCTTGAAGGCCTAAACGTTGACGCAATCGCTGCTGGTATCGCAACAGCTCTAGTTGGCGACATGCCAGCTATCGAAGTTGACGAAATCAACAACGCACTACAAGAGCTACACACTCGTGGTGAAGCTGCACGTCAAGAACTAGCTAAAGCTGCTGCTGCTGACGGCGAAGCTTTCCTAGCTGACAACGCTCTTCGTTCAGAAGTAACGGTTCTTGAGTCTGGTCTTCAGTACGAAGTACTAACTGAAGGTACTGGCGAAATCCCAACTGCAGACAAGCAAGTACGTGTTCACTACCACGGCGAACTAACTGACGGTACTGTTTTCGACAGCTCTGTATCTCGCGGTCAACCTGCTGAGTTCCCAGTAACTGGCGTAATTCAAGGTTGGGTACAAGCTCTACAAATGATGCCTGTTGGTTCTAAGTGGAAGCTATACATCCCTCAAGATCTAGCATACGGTGAGCGTGGCGCAGGTGCTGCAATCCCACCATTTGCTGCTCTAGTATTTGAAGTAGAACTTCTAGCAATTCTTTAATTTTTATAAAAACCTATAGTAAAACAAAATACTATAGGCAAATAAAATTGAAATAATCCAACGGCGATGTGACTACATCGCCGTTTTTCGTTTATAGTGAAAGAGTAAATTACTTTATTACTTAAGGACGAATAATGAAGAAAGTACTCATCACAGTTTTAAGCAGCCTTGCTGTTGTCTCTTGCGCTAGCACTAGTGACTCTGAACAAACCAGTTCATCATCAGATACTAACTATTCCCAACTATCCCAAACTGCACTAATGGCAGCAGTGAATATGTGGTCTCAACAAAACGAAACAACGCCGCTTGCAGATACCGTTGCCGACCAAGCTTCTGTTACCAGCGATCAAGCTATTGGCGGTATCGGTTCAATGTTGGCTCTTGCTCAAAACTCTCTTGGCACTGCTGACAACAAAGAACTTACAACGCTGATTCCTGGCATGTCGACTCTTGAGTCTACGGGGCTATCATCACTACTAAACTCACAAGGCGCAGTTGAAAGTGCCTTTTCTAGTTTAGGTATGGATCCATCGATGGTATCAACGTTTGCACCAATCATTCTGCAAACACTGCAATCTCAAGGCGCAACAAGCGGCTTGATGGATTCACTTGCAGCTATATGGCAATAACCGTTAGTTATTAATAGCTAGCTTAAGAATTTGATAAGGGCACTTCGGTGCTCTTTTTTATGCGTGGAAGAAAAGATATTTGAGATACGAGATACGAGATACGAGATACGAGATACGAGATACGAGATACGAGATACGAGATACGAGATACGAGATACGAGATACGAGATACGAGATACGAGATACGAGATACGAGATACGAGATACGAGATACGAGATACGAGATACGAGATACGAGATACGAGATACGAGATATTTTTGAAAAATGGAGCAGATAAGACAAGCAAAAATGCCAAACATCGTGGTGCAATTACTTAGTATAGATTTCCTTATTCTACAGATACAAAAAAGCCGAGCTAATGCTCGGCTTTTGTATTAAGAATCTAGTATAGATTACTCAGCAGCTTCTTCAGCAGCTGGGCGGTCTACAAGCTCAATGTAAGCCATTGGAGCTTTATCACCAGTACGGAAACCACATTTAAGAATGCGAGTGTAACCACCTTGGCGAGCCGCGAAACGCGGGCCTAGTTCATTAAATAGTTTTGCTACAACTTCGTTATCACGAGTGCGAGCAAATGCAAGACGACGGTTAGCAACACTGTCTGTCTTAGCTAGGGTAATCAATGGCTCAATTACGCGACGTAGTTCTTTTGCTTTAGGCACGGTAGTTTTAATAACTTCGTGACGAACAAGAGAGCTAGCCATGTTGCTGAACATCGCTTTGCGATGACTGCTGTTGCGGTTGAGTTGACGACCACTTTTACGATGGCGCATGACCTAATCCTTCTAACTTTTCGATTAATCTTCAGCGATTGACGCTGGTGGCCAGTTTTCTAGACGCATGCCTAGAGAAAGACCACGTGAAGCAAGCACATCTTTAATCTCTGTAAGAGATTTCTTACCAAGGTTTGGCGTTTTAAGTAGCTCAACCTCAGTGCGCTGTACAAGATCACCGATGTAGTGAATCGCTTCTGCTTTCAAACAGTTAGCAGAGCGAACTGTTAGTTCAAGATCGTCTACAGGACGTAGTAGGATAGGATCGAATTCTGGCTTCTCTTCCTTCTCCTCAGGTACACGTACATCACGAAGATCTACGAACGCATCCAGTTGTTCAGCTAAAATAGTAGCTGCACGACGGATTGCTTCCTCAGGTTCTAGAGTACCGTTCGTTTCCATATCGATAACAAGCTTGTCTAAATCAGTACGTTGCTCTACACGTGCCGCTTCTACAGCGTAAGCGATTTTATCAACCGGGCTGTAAGTAGCGTCAACTAGTAGACGACCGATAGGACGCTCATCTTCTTCAGTATGGATGCGAGCTGAAGCTGGAACGTAACCACGACCACGTTCTACTTTGATACGCATAGCGATCTCAGCATTGTCATCCGTTAGGTGACAAATTACGTGCTCAGGGTTAGCGATCTCTACATCACCATCGTGGGTGATGTCACCTGCAACAACAGGGCCTGAGCCTGATTTGTTCAGTGTAATAAACACTTCATCTTTGCCTTCAGCAACGCGTACAGCCAAACCTTTAAGGTTTAGAAGGATTTCCAGGATATCTTCCTGAACGCCTTCTTTAGTGCTGTATTCGTGTAGCACACCTTCAATTTCAACTTCTGTTACGGCACAACCCGGCATAGAAGATAGAAGAATGCGGCGAAGAGCATTACCTAGAGTGTGGCCGAAACCGCGCTCTAATGGCTCAAGAGTTACTTTCGCGTGTGTCGTATTGATCTGTTCAATGTCAACAAGACGCGGCTTAAGAAATTCTGTTACAGAACCCTGCATTGTGTCCTCTCTTTTTTTAACCTTACTTAGAGTAAAGTTCGACGATCAAGTGTTCATTGATGTCAGCTGATAGGTCAGAACGCTCAGGCATACGCTTGAATGTACCTTCCATTTTGCCAGCATCTACTTCAATCCAAGTTGGCTTTTCACGTTGTTCAGCAACTTCTAGAGCCGCTTTAATACGAGATTGCTGTTTAGCTTTCTCGCGGATAGAAACAACGTCGTTTGCCGCTACTTTGAAAGAAGGAACGTTTACAACTTTACCGTTAACTAGGATAGACTTGTGGCTAACTAGTTGACGAGATTCAGCACGAGTAGCGCCAAAGCCCATACGGTAAACTACGTTATCAAGACGACCTTCAAGAAGCTGAAGCAGGTTTGCACCTGTGTTGCCTTTAAGACGTGCAGCTTCTTTGTAGTAGTTGCGGAATTGTTTTTCTAGAACGCCGTAGATACGACGAACTTTTTGCTTCTCACGAAGCTGAACGCCATACTCAGATAGACGACCGCGACGAGCGCCGTGTACACCTGGTGCGTTATCAATTTTACACTTGGTATCGATCGCACGGACACCAGACTTAAGGAATAAGTCAGTACCTTCGCGACGGCTAAGCTTCAGCTTAGGACCCAAATATCTTGCCATGATCTTTCTCCAATATTCCTAGAAACGAAACTTAAACGCGACGTTTCTTAGGTGGACGACAACCGTTATGAGGGATTGGTGTCGCATCAACAATGTTAGTGATACGGAAACCAGCAGCGTTCAGTGCACGAACAGTAGATTCGCGACCTGGACCTGGACCCTTAACCATAACTTCCAAGTTCTTTAGGCCATATTCTTTAGCCATTTCACCACAACGCTCAGCTGCAACTTGTGCTGCGAACGGAGTAGATTTACGAGAACCACGGAAACCTGAACCACCTGCTGTAGCCCATGCAAGAGCGTTGCCTTGACGGTCAGTGATAGTTACGATTGTGTTGTTGAAAGAAGCATGAATGTGCGCTACGCCATCAGCTACTTGCTTGCGTACGCGCTTACGCGCGCGAGTTGGTTGTTTTGCCATTGTACTCTACCTTATCCGACTATTTCTTGATCGGCTTGCGCGGACCCTTACGGGTGCGAGCGTTGGTTTTAGTACGCTGTCCACGTAGTGGTAGACTGCGACGATGACGAAGACCGCGGTAACAGCCAAGGTCCATAAGACGCTTGATGTTCATCGATACTTCACGACGTAGATCACCTTCTACAGTGTACTTAGCTACACCATCACGCAGTTGATCGATCTGCTCTTCAGTTAGTTCACTGATCTTAGCATCTTCAGCAATACCCACTTCAGCTAGAATAGCTTGAGAGCGAGTTTTACCGATACCGTAGATTGCAGTAAGTGCAATTACAGAATGCTTATGATCAGGAATGTTAATGCCGGCTATACGGGCCATTATTCACTCCTAAGGGGTTCATAAAAGAATTATCCGCAGCAAAGCCCGTTATGGATACGCTGCGGCATACTACTTCTTTTGCACGCAAAAGGTAGGCCGAGGAATATACTCGACTCTACCTTGTATTTCAAGTAAAAATTTCTGCTAATTAGCCTTGGCGTTGCTTATGCTTTGGCTCACTGCAAATCACGCGAACGACACCGTTACGCTTGATAACTTTACAGTTACGGCAGATTTTTTTAACGGAAGCACGAACTTTCATTGCTAAACTCCGTAAATGGAATCGAAATAATTACCACCGAATTAACGGCCGTAACCTTTCAGATTCGCTTTCTTTAACACAGAATCATACTGTTGTGACATCAGATGAGTCTGTACCTGTGCCATGAAATCCATGATAACTACCACTACGATTAGTAGTGATGTGCCGCCGAAGTAGAAACGAACGTTCCACGCGACCATCATGAACTCAGGAATCAGACATATAAAAGTAATGTATAGAGCGCCCGCAAGGGTTAGTCTAGTCATCACTTTATCGATATATTTCGCTGTCTGCTCACCTGGGCGGATACCGGGTACGAATGCACCAGACTTCTTCAAGTTATCAGCTGTTTCACGTGGGTTAAACACCAACGCTGTATAGAAGAAACAGAAGAAGATTATAGCTGCTGCATAAAGCATTACATACAAAGGTTGACCTGGGCTAAGAGCTAATGACACGTCAGTTAACCAACCGAACGCGCTGCTTTCACCATTTTGACCAAACCACTGTGCTAATGTTCCTGGGAACAAAATAATACTCGATGCAAAAATCGCTGGAATAACACCTGCCATATTAATCTTAAGAGGCAAGTGAGAGCTTTGTGCTGCAAAAACTTTACGACCTTGTTGACGTTTCGCATAGTTAACGACGATACGACGTTGACCACGCTCCATGAAAACTACGAAGTAAATAACAGCAAAAGACAATACAGCAATCAACAGCAGAAGAAGCACATGCAATTCACCTTGACGCGCTTGCTCGATTGTTTGACCGATTGCAGAAGGCAATCCAGCAACAATACCTGCAAAAATCAGAATGGAAATACCATTACCGATTCCTCGCTCAGTGATTTGTTCACCTAACCACATTAAGAACATGGTACCAGTTACTAAACTCACGGTAGCAATAAGCGTAAACATGGTTTGGTTGATAACAACCAGATTGTCGACCATGTTTGGTAAGCCTGTTGCGATACCAATAGCTTGGAATGTTGCAAGTACAAGCGTGCCGTAGCGTGTATATTGGCTTATCTTACGACGGCCTGCTTCACCCTCTTTCTTGAGTTCCGCTAACGCTGGATGAACTACAGTTAGCAATTGGACTACGATCGATGCCGAAATGTACGGCATGATACCCAATGCTAATATAGATGCACGCTCAAGAGCACCACCGGAGAACATGTTAAACATTTCAACGATGGTACCTTTTTGCTGATCGAACAAATCGGCAAGTACAGCTGCGTCAATACCAGGGATCGGCACAAAAGAGCCGGCTCGGAATACTAAAAGTGCACCAATTACGAATAATAAGCGCGACTTTAGTTCACTTAAGCCGCTCTGAGCACTACGAAAATCTTGTCCTGGTTTCTTAGCCATCTGTACCTCGTTCCTCGAGATTATTCCTCGATTTTACCGCCTGCAGCTTCGATTGCAGCTTTAGCGCCTTTAGTCACGCGTAGACCTTTAACAGTCACAGCTTTGCTTAGGTCACCAGAAAGAACGATCTTAACAAATTCGATGTTCTTAGTGATAACGTTAGCAGCTTTAAGGCTGTTAAGATCAACTACGTCACCTGTTACTTTCGCTAGCTCAGCTAGACGAACTTCAGCAGACACTAGGCTCTTACGAGAAGTGAAACCGAATTTAGGTAGACGTTGTTTTAGAGGCATTTGACCGCCTTCAAAACCTGGACGAACAGAGCCGCCAGAACGTGACTTTTGACCTTTGTGACCGCGGCCACCTGTTTTACCAAGGCCAGAACCGATACCACGACCTACACGCTTCTTAGAAGGTTTAGAGCCAGCAGCCGGTGATAGAGTATTCAAACGCATTCTGATTACTCCTCAATCTTAACCATGTAGTAAACCTTGTTGATCATACCGCGTACGCACGGAGTATCTTCAAGTTCTACTGTATGGTTGATGCGACGAAGACCTAGACCTTTAAGACACGCTTTGTGCTTAGGTAGGCGACCAATTGAGCTTTTAGTTTGAGTTACTTTAATAGTTGCCATCGTGTGCTTACTCCGAAATAGATTCAACAGTTAGACCACGTTTAGCAGCAACCATTTCTGGTGACTTAACGTCTACTAGAGCACCAATCGTTGCACGAACGATGTTGATCGGGTTCGTTGAACCGTATGCTTTAGAAAGTACGTTATGTACGCCCGCAACTTCAAGTACAGCACGCATTGCACCACCGGCAATAACACCTGTACCTTCTGCAGCTGGCTGCATGTAAACTTTAGAGCCCGAATGACGACCTTTCACCGGGTGGTGAAGAGTGCCTTCGTTAAGCGATACTGTAACCATGTTACGGCGCGCTTTTTCCATTGCTTTTTGAATCGCAGCAGGTACTTCACGAGCTTTGCCGTAACCGAAACCTACGCGACCGTTACCGTCACCAACTACTGTTAGTGCAGTAAAGCTCATGATTCGACCACCTTTAACCGTCTTAGATACACGGTTAACTGCGATCAGCTTTTCTTGCAAATCATTAGCTTGTTGTTGTTCTTTAGCCATCTTCCAACCCTACCTTAGAATTTCAGACCAGCTTCGCGAGCAGATTCTGCTAGCGCCGCTACTCGACCGTGGTATTGGAAACCAGAACGATCAAATGCAACTGAAGCTACGCCTTTTTCAAGAGCGCGCTCAGCAACAGCTTTACCAACTGCTTTAGCTGCATCAACGTTACCAGTGTTCTTAACTTGCTCACGGATCGCTTTTTCTACAGTAGAAGCAGCTGCGATAACCTCAGAGCCGTTTGCCGCGATAACTTGTGCGTAAACATGGCGAGGAGTACGGTGTACTACCAGGCGAGTTGCACCAAGTTCTGCAATCTTACGACGTGCACGTGTAGCACGACGGATGCGAGATGCTTTCTTATCCATAGTGATACCTTACTTCTTCTTAGCTTCTTTAGTACGCACATTTTCATCTGCGTAACGAACACCTTTGCCTTTGTAAGGCTCAGGAGCACGGTAAGAACGAATGTCAGCCGCAACTTGACCTACTACTTGCTTATCGCAACCAGTAATGATGATCTCAGTTTGGCTAGGGCACTCAGCTTTAATACCTTCAGGTAGAGCGTGCTCTACTGGGTGAGAAAAACCAAGAGTTAGAGCTACAGAGTTGCCTTTCATAGCAGCACGGTAACCAACACCCTTAAGAGTTAGCTTCTTAGTGAAGCCCTCAGTAACACCCACAACCATGTTATTAACTAGAGCGCGAGCTGTACCAGCTTGTGCCCATGCGTTAGTAACACCTTCTTTCGGACCGAAAGTTAGGTTGGTTTCTTCCTGTGCAATAACTACGGCGCTGTTAAGAACGCGAGTAAGCTCACCTTTGCTACCTTTTACAGTAACTTCTTGGCCGTTTAGTTTCACCTCTACGCCAGCTGGAATAGCGACAGGTGCTTTAGCAACACGAGACATAATCTACTCCTTAAGCTACGTAACAGATGATTTCACCGCCAAGACCTGCTTTACGAGCAGCACGGTCAGACATCAGACCCTTGGAAGTAGAAACAACTGCAATACCAAGACCACCCATCACTGTAGGTAAAGAGTCTTTATTTTTATAAACTCTTAGACCAGGACGTGATACACGCTTGATTTGCTCGATTACAGGTTTAGCTTGGAAGTACTTAAGAGTAACTTCTAGCTCAGGTTTTGCTTCGCTGTTAACAGCGAAGTCTACGATGTAACCTTCAGCTTTAAGTAATGCAGCAATTGCAACTTTAAGCTTTGAAGAAGGCATTTTTACAGCAACTTTGTTTGCTGCCTGACCGTTACGAACTCGGGTCAGCATATCCGAAATCGGATCTTGCATGCTCATAAGATTTACTCCAAATGATTAAGTGGCAATTACCAGCTAGCCTTACGAAGACCCGGAATCTCGCCTTTCATGCAAGCTTCACGAACCTTAATGCGGCTTAGACCGAATTTACGTAGGTAACCGTGTGGACGACCAGTTTGGTTGCAACGGTTGCGCTGACGTGATGCACTTGAATCACGTGGAAGAGATTGCAGTTTAAGAACCGCATTCCAACGATCTTCTTCAGATGCGTTTACATCGCTAATGATAACTTTTAGCGCAGAACGCTTTTCAGCGAACTTAGCTACTAGTTTTGCACGTTTAGCTTCACGTGCTTTCATTGATTGTTTAGCCATAACAGTAACCCTACCCTTACTTACGGAATGGGAAGTTAAAGGCAGCCAGCAGAGCTCGGCCTTCCTCATCGGAACCCGCAGAAGTCGTGATAGTAATATCAAGACCGCGGACACGATCGACTTTATCGTAGTCGATTTCCGGAAAGATGATTTGCTCGCGAACGCCCATGCTGTAGTTACCGCGACCGTCAAAAGACTTAGCGCTAACACCACGGAAATCACGTACACGTGGAAGTGCGATAGAGATTAAACGCTCTAAAAATTCCCACATGCGCTCACCACGCAAGGTTACTTTACAACCAATTGGGTAGCCTTCACGAATTTTGAAACCAGCTACAGATTTACGCGCTTTAGTGATAAGTGGCTTTTGACCAGAGATCGTTGCCATATCAGCTGCTGCGTTTTCTAGCAGTTTCTTATCGTTGATTGCTTCACCAACGCCCATGTTTAGGGTGATTTTCTCAATCCTAGGGACTTGCATGACGCTTGTGTAGCTGAACTCTTTGGTAAGCTCAGCGACTACAGACGACTTGTAGTAATCATGCAGTTTCGCCATAGTAGAACTCCAAATTACTTCTAATTAGTTAGAAACAGTTTCGCCGTTAGATTTGAAGAAACGAACTTTCTTGCCATCTTCGATACGGAAACCGATACGGTCTGCTTTACCAGTAGCCGCGTTAAAAACAGCAACGTTAGAAGCATCAATAGCTGCTTCTTGTTCAACGATGCCACCTTGTTGACCTAGAGCCGGAACCGGCTTTTGGTGTTTCTTAACAAGGTTGATGCCTTCAACGATAACTTTACCAGTTGTCAGAACCTTAGTTACTTTACCTTTCTTGCCTTTATCTTTACCAGCAAGAATGATTACTTCGTCATTACGACGGATTTTAGCTGCCATATTGCCGCTCCTTACAGAACTTCAGGTGCTAGTGATACAATCTTCATGAATTTCGCGTTACGAAGTTCACGAGTCACAGGACCAAAGATACGTGTGCCGACTGGTTGCTCAGTAGTGTCATTTAACAATACACAAGCATTACTGTCGAAGCGAATGACAGAACCGTCTGGGCGACGAACGCCTTTACGGGTGCGCACTACTACCGCCTTCAGAACATCACCTTTTTTTACTTTACCGCGAGGAATCGCTTCCTTCACTGTAACCTTGATGACGTCACCGATATGTGCATAACGGCGGTGAGAGCCACCCAGAACCTTAATACACATTACCTTGCGCGCGCCAGAGTTATCTGCTGCGTCAAGTGTACTTTGCATCTGGATCATTGTTAGTGCTCCGCTAAATATTAAAACTAGACCCTCTCGGGTCGGGCTGCCTCTTTAAAAGGGACGCGAATTGTACCACCCTTTTTTTAAATTGGGTAGACAAAAAACAAGCGGCTCCAAAAAATTATTTGGAGCCGCTTATAAGTTATAGAATTACAAAGATTAAATCTTCGCTTTTTCTAGAACTTTAACCAATGTCCAAGACTTAGTCTTAGACAGAGGACGACACTCAGCGATTTCAACTTTGTCGCCTAGGCCACAAGTGTTGTCTTCGTCGTGTGCGTGTACTTTAGTCGTGCGTTTGATGAACTTACCGTAAATTGGGTGTTTTACAGTGCGTTCAATAGCAACAACGATAGACTTGTCCATCTTGTCGCTTACTACACGGCCTTGCTGGATGCGGTTAGTTTCGCTCATTATGCGCCTGCCTTTTCAGTCAAAACAGTTTTCACACGTGCGATGTCACGGCGTACAGCTTTTAGAGTATGAGTTTGCTGTAGTTGACCAGTTGCAGCTTGCATGCGCAAGTTGAACTGTTCACGTAGCAAATTCAATAGCTCAGCGTTAAGCTCTTCAACGTTCTTTTCGCGTAGATCTTGTGCTTTCATCACATCACCTGCTTAGTTACAAAAGTAGTTTTAACAGGCAGTTTACGTGCCGCTAGGCGGAACGCTTCACGTGCCAACTCTTCAGGTACGCCATTCATCTCGTACATAACTTTGCCTGGTTGGATTTGAGCAACCCAGTACGCAACTGAACCTTTACCTTTACCTTGACGAACTTCAAGAGGCTTTTCAGTAATCGGCTTGTCTGGGAATACACGGATCCAGATTTGACCTTGACGCTTAATGTGACGTGTCATAGCACGACGTGCCGCTTCGATTTGACGTGCAGTCAGACGACCACGGCCAACAGCTTTAAGACCGAATTCGCCGAAGCTTACTTCAGTACCTTTAGCTAGACCACGGTTACGACCAGTCATAACCTTGCGGAACTTAGTACGTTTTGGTTGTAGCATCGTTCGACTCCTTACTTACGGCCTTTACGCTGCTTCTTAGGCTTATCGCCTTTTGGCTCTACTGCGTTAGCAGCTGGCATACCGCCTAGAATCTCACCTTTGAAGATCCAAACTTTAATGCCGATCACACCGTATTGAGTGTGAGCCGAAGAAGTTGCGTAATCAATGTCTGCACGTAGAGTGTGTAGAGGCACACGGCCTTCACGGTACCACTCAGAACGTGCGATTTCAGCACCGCCAAGACGGCCGCCTACTTGTACTTTGATGCCTTTAGCGCCTAGACGCATAGCATTTTGTACCGCACGCTTCATTGCACGACGGAACATAACACGACGCTCTAGTTGAGACGCGATGCTATCAGCTACAAGCTGACCATCTAGCTCAGGCTTACGTACTTCAGCGATGTTAATTTGCGCTGGTACACCTGCGATTTTAGCTACAGCTGCGCGTAGCTTCTCTACGTCTTCACCTTTCTTACCGATAACAACGCCAGGACGAGCAGTGTGAATAGTCACACGGATGCTCTTAGCTGGACGCTCGATAACGATACGAGATAATGATGCTTTTTGTAGTTCCTTTGTAAGGAACTGACGTACCTTGAAGTCGCCGTCTAGGTTGTCAGCGAATTCGTTGGTATTAGCAAACCATGTAGCATTCCAAGGCTTAACGATGCCAAGACGAATACCATTAGGATGTACTTTCTGACCCATTGCTTACTCTCCTAGTCTTTAGCGATCTGCTACAACAATAGTGATGTGGCTTGAACGCTTCAAGATACGATCCGCACGACCTTTAGCACGAGGCATAATACGCTTCATGATAGGGCCCTCATCTACGAAGATTTTAGCGACATTTAGATCGTCGATATCTGCACCTTCGTTATGTTCCGCGTTAGCGATAGCTGACTCAAGAACCTTCTTAACTAATACAGCAGCTTTTTTGTTGCTGAAAGTTAGAATTTCTAGAGCTTGGTCTACCGACTTACCGCGAATTTGGTCTGCAACTAAGCGAGCTTTCTGTGGAGAAATACGAGCAAAGTTATGTTTAGCTAAAGCTTCCATCATCTACTCCTTATTTCTTCTTAGCTTTCTTATCTGCAGCATGACCGCGATAAGTACGAGTTGGTGCAAATTCGCCCAGTTTGTGACCGATCATTTCTTCGGTAACGAAAACTGGAACGTGCTGACGACCATTATGGACAGCGATGGTCAAACCAATCATTGTTGGGATGATCATTGAGCGACGGGACCAAGTCTTAATAGGCTTTTTGTCTCCGCTTTCCACCGCTTTCTCTACCTTCTTCAGCAAGTGTAGGTCAATAAAAGGACCTTTCTTGAGAGAACGTGGCATGGCGATTCCTCTTTATAAATTATTTAGTGCGACGACGTACGATGTACTTGTCAGTGCGCTTGTTCTTACGAGTCTTGAAGCCCTTAGTAGGAACGCCCCAAGGAGAAACTGGGTGACGACCACCAGATGTGCGGCCTTCACCACCACCATGTGGGTGATCCACCGGGTTCATTACTACACCACGTACGGTTGGACGTACGCCGCGCCAGCGTGAAGCACCAGCTTTACCAAGTTCACGTAGCATATGCTCAGAGTTACCAACTTCACCGATCGTTGCACGACCTTCAGAAAGTACTTTGCGCATCTCACCAGAACGTAGACGGATAGTTACGTATGCACCATCGCGAGCGATGATTTGAGCATAAGCACCAGCCGAACGAGCTAGTTGAGCACCTTTACCAGGCTTAAGTTCAACACAGTGTACAGTAGAACCTACTGGGATGTTGCGCATCGGCAGAGTGTTACCTGCTTTGATTGCAGCATCTACGCCAGATTGAATCTGGTCGCCTGCGTTAACACCTTTAGGTGCAATGATGTAACGACGCTCACCGTCTGCGTACAGAACTAGAGCGATGTTAGCACTACGGTTTGGATCGTATTCTAGACGCTCAACTTTCGCTGGGATGCCATCTTTAGTACGTTTGAAGTCAATTACACGGTAATGGTGCTTATGACCACCACCGATGTGACGTACTGTAATACGACCGTTGTTGTTACGACCACCGTTCTTAGAGTTTTTCTCTAGAAGTGGTGCGTATGGCTTACCCTTGTGTAGGTCAGCGTTAACAACTTTAACGACGTGACGACGACCAGGGGAAGTCGGCTTACATTTAACAATAGCCATTTTTACTACTCCTGTTATTCCGCGCCGCCAACGAAGTCAAGATCTTGACCTTCTTTCAAAGTAACGTAGGCTTTTTTCACGTCTGAACGACGGCCTTCACGCATACCTTGACGTTTGGTCTTACCCTTTAATACAAGAGTATTTACAGACTTAACTTCAACTTCAAATAGCTTTTCTACAGCTGCTTTGATCTCTTTCTTAGTTGCATCTTTAGCTACTTTGAAAACGATAGTGTTCGCTTTCTCAGCTGCCATAGTTGCTTTTTCAGAGATGTGCGGAGCACGTAGAACTTTTAAGATACGCTCTTCAGTGATCATGCTAGCATCTCCTCAACTTGCTTAACTGCGTCAGCAGTCATTAGAACCTTGTCGAAAGCGATTAGTGATACTGGATCAACACCAGCAACATCACGTGCATCTACTTTGTATAGGTTACGAGCAGCTAAGAATAGATTTTCATCTACTTCGCCAGTCACAATCAGAACGTCGCTTAGCTCAAGCTCTTTAAGCTTAGCTACAAGTTCTTTTGTTTTTGGTGCTTCTACAGAGAAGTTATCAACAACGATTAAACGCTCTTGACGAACTAGCTCAGAAAGAATGCTCTTCATAGCACCGCGGTACATTTTTTTGTTTACTTTTTGGCTGTGATCTTGTGGTTTCGCAGCAAAAGTAACACCACCTGTACGCCAGATTGGGCTACGAATTGTACCAGCACGTGCGCGGCCAGTACCTTTTTGACGCCATGGCTTAGCGCCACCGCCAGATACTTCAGAACGAGTCTTTTGAGCACGAGTACCTTGACGAGCACCTGCTGCATATGCAACAACTACTTGGTGTACAAGAGCTTCGTTGAAGTCACGTCCGAAAGTAGTCTCGGAAACAGTTAGTGCATCAGCACCTTTAACCATCAATTCCATTACTTACTCCTAGACGTTATGCTTTAACAGCAGGTTTTACGATCACGTTTCCGCCTGTTGAGCCCGGTACTGCACCTTTAATAAGGAGTAGATTGCGCTCAGCGTCAACACGTACGATCTCTAGGTTTTGAGTCGTTACACGCTCAGCACCCATGTGACCTGCCATTTTCTTGCCTTTAAACACGCGGCCTGGAGTTTGACATTGGCCAATTGAACCCGGTGCGCGGTGAGACAAAGAGTTACCGTGAGTCATATCTTGAGTAGAGAAGTTCCAACGCTTGATAGCGCCTTGGAAGCCTTTACCTTTAGATGTACCAGTAACGTCTACTTTTTTAATTTCGTTGAAAAGTTCTACGTTTAGCTCAGCGCCAACTTCAAACTCTTCGCCGTTTTCTAAACGGAATTCCCAAAGACCGCGACCTGCTTCTACACCCGCTTTCGC
Organism: Vibrio crassostreae; assembly: GCF_024347415.1. Taxonomy (NCBI): domain Bacteria; kingdom Pseudomonadati; phylum Pseudomonadota; class Gammaproteobacteria; order Vibrionales; family Vibrionaceae; genus Vibrio; species Vibrio crassostreae. The sequence goes on from NZ_AP025476.1 coordinate 3,139,999, forward strand.
GAAGTGACCAGCTTCAGGTTTAGTTACACGGTTAGCTTTCTTAGCACCAGTAGTTACTTGGATTGCTGCGTAGCCGTCTGTCTCAAGAGTTTTAACTTGAGAAATACGGTTCGCTTCAACCTCAACAACAGTTACTGGGATAGAAACGCCTTCTTCAGTAAATACGCGGGTCATACCCACTTTACGTCCGACTAGACCAATCATTATTCTTATCTCCCTTAACCTAGGCTGATTTGAACATCAACGCCAGCTGCAAGATCAAGACGCATTAGAGCATCAACAGTTTTATCTGTTGGCTCAACGATGTCGATCAAACGCTTGTGAGTACGGATTTCGTACTGATCACGTGCATCTTTGTTGACGTGTGGAGAGGTAAGAACAGTGAAACGCTCTTTACGAGTAGGAAGTGGAATAGGACCACGAACCTGTGCGCCAGTACGTTTTGCTGTTTCAACGATTTCCGCAGTTGAAGCATCGATTAGCTTGTAATCAAACGCTTTAAGGCGGATACGAATACGTTGGTTCTGCATGAGACAGAGCTCCAATTATTAAAAATTACACAAACAATATCGCCACTCAAACCCGATAAAACGAGAGAATGCCGATTGATTTATGTGAAACCGTAGCATCCAAAATTAGGACGCATTGTCAGTTAACTTTTGAAGCAAACAAAAAGTTTACTATTTTTATTAACCGCGAACATAAGCTGAGTATACATTACTAGGTAAGACCTACTCCTCAGTGCTCATTGGTTCACAACCAGCGTTAGCCAGTGCGATGCATTATACAGATCACACTTTAGTATGCAAGTAGTGTTGGAAAAATAATCGGAATTTATTGGAAGTTGGTTTTGTATCGAGAGAGAAGAAGATAGATGGAAGGTGATATTTCTTTTGAGAAAACAAAAGGGAAGCCGAAGCTCCCCTTTTTCAGATGCGTGCTCTTCTAATGAAGAGTGTGCAAAAATCTAAATGCTATTAAGCGAAGATTTTAGCTACAACACCAGCACCAACTGTACGGCCACCTTCGCGGATTGCGAAACGTAGACCTTCGTCCATTGCGATTGGAGCGATTAGCTCAACAGTCATTTGAACGTTGTCACCTGGCATTACCATTTCTACGCCTTCTGGTAGAGTGATGTCGCCTGTTACGTCAGTTGTACGGAAGTAGAACTGTGGACGGTAACCTTTGAAGAAAGGAGTGTGACGGCCGCCTTCGTCTTTAGAAAGTACGTATACTTCAGACTCAAACTTAGTGTGTGGGTTGATAGAACCTTTCGCAGAAAGTACTTGACCACGTTCAACGTCATCACGCTTAGTACCACGTAGAAGTGCACCAACGTTCTCACCTGCACGACCTTCGTCAAGCAGTTTACGGAACATTTCAACACCAGTACAAGTAGTAAGAGTAGTCTCTTTGATACCAACGATTTCTACTTCGTCACCTACTCGTAGGATACCGCGCTCGATACGACCAGTTACAACAGTACCACGACCTTGGATTGAGAATACATCTTCAATTGGTAGTAGGAACGGTTGGTCAACTGCACGCTCTGGCTCAGGAATGTAAGAATCTAGTGCTTCTGCAAGCTCAACGATCTTGTCTTCCCACTGCTTCTCGCCGTTTAGTGCGCCAAGTGCAGAACCTTGGATAACTGGTAGGTCATCACCTGGGAAGTCGTATTCAGAAAGAAGTTCACGAACTTCCATCTCAACTAGCTCAAGTAGCTCTTCGTCATCAACCATGTCACATTTGTTCATGAATACGATGATGTAAGGGATACCAACTTGACGACCAAGTAGGATGTGCTCACGAGTTTGAGGCATAGGGCCGTCAGTCGCAGCAACAACTAGGATACCGCCGTCCATTTGTGCAGCACCAGTGATCATGTTTTTAACATAATCCGCGTGTCCTGGACAGTCTACGTGTGCGTAGTGACGTGCTGGAGTGTCGTACTCAACGTGAGAAGTTGCGATTGTGATACCGCGCTCACGCTCTTCTGGAGCGTTATCGATAGATGCGAAATCTTTAGCAACACCGCCGTATACTTTTGCAAGAGTAGTACAGATAGCAGCAGTTAGAGTTGTTTTACCGTGGTCAACGTGGCCGATAGTACCAACGTTTACGTGCGGTTTCGTACGTTCAAATTTTTCTTTAGACACAATCGTGTTCCTTCCTAGTTATGATTCGCCACGTTCATTATTGAGCGAGACGCGCCAGAAATTGCTATTTTATGCGCCAACTCTCGTTAGCGCAATATTTGGACGCATTGTTCTTTCAAAAAATGAAAAAAAATGCCTTCCTTTTGTTTAACCACGCTCTGCAATGATTGCTTTTGCAACATTGTTAGGCACTTCAGCGTACTCACTAAACTCCATAGAGTAAGAAGCACGACCTTGTGTCGCAGAACGTAAATCAGTTGCGTAACCGAACATGACAGACAACGGAACTTGTGCACGAATTATCTTCAGGCCAGCTGTCCCCTCGTCCATACCTTCGATGATGCCGCGACGACGGTTAATATCGCCAACAACGTCACCCATCCAGTCTTCTGGAGTAGTTACTTCAACTTTCATCATAGGCTCAAGCAAAACTGGTTGCGCTTCAAGTGCACCCGTTCTGAAAGCCATAGAGGCAGCGATTGTAAACGCCATCTCACTTGAATCTGTTTCATGGTAAGAACCATCATATAGTGTAGCTTTGATATCCAAAACTGGATAGCCAGCAAGCACACCATTGTTCATCTGCTCTTCAACGCCTTTAGCGACTGAAGCAATAAACTCTTTCGGTACGATACCATTGGCAATTTCATCCACAAAGACAAAGCCTTCGCCAGCTTCTGATGGTTCCAGTTTTAGCCATACGTGACCGTACTGACCTTTACCACCATGTTCACGGATAAATTTACCTTCCGCTTTCGCTGTACCACGAATAGTCTCACGGTAAGCCACTTGCGGGTTACCAACGTTGCAGTTCACGCTAAATTCACGCTTCATACGGTCAACGATGATATCTAAGTGTAGTTCACCCATACCAGAAATTAGAGTCTGGCCAGTTTCCGCATCCATATCAACGCGGAACGATGGGTCTTCCGCTGCTAGTTTACCTAGAGCGATAGTCATTTTATCTTGATCAGCTTGAGAGCTTGGCTCTACAACGATCTGAATAACTGGATCTGGGAACTCCATGCGCTCAAGAACAATCTTATGGTTCTGGTCACAAAGGGTTTCACCAGTAGTCACATCTTTCAGGCCAATGATAGCTGCGATGTCACCTGCTCGTACTTCTTTTACTTCTTCACGCTTGTTTGAGTGCATTTGAACAATGCGACCTAAGCGTTCACGTTGCTTCTTCACAGAGTTGTAAGCTGTTTTACCGCTTTCAACAACACCAGAGTAAACACGGATGAAAGTTAAAGTACCAACGAATGGGTCTGTTGCAATCTTAAATGCTAGCGCTGAGAACGGTTCTTTGTCGTCTGCGTGACGCTCTGCTTCATTCTCGTCTTCATCGATACCTTTAATTGCAGGGACATCAACTGGAGAAGGAAGGAAATCAACAACTGCATCTAGAACAGCTTGTACACCTTTGTTTTTGAATGCACTACCACAAGTAGCAAGTACGATTTCATTATTAAGGGTACGAGTACGAAGACCTTGTTTGATTTCAGCTTCTGTTAGTTCACCTTCTTCAAGGTACTTATCCATCAGCTCTTCATTTGCTTCTGCAGCAGCTTCAACAAGTTCTGTACGATATTCTTCAGCCATTTCTTGCATGTCTGCAGGGATATCTTCGTACGTAAAAGTCATGCCTTGGTCAGCTTCGTTCCAGTTAATTGCCTTCATCTTGATAAGATCGACAACGCCTTGGAAGTTTTCTTCAGCACCAATGTTCAGTTGAATTGGAACAGGAGTTGCGCCTAGGCGGTCCTTGATCTGTTCAACTACGCGCAAGAAGTCTGCGCCGGTACGGTCCATTTTATTAACGAAAACCATACGTGGAACTTGGTACTTATCAGCTTGACGCCATACTGTCTCTGACTGAGGTTCAACACCAGATGAGCCACAGAACACAACAACTGCACCATCAAGTACACGCAAAGAACGTTCTACTTCGATTGTGAAGTCAACGTGTCCAGGAGTGTCGATGATGTTGATACGGTGGTCCGAGAACTGAGCTTCCATACCACGCCAAAACGTAGTGGTTGCTGCTGAAGTGATCGTAATACCGCGCTCTTGCTCTTGCTCCATCCAGTCCATGGTTGCTGCACCATCGTGAACTTCGCCGATTTTATGAGAAAGACCGGTATAGAACAGAATACGTTCACTTGTGGTTGTTTTACCTGCATCTACGTGAGCAACGATACCGATATTACGGTATTGCTCTATAGGAGTTTTACGAGCCACGGTTGAATCCTCTTATTAGAGACTTAGGGACTATTGCTATACCTAGATTATGCGTTAAAAGCATGCTTCGCTAAAAATCGCTTGCCCTAGAAATAGCAATAGTTCCTAGCATAAGCATAGGAACTAAAGAAGTGCTGCAAGGAACCTTGCAGCACTAAAAAGGTATTACCAACGGTAATGTGCGAACGCTTTGTTTGCGTCAGCCATGCGGTGAACGTCTTCACGTTTCTTAACCGCAGTACCTTTGTTCTCAGACGCGTCTAGCATTTCAGCAGCTAGGCGTTGAGCCATAGATTTTTCACCACGCTTACGCGCAGCTTCAACTACCCAACGCATAGCAAGAGCGTTACGGCGAACCGGACGAACTTCTACAGGTACTTGGTAAGTTGAACCACCTACACGGCGAGATTTAACTTCTACCGCTGGGCGAACATTTTCAAGAGCTTCTTCAAATACAGCTAAGTGGTCTTTACCAGACTTCTCAGCCATTGAATCTAGTGCAGTGTAAACGATTTTCTCTGCAGTAGATTTCTTTCCGTCAACCATAAGGATGTTAACGAATTTTGCCAGCAATTCAGATTTGAACTTAGGATCTGGAAGGATCTTACGCTGACCTATTACGCGACGACGTGGCATGGATATTCTCCGTTGTCTTCTTCAGGTTTTTTCCAAAACTTTTCAGAATAATAAATAAAATAGTGTTTGGCCTTACTTAACGCTTTCTTTTAAAAAAGAAAATGCATTAAGACTTAGGACGTTTCACACCGTACTTAGAACGACCTTGTTTACGGTCGTTAACGCCAGCACAGTCTAGCGCGCCGCGAACAGTGTGGTAACGAACACCCGGAAGGTCTTTTACACGACCGCCACGGATTAGTACAACACTGTGCTCTTGAAGGTTGTGACCTTCACCACCGATGTACGAAGTTACTTCGAAACCGTTGGTTAGACGTACACGACATACTTTACGTAGTGCCGAGTTAGGTTTTTTAGGTGTAGTAGTGTAAACACGAGTACATACACCACGTTTTTGTGGGCACGCTTCTAGTGCAGGCACGTTGCTTTTAACAACTTGCTTTACACGAGGCTTGCGAACCAACTGGTTAATAGTTGCCATTAACTAGCTCCTGAAATTTACTTGAAAGTAAGCTTTGTGAAAAATCTATCCCTAATCACAAGTCGTAATTAGGGACGCAAAATTCTATTCAGCAGTGGGAGGTGTGTCAAGAAATATACAGATCTTTTTTAGCCGTCTAGAGCTCAGGATGGTCTAATTTTAACCAAACTGATAAAACACGCTTACCAAGTCACTGATTTGTCTTTCAAAACCGTCAGTTTAACGAAGCCATCGAAGTCAACTTGATCAATGGTACTTGAGACAAGTAGTTGTAAACCTCGGCTATCGAGATCTGGTTTTAACACCGACACCTGCTCTACTGCGCAGATTTGAGTGAATAACTCATGATTTGGAAGGCAAACATACACCGCATCTTCCACCAAAAGGAACTGATCCTGTGGCTGAGAGTAGGTCAATGCGAGTTTAAGTTTGTCGACTGATTTTACGATATGAAGCATAGCGTCCCTTAGAAAGTCAGTATCTGTTGGCACTGAGATAACTTCTGCGTTAACTCGTCGGCTTCAACGGTGGTCACATCGATCAACAGGTTGTCTGCTGAAAGGCCAAACTGACTCAGACTACGCTGACACACATACACCTGTTCGATGTCGTAAAGGTCCATAAGTTTGAATGCAGAGATGTAGTCACGCGATAGTGTTTCGTCGGGCTGCTGCGCTTTAAGAAGCTGAGTCACCCCATCACCAACAAAGAACACGGCAATGTCTTCACTGTATGCGGACGCAGCAAGCAGGGCGTCTAACCCTTCTCTACCCGCAGCGGTCGTATGAGGGTAACTGTTAAATATAAAGGCTAACTTTCTCAAAACTGCACCACCCTATCTTGCGTTAGTAGTGCTTCCGATAAGCTCCCTAATCCGGCCTGAGTAAATCCAGTTGCTAGGTTAGAGGCACTTAGTTGATGTTGCTCTGCTTCTTCAGAGCTAATCACTCCGCGTCTTAGCGCAGCAGCCACACAGGTTTCAAGGCTAACATCGTGCTCATCAGCCAGCTTTTGCCAAGCTGAAGCTAAGTCAAATTCATCGTTAGCCGGTACGGTAAGGTCTGAGCCGTTACTGACGCCATCTTGATAGAAGAACACACTGTGAAGTTTGTGGCCCTGTTTAATCAGAGCCACGGCAAACTGGTAGGCACTTCTTGCTGACTGTGAGCCATACACCGGCCCATTAACTAGGAGTGTATAGCTTAGCAACCCTCTTCATCCTCTGTTTTACGTTGGCGGATGTATAGGTACACGGTGTGCTTAGAGATGTTCAGTCGCTCAGCAACGCGGTTAATCGCGTCTTTGATGTCGAAAATACCTTTATCGTACAACTCCATCACGATCTGACGGTTCTTAGTATTATTCGATACCGATTTGTCAGCGTTAATTTCTTCTATGGTGCGTTCAACCGTTTGGTCGACAAGTTCTTCAACGTCACTAGCGAAGTTAACCGATGATGCGGCTTCGTCTGCGTCTTGTGTTGGCATGAACGATTGCAGTACTTGTGAGAATGGCGCGTCTAGGTTCACGTTAATACACAGTAGGCCAATCACTCGGTCTTCACCGTTGCGGATAGCAACCGTGATCGACTTCATCAACACTCCGCCTTTAGCGCGAGTAAAGTATGAACGTGAGAAATTACGCTTAGAACCTTCAATATCTTTTAGCATCTTCAATGCAAGATCGGTGATCGGCGAGCCAACCTGACGACCTGTATTTTCGCCGTTGGCAATTTTAATCGCAGAAGTATTGAGGTCTTCTAAAGAGTGCAAAACGATTTCACAAAACGGACCAATAAGGCTCGCAATACCGTCAACAACGGCCTCATAAGATCTTAGAATGATTTTATCGTGTTCACTGAATGGCATAACGTGGACTGATTCCATTTCAAGTAACACATCTGCATTGACTGTTTCTGTAGTAGTCACTTATTCCTTACCTTCGTGTGAAAAATCAACAAATTTATGTAAGTTTATCAGAAAATTTTAATTGCACACCTAGCTAACATTGCAACTAGTGATTTAGAACAAGTTTAAAAATCAAATACTCATCTTCAAATCATAAAAAAAGCCTAACTCAAAGTTAGGCTTTTTATTCAATCAACGTATTTTAGTACGAGGCTTTTGACCGATATTACTGTGCAGGAGCTGCTTCAGCGTTATCAATTTTTAGTAGTTCAACTTCGAATACTAGCGTTGAGTTAGCTGGGATAGTCGGTGTGTCTTGCTCACCGTATGCTAGCTCTGGCGGGATTACGAATTTGTACTTAGAACCAACTTTCATTAGTTGTACGCCTTCAGTCCAGCCTGGGATTACGCGGTTAAGTGGGAATGTTGCTGGTTCGCCACGGTCGTAAGAGCTGTCGAACTGAGTACCGTCTGTTAGCGTACCTTTGTAGTGTACTTGAACAGTATCAGTGTCTTTTGGAGAAGCGCCTTCGCCAGCTGTCATTACTTGGTAAAGTAGGCCAGATTCAGTTTGCTCTACGCCTTCAGTCTTTGCGAACTCAGCGCGGAAATCATCACCTGCTTTCTTAGTTTCAGCTGATTTCTCTGCAGCTTGTGCTTGCATCGTTTCAGCAACACGCTTGTCTAGAGCTTCAAGAGCTGCGCGAGTTTCTTCTTCATTCAGTGCAGTTTTCTCTGCGAATACGTCTTCGATACCTTGAAGAACCATATCTTTGTCTAGGTTAATGCCTAGCTCGCTTGGCTTATCAATGCTTGTGCTTAGGTAGTTAGCGAAAGATACGCCGATTGCGTATGCCGCTTTGTCGTCTTCTGTTTTAAAGTTTACTGCTTCAACTTTAACTTCTTCAACCTGTGGAGCTTCTGCCTTTGGTTCTTCTTTCTGACAACCAACTGCTAGCATAACCGTTGCGGCAAGCAGTGATACTTTTAAAACTGATTTCATTGAATTCTCCAATTAATGGCCAAGCCATTGGTTATTGTGCACAAATCTAATGATTAGATTGGTGTGAATACGTTAGTTATAACAATATACTAGTCATATGTCTTTCGACACAAACCGGATTATTAGATGTGATGCGAATATTTTTCCACTCATTGCTATATACAATTGTCATCACCTTGTTAAATGGTTGCTTTTTCTTCCAGGATGATGATCAGCGTTGGGAAATAGAACCCAATGGCGCCACCAGCTTTGCACTCAGCAGAGATGGACGTTTTGCCCTGCTCTACTCTCAAGAAAAACAACTGCTCCTTTGGGATTTAGATCAAAACAAAGAACTCGCTCAACTTGGCCCCCAAGACCAATCCGAAAACCAAGTATCGCGAATCCGCATCTCAGACAATGGCCGCTTTGCCATTACCGCCAGCCAGATGAACTTCGCCGTTTGGGACTTATCTTGGACTCAGGCTGAGGGGCTCTGGTCTATTTCCGATGGCTTGATTCGTGATGTCGATATTTCTAGCAATGGTGAAAAAGTCTTGCTTGGCCTATCTAATGGCAAAGCTATCTATGTGGACTTAGTCACCGGACGCCGTCTGGAGTTCCTCGCTCACAGAGAAAAAGTAAATTCAGTCTCCCTTTCTTCGAATGGGCGCTACGCATTATCAGGCGGTAACGACTACAAAGCTTACCTTTGGGACACCGAATCAGGCTTAGTGTTACGTACCTTCAAGCATGAACAAAGAGTAGTACGAGTTGCACTACAACGGGATGGAGAATTAGCTTTTACTTCCGATGGCGGCAACCAAGCGATGATATGGGATTTGGAAACAGGTGAACCTCAAGCGCAATTGCAAAGCTGGTCTCGACAGCTGATATTCTCTAGCGCTCGCTTTTCTGATAACGGCAGTATGCTGGTGACAGGTACGCCATCAAGCCAAGTGAGTGTGTGGAATACTCAAGATGGAAAACGAATTTCTCGTCACGATGCTGAGCCACTAAAAGATGCTCGCCCTCCCCGTGCGGTAGTGTATGATGCAGCCTTTGATGAAAAGAACCGTGTGATATCGGGCACCTCTGCGGGCATCGCCCAAGCTTGGAATGTGGATTAGAACGATGACAGAAAAGCGAATTGAACAACTAGAAAGCCGTGTGAATGACCTAGAATGTCAGTTGGCTTTCCAAGAACAAACCATTGAAGAACTCAATGAAGCGCTTAGCCAACAACAGATGTTGATCACGAGAATGCAAGATCAAATGAAGTTCGTGGTGGGTAAAGTAAAAAATATGGACGGCTCCAACTTAGCTGACGCATCAGAAGAGACGCCACCTCCGCACTATTAAGCGCAGTTCAAAATGACGAATAGATTCTAGTGACGCATATCGCTAGTCTCTCGCCCTCGATGTGTAAACTCATTTCAGGACGGGACATAGAAAACTAAAAGGGCGACAGATGCTTATCTGTCGCCCTTTTGTTCGTTTAATCTTCGCTAATTCAACTAAAGCTAGTTAAGCTAATAAAAGCTTAGTCATCTGCATAAATTTTCACTTCCACACAACCGTTAGTATCAACACTCGCGCGATACATCCCTGAACTGTTCATGCCAAAGTGAATATCACCTTGGCCATCAATAGCGATCAAGCCACCTTCTCCACCCATGGTTTTCAATTCACCTTGAATGATCGTTTCACAAGCGGTGTGCACATCTTCTTTCAGATAACGCATTCGTGCTGCGACATCACTGGCGACCATTTTACGTAAGAAGAACTCACCCATCCCGGTTGTTGAGACGGCAACGTTGCCATTTTCAGCAATAGTGCCTGCGCCTATAATCGGAGAATCCCCGACCCGACCGTATTTCTTATTGGTCACGCCACCGGTACTGGTGGCTGCCGCTAAGTTGCCCGCTTGGTCTAATGCGACTGCACCGACCGTGCCGTACTTTTTGTCGTCAGGGTATTTCTCAGCTTGCTGTTCATCATATTTCGCTTCAGACAAAGCAAAAATGCCTTTCTCTTTCATCGACTGAAGCTGGTCATAACGGCGTTCAGTAAAGAAGTAGTCTTGCTCAGTAAACGTATATTCATGCTCAAACGCAAACTTCTCAGCGCCTTCACCAATCAACAACACATGATCGCTTTTCAGCATTACATCACGTGCAAGTTCAATAGGATTCTTGATATGACGAACACCCGCAACCGCACCGGCATCCATTTCACTACCATGCATAACAGAAGCATCCATCTCAACAAACTCATCATGAGTCAGCACCGAGCCTTTACCAGCATTAAAGTGTGGGCTGTCTTCCATCACTTTTACCGAAGCAACTACAGCATCCAGAGCATCACCGCCCGATTGCAGCACCTGGTAACCAGCTAACACCGATTTTTTTAAAGCTTCTGTGATGCCTGTTTTTAATTCATCACTCATTTGCTCTCGCAAGATGGTTCCTGCTCCACCATGAATGGCAATTGAAAAAGGCTGTGACATGTGAATTCTCCACTGACGTATTTTTATAATGTTGTTCTATCAATACCACATCCATGATCCGATGTCTGATAGTAGAAACTAAACTTTTTCGGATGGTTACCTTATTAGATAAACAGTTAATCCAAACAAGCCTCGGCTCCAATACGAAAAAACCTCCACAAGGGAGGTTTTCAGCGTTCTTAATCTAAACCGTTCATTCGGTATTAGTGAGAACCACAGCTACCGCCGCCGCAGCAGCCTTCTTTTTTCTCTTCACCGTGGTCATGGCCTTCGCCACCACAACAACCACCTTCGTGATCATGGTCGTGATCACCACAGCCGCCTTCTTGGTGTACGTGACCGTGTTGAACTTCTTCTTCAGTCGCTTCACGAACCGCTACAACTTCAACGTCAAACGTTAGAGTTTGGCCTGCTAGCATGTGGTTACCATCAACAACAACTTCGTCGCCATCTACTTCAGTAACTTCTACTGGGATTGGACCTTGGTCAGTATCCGCTAGGAAACGCATGCCAACTTCGATTTGCTCAACACCTTGGAATACGTCAGCAGGAACACGTTGAACTAGTGCGTCGTTGTGCTCGCCGTATGCGTCTTCTGGAGTAACCGTTGCAGAGAACTTGTCGCCAGCTACTTTGCCTTCAAGCTCTTTTTCAAGACCTGTAATTAGGTTGTTGTGACCGTGAAGGTAATCTAGTGGAGCTTCTGCAGTTGATTGGTCAACTACTACGCCATCTTCAAGTTTCACTTGATATGCAACACTAACTACTACGTTCTTTTCAATTTTCATGAGAGCTCCAAGGAGGTTTGGACTAAGCTCGAACAGTTGAGCTTAGGAAAAATTCTGTACCCGGATATTATGGGGATCAATTAACGAAACTCAATCATTCAGGCTTAAAAATACCGATCATTTCTTGATTCGCGTGTTCAGATTTCTCTACAGTTTTCGGTTTACGCTGTTCTGTGAAGTCACAATCGACACATTCCACCAGCTCGATATTATTTTCAATCCACCAACGGAGTGTGTCTTGAGTATTACAACTTGGGCAGCTTGCTCCTGCGATAAAGCGTTTTTTCTGTTTCACGTTCTTATCCTTTACTACTCTGGATTCGTAGTTCTTCCACTCTAGATCTATTTAAGAAAAAGCAGAGACCACGTTTATTATTAGATTAGTTATCTAGACTGTTATTTCTTAGCTCAAGCTATATCTCTAAACTCAAGCTATTAGTTATCAATTCAGGCTACTGCCAATAGTTTCGAGACTGGTGATCGTTTTCCATCTCGTGTCCAAAAATCTCTTCAAGCTCTTTACGAGCCTCTTTCGCTCTTTGGGCCAACTCGGCATCTTCGTTATGCTGAGGCAGTAACTCTTTGAGCATACCATTATCCAACTTTCTAAAGTGTGCTTCTGCTCGCTTCGCTTTATATGGATGCATACCAAGTTCAGTCAATGTTTGACGACCTAAATCCAGTGCACCAAGGAAGGTTTCACGAGAGTAGTTACTCACACCGTGGTTAAGTAATTGATATGCTTCAACACGGCTTCGTGCACGCGCTAAAATCTTTAAGCGCGGGAAGTGCTGCTTACATAAATCGACGGTTTTCATGATTTCATCGGGAGAGTCAGTACACAGCACTATCGCCTCGGCTTTATCAGCACCGGCTGCGCGTAATAGCTCAAGATGAGTCGAGTCTCCGTAAAATACTTTGTAGCCAAACTTTCTAAGGATATGAATTTGGCTGGCATCACTCTCAAGAACGGTAATACGAATCTTATTGGCATACATCAAACGACCAATGATCTGACCAAAACGACCAAAGCCTGCAATGATCACTCGAGGACTGCGATCGACAACATCCGAAGACATTGCGTTTTCGCTGATTTGGTTAAGTTGACGAGCAAAGAATCGGTCTTGCAGCTTGAGCATCAATGGCGTGGTCACCATCGACAAACTCACAACCACCAGTAAGAACGACACTTGTTCGCCGCTTAAGATACCTTGAGCACTCGCCGCGGTAAAAATAACGAAAGCGAACTCACCACCTTGGCTGAGAATCATCGCCATGCGACTACGGGCTTTGGCTTGAGTACCGAAAATACGAGCTAGCCCATACAGCACTAAGCCTTTCAAAACCACGAGAGCTAATACAGCAATCAGTATCGCGAATGGGCTTTCAGCAAGTAAACCTAAATTCACCGCCATACCCACAGAGATGAAGAACAGACCAAGCAACAACCCTTTGAATGGGTCAATCGCAATTTCAAGCTCATGTCGATATTCACTTTCAGCTAGAAGCACGCCCGCTAGGAAAGTACCCAATGCCATCGACAAGCCAATCTGTTGCATGATGACGGCAATACCAATCACAAGTAACAGCGCTGCAACAGTAAATAGCTCACGCACACCACTCATAACGACGTAGCGGAACAAAGGCCTCAATAAGAAGTGGCCACCGACCAGCAGACCAATCACACCACCCAGCATCCAAAGCATGTCCGCCCAGCTGCCGCCTGTATTACCTGCTAGCAAAGGTAGCATTGCTAGCATAGGGATTACTGCAATATCTTGGAAAAGTAACACTGCAAAGCCAGACTGCCCCGCTTCTTTACCACCGAGTTCACGCTCTTCAATAACCCGCAACGCGATTGCGGTCGAAGACAAAGCTAAGCCCATACCTATCACTAGGCTAGTTTGCCACGTTAAACCGAACATACAGGCGATGGCGGTAATAATCAGGGTGGTGATCAGCACTTGCGCGCCACCCAGCCCGAGAATGGGGGCTCGCATCTGCCACAATTTTTTCGGGTTAAGCTCTAAGCCAATCAGGAAGAGCAGCAGTACTACCCCGAATTCGGAGAAGTGCAGAATCGCCTCTACGTCACTGATTAAGCCAAGTCCCCAAGGGCCAATCGCGACACCAGCTAACAAGTAACCGAGTACTGAACCCAAGCCAGCTCGCTGCGCGATAGGAACCGCAACCACAGCAGCCGCTAAAAATATAACGCTACTTTGTAGAAAATCATTAGTCAGAGCCATCATCTGCTCCTATATCTTGTAGCGGGTCTCGCAACCAATTTCGATACGCTTCTGCGTGTTGGTAACGCGTCATATCGGTAACATTTCGTGCCCAGTGTAAAACCAAAGGGGATATCCAATTCATCTGACACAAAGCAGCGGTAAGCTCGAATGGTTGCAAAATCTCTTGTAATGGATATTTATTATAGCCTGCGGCACCAAACGCCTCTTCTTTACCACCGGTTGTGATAACGCTACGCCAGTGTTTGCCCTTAAGTGCGCTTTGCTCACCAAAGGCAAAACCCTTACCTAACACGCGATCAAACCACTCTTTCAACAACGAAGGACATGAGTACATAAACAAAGGGTGTTGGAACACAATCACATCATATTCAAGCAGCAACTCATGCTCGGAAGGCACATCAATAAAGAAGTCCGGATAGATGGCGTAGAGATCGTGGATTTTGACATTCCCAAGTGACTCTATCTTTTTAACCATGATCTGGTTAGCGATAGAGGTTTGCGGCTCAGGGTGCGCATAGATGACCAGCACCTTTGGCACGGGTTTGTCTGTCGAGGGAGTATTACTCATTCCTTTGAAACATTCCTTTGAAGGCTAAACGGTGGCAAGGCCACAAGAATTTAAGCAAAAGTTATTAATATGTTATTGGCATCATAACGCAAATTGCATTGTGATCGACTTTTATCTGGTTTCAGCCTACTATGCAGGCGTCTGTTCACCTCTAATTTCTATGCTATTTCAATTATGATTACTTTCTCTGATATTCAATTGCTACGCGGCGGTAAGCCACTCCTCGACCAAGCATCTGCGACTTTTCACCCTGGCGACAAGATCGGTTTGGTTGGTAAAAACGGCTGTGGTAAATCTACGCTATTCGCCTTAATTAAGGACGAACTGTCTATTGATGCAGGCTCATTCAGCAAACCTGCCCATTGGGAAATGGCTTGGGTTGCTCAAGAAACACCAGCATTAGAAAGAACAGCAATTGAATACGTGATTGATGGTGACCGTGAATACCGCGGCCTTGAAGATCAACTAGAGAAAGCTGAACAGGCCGACAACGGCACCTTGGTCGCAGAGATCCACGGCAAGATTGAAACCATTGGTGGCTACAGCATCAAGGCTCGCGCTGCCGAGCTGTTAGACGGCCTAGGCTTTAGCCAAGAACAAATGGCGTGGAACCTGACTCAATTCTCAGGTGGTTGGCGTATGCGTTTAAACCTAGCGCAAGCCCTACTGTGTCGCAGTGACCTACTGCTACTCGATGAACCTACCAACCACTTGGATTTAGACGCAGTAATGTGGCTAGAGCGTTGGTTACAAAGCTACCCTGGTACGCTAGTGCTTATCTCGCACGATAGAGACTTCTTAGACCCTATCGTCAACCGCATCGTGCATGTTGAAAATCAACAGCTCAATGAGTACACGGGTAACTACTCATCGTTCGAAACCCAACGAGCGCAAAAACTGATTCTGCAACAAGCGATGTACCAAAAGCAGCAGAAACAGATGTCTCACATGCAGAGCTACATTGACCGTTTCCGTTACAAAGCGTCAAAGGCTCGCCAAGCGCAAAGCCGTATTAAAGCGCTAGAGAAAATGGAACAAGTACTACCTGCTCAGTTTGATAACCCATTCAGCTTTGAGTTTAGAGAGCCAGACGCACTACCAAACCCAATCATGATGATGGATGAGGTATCTGCGGGCTACGACGACAACCTAATTCTAGAAAAGATTCGCTTGAACCTAGTACCGGGCAGTCGTATTGGTTTGCTTGGTCGAAATGGTGCTGGTAAATCCACGCTGATTAAGTTGCTTTCAGGCGAACTGAAACAACAAGGCGGCGAACTGAGCTATTCGCAAGGCGTTAAGATTGGTTACTTTGCACAGCACCAATTGGAAACGCTGCACCCTGAAGAAACCCCGCTGCAACACATGATGCAGATTGCGCCTAAACACACCGAACAACAACTGCGTGATTACCTAGGTAGCTTCGGTTTCCAAGGTGAAAAAGCGCTCGATAAAGTAGCACCTTTCTCCGGTGGTGAAAAAGCACGTTTAGTATTAGCGCTACTGGTATGGCAAAAACCAAACCTGTTGCTACTCGATGAACCAACCAACCACTTGGATCTCGACATGCGTCAAGCGCTGACTTTTGCCCTGCAGACGTTTGAAGGCGCAATGGTTATCGTATCGCACGACCGTTACCTATTGCGTGCAACTACCGATGATTTATACCTTGTACACGACCGCCAAGTAGCACCGTTTGATGGTGACTTAAGCGATTACTACAAGTGGCTAACCGAACAGCAGAAAGTTGAGCGCAAAGAAGCACAAGCATTGGCACCAGCAAAAGACGGTGCCAACAGTGCAGCAGCGAAAAAAGAGCAAAAACGTAAAGAAGCCGAGTTCCGTAAACTGACGGCACCGCTGCGTAAAAAGCTTACTCAATTTGAAAAACAGATGGATAAATTAACTCAGGCTCTTGAAGAAGCCGAGCAAGAATTATCCGACACTTCACTGTATGAAGCTGAAAATAAGGCTAAACTGAATAAAGTACTCGCTCTCCAAGCGAGCAGTAAGTCACAGCTAGAAGAAGTTGAAATGGATTGGATGTCCACTCAAGAAGAGCTTGAGCAGATGGAACAGGATATGGATAGCTTATGAGCCCAGAGCACGCCCCAATATCACTAACACTGGAACGACTATGGCAATTTAGCCTTCAGTACTACAGTGTGCGCGGTGTAAAGGATGCGTGCCTAGCTTTGCAAAACCAGTTCCACGGCAACGTCAATTTACTGTTGCTTCTCAAATGGCTTGATGAGCAGCAATTGTCTTTTGCTGAAGAAGAGTGGCACAAAGTACAACAATGCTTGAGCCGCTCTGAAACCCTGCTTCATAGTTATCGAGAGCTACGTAAACACCTCAAAGCACACGTTGTCGACTCACTATACCGTGAAGCCTTACAGTTTGAGTTACAGCTTGAAAAGCAACAACAGTCCGATCTCGTCGACTGTATAAACTCCCTACAGCTTTACGCTAACCAGCAATCACCGCTCGCGTTTCAGTACTGTCGTTTATTAGGAGCAGAAAACCTCTACGACGCTTTTTCTGAACCAGCACCTCAGCCCTAGCTCATTCTCTTTCCTTTTTACTCAATCAAGATCCAAGCTTAACTGCGCCCTGTCTCTCTTCATGTGCATGCACTGACTAATATGCACAATGAAGTGTTTAAGGCACCTAACATTGATATTATGCAACTGGTTACCCATAGCCTGTTTTTGTATCTCGTACAAGTGAAAGCCTTGCGCTTATGCCGAGAATCAACCAAGCTCAAATAAAAACGTGGGCGTTTCACTGCAAGCTCAACACGTTATCAAAGCCCATCAAAGAAGCATGGATCGTTTTTATGACAATATTTACCGCAGCCGCTGGTCTCTCTAATCCGCACTTACAAACCTTAGTGCCACGGTTTATTAGAAAACAGGCGCTGTTTCATCCTCACTGGCAAACCTTAGAAACTCCCGATGGTGACTTTCTTGATCTTGCTTGGAGCGAATCCCCCGACGGTGACAACCCAAGCAATGATGATCGAAGTAACAAGCCGATATTCGTTCTATTCCATGGTTTAGAAGGTAGCTTTGAGAGCCCTTACGCCAACGGACTGATGAATGCATTTGCTAAAGATGGTTGGTTATCGGTAATGATGCACTTCAGAGGCTGCAGCGGAAAACCCAATCGCCTGGCTCGCGCTTACCATTCAGGTGAGGTCGAAGATGCGCGCTTTTTCCTAAGACACCTACACGCGCAGTTTCCGAATAACCCTAAGGTTGCGGTTGGCATATCTTTAGGTGGAAACATGCTGGCGAACTATTTAGCTGAGTACGCAGACGACCCATTGCTGTCGGCGGCGACAATCGTATCTGCTCCATTTGACTTAGCGTGTTGCTCTAGTCGCATTGAGCGCGGTTTCTCCAAGCTTTATAAGAAGTACCTGCTCAACTCTCTAAAATCGAATGCGCTAAAAAAAGTTAACCTGCTACAGGAAAAACTTGGCATCACAGCTGAAGCCATCAAGAACATCACCAAACTGTATGAGTTTGATGAACGAATCACTGCACCGCTGCACGGCTTCAAAAATGCCCAAGATTATTATGCGCAATGTTCTGCGCTGCCTAAGCTCAACAAGATTAAACTGCCGACGCAGATCATTCATGCCAAAGACGACCCTTTCATGACCGATGATGTGATCCCAAAGTTCGTTCTACCCGATAACATCGATTATCGACTGTTCCAAAAAGGCGGACATGTTGGGTTTATTACTGGCAGCACACTCAAGCCAAGATTTTGGTTAGAAGAAGCCTTGCCTGCCTACTATGAAAGTATCCAAGATTCGGCATAATGACCGAGCCTTAGTAAATAGAAGCAAAACATTACTAAGCACACATATTTCTACATCAATAAACATATCTATGAACATATCCATGAACATAAAAGAGAGAAGTATTTATGATCATCCCATGGCAAGACATTGCACCAGAGACACTGGAAAACCTCATCAAAGAGTTCGTGCTGCGTGAAGGCACAGACTACGGCGACGTAGAGGTTTCACTGCAAAACAAGATTGACCAAGTGAAACATCAATTAGCTTCAGGAGAAGTCAGCATCGTGTTTTCTGAACTCCATGAAACCGTTGATATTCAAGTCACAAAACGCTTCTAAGCTGCGCTCATAAAGGAGCCGTGTTATAGTGGTAAACGATTGCTAACAAGTAAGTTACTCAAAAGACAAGGGTTGTCATGTCCGCTAAACATCCAATTATTGCGGTGACGGGTTCATCTGGAGCCGGCACCACCACTACCTCAGAAGCCTTCCGCAAAATGTTCAATATGATGGACGTGAAGGCAGCTTGGGTTGAAGGGGATAGTTTCCATCGCTTCACACGTCCAGAGATGGATGTCGAGATCCGTAAAGCGCGCGAGCAAGGTAAGCACATCAGCTACTTTGGTCCTCAAGCCAACGACTTTGGTGCGCTAGAAGAGTTCTTCCGTAAATACGGTAACGAAGGTACAGGTAAAGTAAGAAGCTACCTGCACACCTTTGATGAAGCCGTGCCTTACAATCAAATGCCGGGCACCTTCACGCCATGGCAAGAGATCCCGGAAAATTCCGATGTGATGTTTTACGAAGGCTTGCACGGCGGTGTGGTTGATGGCGACATTAACGTTTCTCAACACGTCGATTTGCTGATCGGCATGGTGCCCATCGTAAACCTAGAGTGGATTCAAAAATTCGTTCGTGACACTCGCGATCGTGGTCACTCACGCGAAGCGGTAATGGACTCCATTGTTCGTTCAATGGATGATTACCTCAACTACATTACCCCGCAATTTTCGCGCACTCACATAAACTTTCAGCGTGTTCCAACCGTAGATACATCGAACCCACTTAACGCCAAAGGAATTCCAAGTTTAGACGAAAGCTTCGTAGTTATACGTTTGCGTGGCATCAAAAACGTCGATTTCCCCTACCTTCTGGCTATGATTGATGGCTCGTTTATGTCTCGTCATAACACACTAGTGGTACCAGGCGGCAAGATGAGTTTTGCTATGGAGCTCATTGTGAGGCCAATCCTGCAACAACTTATCGAAACCGGAAAAATAGGTTAACAAAACGACATTCTGGTTGATTACTTTTCATACCGTGATCATGTGCACAATTTTGCGTAAAAAATCGTAGCTTGGTCACGATTAAAATCAAGAAATAGTACCTGAAAAAGGATACTATTCTTAAACGAAACACAAGATAGCTTGCAGCGCTCAACGAGTGCTCTTATCCTACAAGTCAATCCAGGCTTAGCTAAAATACGGAAAGCGGCAAGCATACCCTGCAGAGGAAGTGAGATATTATGGTTCTAGGTAAACCTCAAACCGATCCAACATTAGAGTGGTTCCTTTCACACTGTCATATTCATAAGTACCCTTCAAAAAGTACTTTGATTCATGCTGGTGAAAAGGCAGAAACCTTGTACTACATCGTTAAAGGTTCTGTGGCAGTTCTTATCAAAGACGAAGAAGGTAAGGAAATGATTCTTTCTTACCTAAACCAAGGCGACTTCATCGGTGAGCTTGGCTTGTTCGAAGAAGACCAAGAGCGTACTGCTTGGGTTCGTGCTAAATCTCCTTGTGAAGTAGCTGAAATTTCTTTCAAGAAATTCCGTCAACTTATCCAAGTGAACCCAGATATCCTAATGCGTCTTTCAGCGCAAATGGCAAACCGTCTACAAGTAACTAGCCAAAAGGTTGGTGACTTAGCGTTCCTTGACGTAACAGGTCGTATCGCTCAAACGCTACTAAACCTAGCGAAACAGCCAGATGCAATGACTCACCCTGACGGCATGCAAATCAAGATCACTCGTCAAGAGATTGGCCAGATCGTTGGTTGTTCTCGTGAGACAGTTGGTCGTATCTTGAAGATGCTAGAAGAGCAGAACCTAATTTCTGCACACGGTAAAACTATCGTGGTATACGGCACTCGTTAATCTCGATTAACTGAGCCAAAAATTTGAAAGCCACCAAATGCAAATTTGGTGGCTTTTTTGTTTTCTAAAGATCTATAGAACAGATACGAGAAACGAGAAGAACTCACAGAATCCTATTTGTAAACTTCCTAGAAGCGAAGCGTACTCGCATATCTAGGATAAGTCCGTTCTCGTACCTTTTATTAACCGTTGGTGCTCTCAAAGATCTTATCCGCCGATGCGGCCACAAAACCTGTGTAAAGCTCACCGTTGACCATCGCATAACGCTTAGCGAACTCATAGAAGCCGCCTGGAATCATCTCATTGCCTTCAACAAATGAAACTGGGACTTTGTCTGCCATTGTTGATGATTGCTCTAATAAGACCTCTGGAGAGCCTTTAACCTCACCGCCAGATGCGTTGATAGTAAAGCCAGACTCGCTCAGGTAGTCATTCACCGCCTGCACTTCATCAAAGTTATTCAGCTGGTTCACACTTACCGTAAAGTGGTTTGCACCATATCCATGAGCCGCTAGCCAAG
This sequence comes from Vibrio crassostreae, assembly GCF_024347415.1. Lineage (NCBI taxonomy): Bacteria > Pseudomonadati > Pseudomonadota > Gammaproteobacteria > Vibrionales > Vibrionaceae > Vibrio > Vibrio crassostreae. Next base: position 3,161,019 of record NZ_AP025476.1, read on the forward strand.
ATGCGTATTCGCTCTCTTTAGCTAGTACTTGGAAATCAGCGAAACTCAAATCCCATTGGCGACCACCAAACAAGAACTCATGACCTTGAAGCTTGCTTGCATCAACCTGCTCAACTAACTTAGCAACGATCTGTTGTAATTCACTAGAACACTCTTCGACCTTCAATTCACTAATGAACACTTTTGGCTGCTTCGGGTCTGGGTGCTCGTAGTGTTTAGCCACTAGCTTCTTGCTCTCAAACAGGTAGTCGCCACACGCCTTGTAACCCAGTTCCAGGAAAGGCTTAGCTAGTGTTTCAATACCGAGAGGGGCAACATTAAAAGTACGCAGTGCAATATGGTCGTTGATCAGCGCTTCATCTTCTTTCAGCAAGTGATGCACTTTCTCAGCCGATGGACACAGCCTGTGAATGTAATCGTCCCATAGTGATTTAAAGAGTAGATCGGGCGTCATGGTGACTCCTTGTCAGAGGTTCTAGCAAGCTAGTAATTTGGATTAGAAAGGGAGAGGCTGAGACACAGAGTCAGCAGCCATCAGCCTGTGACATACTTGTTCTATTATTATCTACCGCCCAATCTAGGTGTCGGACGGGATGGAAAAGGGAAGCGATAACACCACTTCCCTATTTCAAGCTTAACCAATGAGCCTAAGACTCATTAGCCTAAATTAAAGCTCAATACCTGGGCTAAACGATGCTGGTAGTTGAGTTTCGCCACCTTCCATTGAAGCCATAGGGTAAGCACAGTAGTCAGCTGCGTAGTAAGCACTTGGACGTAGGTTGCCTGAAGCACCCGGACCACCAAACGGTGCATCACCACTTGCGCCTGTTAGCTGACGGTTACGGTTAACAATACCCGCACGGATATGGTCAACGAAGTATTCCCATTCAGAATCGTCTGTTGATACAAGGCCTGCAGACAAACCAAAGCGTGTGTCGTTAGCTAACTCGACCGCTTGCTCTAGCGATTGGTAACGAACCACTTGCAGCAATGGACCGAAGTACTCTTCATCTGGCAGGTCAGCAATATTGGTTGCATCGATAATGCCCGGAGAAACAAACGCCGCTTGACCCGCTTTTGCTTCTACTAGGCTGACACCACCTAACGATTGCAGATTAGCTTGCGCGTCTAGAATAAATTTAGCTGCAGCTTCAGAGATCTGAGGGCCCATGAAAGGTGCAGGTTCAGCGAATGGCTGATCGACACGAATCTTTTGCGTAGCTGCGACCAGTTTATCTAGAAGCAGATCGCCCTTCTCGCCAACAGGCACATACAAGCGACGAGCACATGTACAACGCTGACCCGCACTGATGAACGCCGATTGGATGATAGTGTATACCGTTGCGTCTGCATCACCGTATTGGTCGCTGATCACCATAGGGTTGTTGCCGCCCATTTCTAGTGCCAGCATCTTGCCCGGTTGGCCCGCGAATTGACGATGCAGGATATGACCAGTATTCGCACTACCCGTAAATAGCACGCCATCAAGACCTTTAGCATCAGCCAGTGCGATACCTGTCTCTTTAGCGCCTTGCACTAAGTTGATTACGCCAGCAGGAAGACCCGCTTCTTGCCATAGCTTCATTGCGAATTCACCCGTCCAAGGTGTCTGCTCTGAAGGCTTGAAGACTACGGTGTTGCCCGATAGCAGAGCTGGAACAATATGACCGTTAGGTAAGTGACCTGGGAAGTTGTAAGGGCCAAATACCGCCATCACGCCCAATGGACGGTGACGAAGTACAATTTGGTTGCCAGCCGCTTCACGTGAAGCTTCACCTGTACGCTCGTGGTAAGCACGGATAGAGATGGCGATCTTGCCTGCCATCGCGCCCGCTTCAGTGCGAGTTTCCCAAATCGGTTTACCCGTCTCTTTTGCAATAATCTGTGCAATCTCTTCGCTGTTCTCTTTTACCTTCTCAGCAAAGTTCAACACGATCGCTTCACGCTCTGCAAAGCTCAATTTTTTCCAAACCAAGAAGGCTTCACGAGCTGCTGCTACTGCAGATTCAACCTGCGCTGGTGTTGCGCTATCACCCTGCCACACTACTTCATTGTTGTATGGGCTTACTGATGTCATGGCGTCACCTTGACCTGCCACCCACTGTCCTGCTATCCACTGAGTCATACTTCTATCCTTAAAATCTTCGACAGATAATCGCCGCTCTTACTGAGCCAACATGCGAACGAATTCGCCTTCTTTTACTTCAAGAGCGCTCGCTACTTCAGATGATAAAATCACTGTGTCGCTTGCTTGGTCATACGCACCTTTCGCGGCTACTGCGCGGAAGTTCTCAAACGAGGTATTACCAATTAGGAAGTCTTTAGAGCTAGAATGCTCTGCAATTTGAACCTGTGCTCTAATTGAGTGACGCACCGATTCGATGTTTCTTAGATCACACTCAACCGTTGGGCCTGCATCAAAGATATCGACATAGCCACGGTTAGTGAAACCTTCACGTTCCAACAACTTAAGTGCAGGGCGCGTATTGTCATGAACCTCTCCAATCACCGCCTGAGCTTCTTTGCTCAATAGGTTCACGTAGATAGGCAGCTTTGGCATTAGGTCAGCAATAAAACCTTTCTTACCGATACCGGTTAGGTAATCGGCAAGCGTGAAATCAATCGAGAAGAAATGCTCTTGCAGCCATTGCCAGAAAGGAGAATTACCTTCTGCATCCGATACACCACGCATCTCAGCAAAAATCGTTTTCGAGAAACGCTCTGGGTGCTCAGACATGATCAAGAAACGACACTTAGACATCAAACGACCATTCAATCCACCACGGAAAGCCGGGCGCAAGAACAGTGTGCAGATTTCACTGCATCCAGTGTAGTTATTACCGAAAGTCAGCAGCTTCACGACGTTATTCACGCCAAGCTTCTGCGATGAGTGAACCACTTTGCTGATGTGGTACGAATAGAACGGGACATCCCAGCCAATTGAGGCTTCAATGCCAGTCGTACCCGCAACTTCACCGGTTTCTGTGTCGAAGCCAACCATCAGGTAGCCTTCGTCACCGGGCTCAGTCACGTCTTGCTTGGCAAAGCTGTATTCAGAGTGAGTAATACGGTTAGTTAACAGTTCTTCGTTAACCGGAAGAGATGTGAATCCGTGACCAGATTCAACCGCGCAGGTATGCAGCGCATCGTAATCAGATAATTTTATTGGGCGAACAACTAGCATCAATATTCCCTCCAGATGCAAAATAGGCCCAAAACCAGAAGCTTGGGCCTTTAGCAGAACGTCATGGGATCGCTCTATTGGCGATCATTCCTATGACGCCGCTCAGGCTAAACTAGCGTAGCGATTGCTTTGTCTAGTTTTGATAAGCCTTCTTCAATTTCTTGTGTAGTAATAACCAGTGATGGCGTGAAACGAACCACGTTTGCACCCGCAACCAGTACCATCAAGCCTTGTTCGCCTGCTGCTACCAATACGTCACGTGCACGGCCTTGCCACTCTTCGTTAAGTGCAGCACCTAGTAGTAGGCCTTTACCACGAACTTCACTGAAGATTTGGTACTTGTCGTTAATCTTAGCTAGACCATCGCGGAACAGTGCTTCACGCTCTTTCACGCCAGCTAATGTTTCAGGTTGGCTAACCACATCAACAACCGCTTCTGCAACAGCACACGCCAGTGGGTTACCACCGTAAGTAGAACCGTGCGTACCCACTTTTAGATGTGTCGCGAGTTCAGTGGTCGTAAGCATTGCACCGATAGGGAAACCACCACCTAGAGATTTAGCCGTGCTTAGAATATCTGGTGTCACACCTAGGCCTTGGTAAGCGTAAAAGTTACCGGTACGACCATTACCCGTTTGCACTTCATCAAAGATAAGCAGTGCATTGTGTTTATCACACAGTTCACGAACCGTGTTCACGAATTCAGACGTTGGAGAGATGATACCGCCCTCGCCTTGCAGAGGTTCCATCATGATTGCACAAGTACGATCAGAGATGTGCGCTTCTAGCGCTGCAATATCGTTGTAAGGCAGGTGAGTCACATCGCCCGGTTTAGGACCGAAACCATCAGAGTAAGCTTCTTGACCACCAACCGTTACGGTAAAGAAAGTACGACCGTGGAAACCTTGTTTGAATGCAATAATTTCAGATTTCTCAGGACCGTGAACATCCGCCGCCCAACGACGAGCTAGCTTCAATGCAGCTTCATTCGCTTCTGCGCCAGAGTTGGCAAAGAATACTTTTTCTGCAAAGCATACGTCGGTTAGCTTTTTCGCTAGACGCAGTGCAGGTTCGTTGGTCATCACGTTACTTAGGTGCCAAATCTTGTTTGCTTGCTCAGTAACTGCGTTAACCATTGCCGGGTGACAGTGACCCAAACAGCTCACAGCGATACCACCAGCAAAGTCGATATACTCTCGGCCTTGTTGGTCCCAAACGCGTGCGCCTTCCCCTTTTACTGGGATCATTTCCATTGGGTTATAACAAGGCACCATCACCTCATTAAACAGACTACGTTCTACTTTATTTTCCACTGTCATCGTACATTCCTTCTCGATACCGCAAGCTTCGCAAATAAGCGTAATGGTTCATAAGTGAGACAAAGATATTTTGTCTCGCCATAATCCCGCTGCAGCATTATATTTACATTTAATTAACCTTTTCAATAGTAGATTATTCTTTAGCCATCCCTAACAACCAGCTAAACGTCACTACCTATGACTATTTATGCATCAATTAATCTGTTTTATGAAGCTTTTTTTACCTAAACGTATAACCAGCAATAGCAAAGCCTTACTGGCACAGCGGTATATAGGGTTCGAGAGGAAATAACGCGAATAATTTTGCATAGGCTAAAAACTTAGCGAAGCGAGAGAGAAATGTTATAAAAAGTGATCGGCGTCAGAGGGAGAGAGGCGCGTAAAGCCCGAATTTAAACGCTTAACGAATGGGCTGACAGGTTTAACTGGCTTATTTAGGCGGAGAAAGGGTCAAATTTAAACACTTAGCGTGCTAGGAAGTTAGCGAGAAGTTGGTGTCCTTGCTCTGTTTTAATCGATTCAGGGTGAAATTGCACCGCATCAATCGGCAAGGTTTTGTGTTGATAACCCATGATCTCATCCATGCTGCCATCTTCAAACTCCGTCCAAGACGTCAGTTCAAAGCAATCTGGTAGCGTGCCATTTTTCACCACGAGTGAGTGGTAACGTGTCACGGTCAATGGGTTGTTCAATCCCTGAAAAACACTCTTGCCATTGTGGCGTATCGGAGAGGTTTTACCGTGCATCACTTGTCTGGCTCTCACCACTTCACCACCAAACACTTGGGCAATGGCTTGATGACCAAGACACACTCCTAAGATCGGCAGTTTACCAACGAAGTGTTCGATGACTTGTAGAGAAATGCCCGCATCATCCGGTGTACAAGGACCCGGCGAGATAACAAGGTGACTAGGATTTAGCGATTCAATACCCGCAATATCAATCTCATCGTTGCGAACAACTTTTACAGTTACCCCTAACTCACAGAAATACTGATACAAGTTATAGGTAAAAGAGTCGTAGTTATCGATGATAAGTAACATGGGTCGAAATCGTTTGCTAAATACTAAAGGATTGGGAGATATAGGGGCGGTATTGTGCAATACCCATAGCGAAAGGCAAGTGGAAACTGCATTTAGCCAATAATTAAGGCCAACCTAAGTTGACCTTAATTGTTTACAGATAGCCTTAAGTTATCTGAATTGGCTTGCTTGTATGGCTTGCCAATCTACTTACGATTTAGCTACTTGCGACGACGCCACATTGCTAGACCAAACAATGACATCAATGCACCCAAGCCGAATGAACCGCCGACTCTTAGCTCAAGAACCGCAGGATCATGATCCGATGAACGGAAGTGATCTTGGTACTTAGGCAGATCGCCTTTGTACTCTTCGTTGTAGTCAAACAACGTCGATTCGCCACCGTTAATGTGCCAGTCAGTTGCATCCACAACCATGTCTTTCAGGCTGTCGCTGATCAACAGGTGATCCAGTGCGCCCACTTCGTCATTGTATGAGTAGCTCCAGCTGTCTGGGTGCTTTTGAGCCACAGCATTAATGTAACCGTAGTTCTTAGTAATCACCGCGCCGTTATCACCAAACTGTTCAACACCATCAATGTAAGTGTTACGAGCCGCTTTGATTTGCTTACCGTATTTCTCTTCAGAGTAATCCGTTAGCACCAGCATTGGATCTTCCATGCCGTACGAGTTCATATCACCCAGGATCACTTTGTGACCTTTGATACCATCGAGCGCTTCACCCAGTGCCACCGCCGCAGCTACGCGGAAGTTCTCACATGAGCCTTGCTTGTCGGCATCAACACCACCTTGACCACCCTGTTCAACCGGTGCTGCATCTTCCCAACACTTAGAGCCTTTAGATTTAAAGTGGTTAATCGCTACGGTCAGTTTCTCTTTGGTACCTTTGACCTTGAAGGTTGGCGCTAATGAGTCACGCTGGTAGTTCTTACCGTCCTCAATCACCTTACCTGAATCGTCTAACACCTCTGGTGCTTGTTGGCTTGGCATCGCGATAACGCGGCTGTCTTTTAGCTTAACTACCTTTTTACGGTAAATAACACCGGTTGTGATTACGTCAGTACCAATCGAGTCCATCTCGTCGGTTACGCCATCTTCATTTGAATCAACAGCGACAAACGTATAACGGTCTTTCTTACGCTCAATGCGATCATTCAGCTGGTTAACAAGCTGTTGAATAGCAGAACCTTCACCAAAGCCGTTGTTCTCAATTTCCATCAAACCAATGATGTCAGCGTCTAGACGAAGAATCGCGTTCACAATCTTCTCTTGCTGCATTTCAAACTCAGTAATGGTGTTCGCGCCACGGTTGTTGCCGTGCTGGTTCGCGTCACCGCCAAATGGAGAGTTGAAGTAGTTCAGTACATTGAAGGTCGCGATACGTAGGTCACCTTCATCCATATCTGGCTTGTCAGTACGTGGGTCGTTACGAACGAAGTTTTCAGCCGAGATCTGGTTAGTCGCAATTAAACGGTACTCACCGTAGCTGTAAGTCAACACACCTTCTAGGCCAACAATGGTGTCATCGATACGGATGTAGTCTTCGGTCGAACCATCTTGGTCGATGTCAGTGCGGCCAAAATCTGGGTAGAAAGGAACTTGTCCGTCACCCGCTTTTTGATCCGTTTCTACGAAAAGGCGACGATCAGCGTTGTCTTCTGTTTGTTGTTTCGCTTCATCAGAACCGGCAGCAAAAAGCTGGTTCGGCTGCATGTTGATACGCTCATGGGCTAATACCATGTTGTTACGACGACCTGCGTAGTCATAACCGAAGGTACGCGTCACTCGCATATCAAGCGCTTCGGTTGTTTTCACCAACATGCCTTCGTAGCGTTCAAGCGTTGCAGCGAAGTTCTCATCACTGTCTAGCGCTTCAATCGCCGTCGCTTCAGGGGATTGCTGTTCGCCCTGCTTTAGCCATTGGTTGTTTTCAACTTTAAGCTGAGTGTGGCTGTAGTATTCTTGAACCTTACCTTTCACACACACCACATCACCCGCAACTAAATCTGAGCTTGACTGGTTAGTGTGAATAAATAGACCTTCAGAGGTACTTGAATTGAAGTCATCCTCAATCGCTTGCAGATAGAAGCCTTTGGTTAGGCCAGTAGTCACTGCGCTAACTACACCTTTTACGAAGTATTCATCGTCGGTGATGTACGGGTAGCCATCGATGAACGGTGATGTTGCACCCTCGCCTTGGATCTCTTGAATGGTGGTAAATACCGGGTCTGAGCCATCTTCTGTACAAGTAAAGGCTTCTGGCAGCTCAACACTGTCTAGTGAACCTAGCCCTTCAATACTGTCTTTTGGTAGCGATACCCATTGTGAAGCATCAAACGTCGCAGAAGGTGTTTGTGTCGCACGAACCAAAGTAACATCTTTGCCCCAGTCCACATCACCCATCAAACCAACAACATCATGCACCGAACCATCTGCATTCAAGATAGCTAGCGGGTCGTCACCATTATGATTAGCCAATGAAGCATTTAGAATGTCAGCGACCGCCTTAATCTCATCACTAGCACTGGTATGAGCAACAACAAGCACCTCACCGGGCGCTAAAACGTGGCCATCTAAAGGTAAAGTGGCGCCCCATGATCCATTGCCATTGGCAGACTTCGCCAGTGAGTAACCATCTAAGTTAATGCTGCTATCGCCGTTATTGGCGATCTCAACCGCTTTGTTGTAGCTGCCGCCTTCCACATATTGTGAAATAAACAAATCAGCGTGTGCGCTTGTGGTTAACAAGCTACCAATTGCCACTGCTAGCAATGAAGGTTTGTGTAAAAGAGCCATCCGTTTCACCTGAGTTCATTGATTTATAGTCACTGCCATCTATGGGCAGTCATGTATTTTGTGGTAACTATCAGGTTTATTTATGAAAGGAATAAGTCAGTTGGCAAGAAAATGAGGAACTTATCACTTTGGAATCATCAATTGTTTGGCACGTTATATATTTCCAACATATATAGAAATGAGTATGAATTTATAAAGTTCAGAAGTGCTGAATAAGATCATCTGCACAGCATTAACATGATGGATATGCTAGTCAGATACTGCGTAAATTATCAATTCAAACAAGGGGTTTTCGAGGAAGGTAAATGGAATGGGCATTAAAAAGCCCAAAGTAAACAGAAGCTACTTTGGGCTCAAATTTTCAAGCGAGTCGTGTTAGTTCACCCTATGGGCGAGTAACAAAACCTACTGCTTCGTATGCTTTTTTCAGTGTTACTGCAGCACGCTCAGACGCTTTTTCAGCACCCGCTTTCATTACTGCGTCCATGTAAGCACGATCAGCACGGATACGGTGGTATTCAGCTTGAATCGGCTCAAGCATCTCAACTAATGCTGCGCCTACATCTTTCTTGAATGGACCGTACATCTCAACACCTTGGTATTGCGCTTCGATCTCTTCAAACGTTTTACCTGTCGCTGCTGAGTAAAGACCCATTAGGTTAGAGATACCCGCTTTGTTTTCCCAATCGTGAGCAATACGTGGCGGTGTTTCTGCATCAGTTTGCGCTTTGTTGATCTTCTTGATGATCGACTTAGGCTCTTCTAACAGAGTAATCACGTTCTTACGGTTATCATCCGACTTAGACATCTTCTTAGTCGCATCTTGCAGGCTCATTACACGTGCATTCACTGTTGGAATGTAAGGTTCTGGCACTTGGAAGATTGGCGTTTCAGGACCGTAGATGTTGTTGAAACGAGTTGCGATATCACGCGCTAGCTCTAGGTGTTGTTTCTGGTCACTACCTACTGGCACTTGGTGAGCACCGTAAAGCAGGATGTCTGCAGCCATCAACACTGGGTAGTCGTATAGGCCTACGTTTACGTCGTTTGAGTGACGTGCAGACTTATCTTTAAACTGAGTCATACGGCTCAGTTCACCCATTTGCGTGTAACAGTTAAGAAGCCAACCAAGTTGAGCATGCTCTGGTACGTGTGACTGAACAAATAGCGTGCTCTTCTTTGGATCAACACCGACAGCAAGACAGATTGCGAGTGCGTCTAGAGTCGCTTCATGCAGTGCTTTCGGGTCTTGGCGAACCGTAATTGCGTGAAGGTCTACAACACAGTATTGGCAATCGTAATCATCTTGCATCTGTTGCCATTGACGTAGAGCACCCAAGTAGTTACCGATACTTAGTTCACCAGATGGTTGAACACCACTCAATACGATGGGCTTGCTCATGGTTTTAATTCCTTTGCTTATTCGCTAAGTTTATTGAACGCTTAGCTTCTTAACTTAAATATAGAAAAGCCGCACAGCTCTTTCTGCGCGGCTCATCCAGTGTACTCATTGATAAGTATTTTGCTAGTGGGTTAGCTAACTTTTGTCCGCTTTATGCTGAAACTAGAACGACATCTAGTAATTGAGCAACGTTATCCGCCACATAGTCAGGGTTTGATGCTGAAATTGGCTCACCGTGATTGTAGCCATAAGTCAGACCAAACGAGTGGCAACCCGCATTCTTAGCCGCTTTGATGTCGTTGCTTGAATCACCAACCATCAACATCTCTTCCGCTTTAACGTTGTGCTTTTCTAGCAACCAGTTCAGCGCTACTGGATTCGGTTTTTTCTCTGGGAAAGAGTCGCCGCCTAAAACATCAACAAAGTACTTATCGATACCATGCTGCGCCAGAACGTCGGGTACAAACTTCGATGGTTTGTTGGTCACAAGCGCCATAGTGAAACCCGCATTATGCAGCTCTGCCAGCGTCTCTTTTACTGATGGGTAAAGGTGGCTCAGCTTGTGGCCGCCCTGCTCGTAGAAATCATCAAACAAGATGCGTGCTTTCTTCAGCAGCTCAGGTTCTAGGCTTGGATCAACAGTTAGGTTACGGCTGAGTGAACGCCCGATAAGCACGTCAGCACCATTGCCAACATAGTCGCGAACTTGTTCTTCACTCACTGAAGGGAAACCCAGCTCCTGACAAGCTTGGTCAGCGGCGACAGCTAAATCAGGCACGCTGTCTAACAAGGTTCCATCCAAATCAAAGGCGATCAGTTTTATTGAGCTTAATGACATCTTACTTTCCTATTAATTATATTCGTCTTATGTGTTGAGCGATAAGACGTAAAAAAGGGGCCAATGAGCCCCTTAATATTCAATCTATCTGTAGTTTTACGATTATGCGTTTACTTTTGCAAGCTCTGCACGCATCTCATCAATCACTTCTTTGTAATCCGGTTGGTTGAAGATAGCAGAACCCGCAACGAACATATCTGCACCCGCTTCTGCGATTTCACGGATGTTATCCACCTTCACACCGCCATCAATCTCAAGGCGAATGTCGCGGCCTGACTCATCAATCAGCTTACGAACAGCACGTAGTTTATCTAGCGTGTGAGGAATGAAAGATTGACCGCCGAAGCCAGGGTTCACAGACATTAGTAGAATCATGTCTACTTTGTCCATGATGTAATCTAGGCAAGAAAGCGGTGTTGCAGGGTTAAGAACCACACCCGCTTTACAACCGTGCTCTTTGATGAGCTGTAGAGTGCGATCGATGTGCTCTGAAGCTTCAACGTGGAAGGTAATCATTGATGCGCCCGCTTTTGCAAACTCAGGAACAATACTGTCCACAGGCTTAACCATAAGGTGAACATCGATAGGAGCAGTAATACCGTAGTCGCGCAGCGCTTTACAAATAGGCGCGCCAAAAGTCAGGTTAGGTACGTAGTGGTTGTCCATCACATCGAAGTGCACAACATCAGCACCAGCTGCGAGTACTTTTTCTACGTCTTCACCAAGACGAGCAAAATCTGCAGACAAAATCGATGGAGCGATTAGAAAATCTTTCATACCAAACCTCTTAAGAGTGAGTAAATTACGAATGTCACCGTCTTAGTGATATCTCATACACAAATACAAGACTCAAGCCCAAGACTATTTGGTGTGCAATTCTACCTAAGCACCTAAGCAGATCCTAGCAGTTCGAAAGATTAGTTTAAGAAAGTATCCGTTGGTCACTCAATTTAATGAGTTTGGCGGTTGTTCTGACCAGAACTATTCCGCTGATGTGTGTTGCTGGTTTTTCTCTTTATAGAAAAGCGCCAGCAGCTCATCAACTTTATTACGCCCAGCGCCATTACGGCTGATGGTGCGTTTCACCTTAACCACGTTCAACTCCGCACCATGATATAAGCGACGCGTTAGTGTCGTATCGTGATTTGAAATCAAAACAGGAATACCACGCTCCATTGCTGCTTTTTCAGCAACATCCGCCAATGCAGCTTGGTCATCTAAGCTAAAGCCATTACCTGCGTATGAGGTAAAGTTAGCCGTGTTCGACAACGGTGCGTATGGAGGATCGCAGTAAACCACACAGCCTTTGCGCGCGCGGCTAAAGGTTTCATGGTATCCCTCACAGACGAAGGTGGCCTTTTTCGCTTTCTCGGCAAAAAACTCCAGCTCGGCTTCTGGGAAGTAAGGTTTTTTGTAAGAACCAAATGGGACGTTAAAACCGCCCTTCTTGTTGTAACGACATAGGCCATTAAAGCCAAATCGATTCATATACAAGAAAGCCAACGAACGATACATGACGTTATCTGTACCATTGAACTCAGCGCGAATATCTAAGAAGGCTTCTTTGCGGTTGTTCTCTGGACAGAACCAGCGCTTCGCTTCCGTGATATAAGTTTCAGGATCGGTTTTAAGTAGGTTGTACAGGTTGATAAGATCGGGGTTGATATCTGCAAGCAGGTACTGTTCAAAGTCAGTATTCAGAAATACTGAGCCGGCACCGACAAACGGTTCTACCAATTTACGAGCAGGTGGCAGGTGACGTTGGATGTCTTCAACTAGGCCATATTTACCACCAGCCCATTTTAGAAAGGCACGCTGCTTTTTCATTTACTGCTCTATCTATCAACTCAAAAATAAGGCTGCGGAATGTAACATATTTTGAGGCTAAGCTCAGGGTTATTTCGCACGTTCTATCTCTCGATGCACTTGATTCATCGATTTTGCCCAAGGTTCCAACTGTTGAAGGGGTTTTGATAACGTACTTACCGCGTCTCGCGCCACTTGAATCGTTGGGTAATCTTGATAAGTGATGATAAACCACTTGGTGTCGTTACGAAGTGTTGGGTAAATACGAACCTTGTTCTCAAGGTCATATTCTTCAATGAAGGATTGCACATCCTCCAATGAGGTCATCGCACTCAACTGCAAGGTATACGCGCGCGGCGAGATAGCTTGTAACTCTTCACGAGCAAATGAGAAGGTAATCTTTTTAGTCGGCGGTGTTGAATCAGTTAGATCTGATTCTTCATCAACTGTTGGTTGTGGTTCGGCTTGTGCTGCATCAGGTTGCGCGCTAGCCGCTGCCTCTGTATTTTCCTCAACAGCCGCATCAATCGCGCTGGTATCGGCACTTTCAGGCTTATCATCAAGCAGAGCATCAACCACGTCAGAAGTGATCACAACGCGTTGCTGATCTTGTTCCACTTCCCCAACACTCGCGGTATCTTCAACGACAGTTGGCGGCAAAGATGAGCTATCGTCGTCAGCGCCTTGGTAACTCATGTCAGCTTCGGTTTCAGAATCTACCATTCCGTCGATACCAGCTTGCTCGGTACCACTTTCCACTTCAAAAGTTGGGATAGCTGTCTGTTCAATCGGTGCGATAAGCGACTGCGCTTTATCGTCTGGTGTTGGCTGACTGAACATCCACCAATAGCCGCCACCAATTAAAACCAACAACAAGGCCACCACAATCGCGATATTGATCGGTGAGCCAATAATTGAGCGAATAATAATCCTTTTTTCCACTTTCAATTCTCCTAAAGCCATTAACTCACCGGGCAGAGGTTGCGCTTTACTAAACGCACGTCGCACGCGAGTTTCAGACTCATCATCAACATATCGAATCACCAGTGATTCAAAGAAATGTTCAGCTTCTGGTTGCGAAAGGTCATCGATCTCGAGATCGATAGGCTTGTGTTGTTGACCGTAACTCAAACGCGTTAATAACGTATCTAAGTGGCCAGGTTCCGAGAAGAGAACGATATTGATCGTCCATTGAGGGTTTGATTGAGCTTCTAGTACCAACATCCATAATTCGGATACCAATAGCTCAGAAAGTCGTTGGGCATCATCAACGACGATAACCACATTACACGGCTCTCCATCCAGTAACCTAGTCAGGCTATCTGATAAAGAATCATGTTGATTAAACAGGGGATCAGAAACAATTTGGCTAAGAATAAGCGCGCGGCGTTGTTGATCGTCTTGGCTTGGATGACAAAGCAGTAAACACTGATTTTTTTCAGTCGACCACGCTTCCAGATAACGCTGAGCTAACCAAGAACGGCCCGAGCCAGTTTTACCAGCAACCGTGACTAGGTTTGAACCAAAGTTAGTCAAAAGCTGTAAGCGCTCTAGCAGCTCAACTTGAGATTCTAACTCTAATACTCTTAATTCATGAGCCAAACTCATTGGGGATCCCTACTGATAAGATCGATCAGTAAAACGCTTCAGTTTCCTAGAGTTTAGCTAGGCAACCTCACAACCAAATTTAAAGAGTACGGCAGAAATCGATCGCTTGTTTAATGATGTCTTGAGGCACATCAGCAACCACTTCAGCAGTACCAATACTTGTTGGTAATACCAAACGCAACTGACCAGACAGCACTTTTTTATCGCGCATCATGTGCTTCATAAAGTCTTCAAAAGACATGCTTTCTGGCGTATGGATTGGTAGTTTCGCATTCTTGAGTATAGAAATAATTCGCTCAAGTTGCTGCTGAGAGATCAGCCCCTGTAATTGAGCAGTTTTCGCTGCCATTACAGTGCCTGACGACACAGCTTCACCATGTAGCCAATTACCATAGCCTAGTTCTGCTTCAATCGCATGACCAAATGTATGACCTAGGTTCAATAACGCTCTGATTCCTGACTCTTTTTCATCTAAAGCCACCACTTCAGCCTTAATTGCACAACAACGAGCAATCGCGGTGATCAGTGCCTCTTCATCAAGTTGATAAAGTTTCTCTAGATTCTGCTCCAACCAATCAAAGAAGGCTTCATCGTAAATGATGCCGTATTTGATCACCTCAGCAATGCCAGCTGCAAACTCACGCTCTGGAAGCGTTGATAAACAGTTAGTATCGATGATCACAGATTTCGGTTGGTAAAAAGCGCCGATCATATTCTTACCAAGAGGATGGTTTACTGCGGTTTTACCACCAACAGAAGAGTCCACTTGAGAAAGAAGGGTCGTCGGGATTTGAATGAAATCTATACCGCGCTGGTAACAAGAGGCAGCAAAACCGACCAAGTCACCGATTACACCACCACCTAAAGCAATCACCACCACATCGCGGCTGTAATTTCCTTCAAGCATGTAGCTCATCACTGAATTGAACGTTTCAAGGGTTTTGTACTGTTCACCGTCTGGCAGCTCGAGAAGAGATGTCTGACAGCCTACTTGCTCCAATAGCGATAAAATTTTATCTGCATAAAGAGGCGCTACTGTCACATTACTGATAACAACAACTTTCTGTTTGCCTGATAAAAAAGAAAGGTACGCCGGGTCTTCAAATAACCCGGCGCCAATAGAGATAGGGTAGCTACGCTCAGCTAGATTGACCGTAATCCGTTCCATGGGTTTGCTCTCCGAAAAAATGAACTTAACGTTCTTCTAGCATTTTTACGATCTGGTTGGCTACCACTTTTGCACTTTGGTCGTCAGTACGAACTGTGTAGTCCGCCACTTCTTCGTATAGTGCGTTGCGAGATACAGCTAGATCTTCTAGCACATCACGCGGGTTGTCTGTTTGAAGTAGAGGGCGTTTCTTGTCGCGGTTAGTGCGAGCAAGTTGCTTTTCAATTGTTGTCTCTAGGTATACAACAATGCCTCGTGCAGATAGACGGTTACGGTTTTCTTTGCTCAACACTGAACCACCACCTGTCGCAAGAACAATACCTTGTTCTTCTGTCAGATCATTGATTACAGATTCTTCGCGCTTACGGAAACCTTCTTCGCCCTCAACATCAAAAACCCATGCGATGTCTGCGCCAGTGCGCTCTTCAATCACAGTGTCAGAGTCTAGAAACTCCATATGAAGTTGGGAAGCTAGGTGTCTACCAATTGTACTTTTGCCGGCGCCCATTGGGCCAACAAGAAAAATATTGCGTTTCTCAGCCATGTTTTTAGCAGTAATTTACAACGTTAATTCAATGACATCGCCACAAGGTAGGTCAGTACAAGTACTGAAATTAAAAGGCCCGTGGCACCGATTCCTCACAGATAATTCGTGATAAGACCCGAAATTATCAAGGTTAGGTGCCACTAATGCAACTTTATTTTTAATCTAATTGTTCATTACTGAATCACAACTTTGGGTGTGACAAAAATAAGTAGTTCACTTTTACCCACATTTTCATAGCTGCGACGGAACAATGCACCCAAAACTGGCAGGTCTCCCAACAGAGGAACTTTATCCACCGTGCTGCTTACGCTGTGTTGAAATATCCCGCCAAGAACGACAGTTTCACCATTATTAACAAGCACTTGCGTACCTATTCTTTGCGTGTCAATTGCTACCGCTTCCCCTGTTCCGGTCTTGACCACTTGCCCAGGTCTATCTTGAGTCACGCTCAAATCCAATACCAAACGATTGTCGGGTGTGATCTGCGGCGTCACCTTGAGGCTCAATACCGCTTTCTTAAATGCGACCGACGTTGCACCACTTGAAGAAGACTCTAAGTAAGGGATTTCAGTACCTTGCTCAATATAAGCGGGCTTTTTATTGGTGGTGATTAAGCGTGGGCTAGAAATAATCTCAGCTTTCGACTCTTGTTGAAGTGCCGACAGTTCAAGGTCGAGCAAAGTATCCGACCCAAGCTTGGCGACCTGAAAAGCAATGCTCGATGCATTCGGCGATGTCGCCCCCAAGTTAACGTTGAGGTAGTCATCAATTGCACTGTTGCCACCATCATCGTCATACGGTGTGATTTGTGATGGATGATTACCTTCTATTGAACCACCAACGGTGAAGCTTCCGTTGGTCGAGGAAACACCCCAGCGCACGCCAAGCTCATCAAGATTACCCTCAGTGACGGTCACGATACGCGCCTCTATCTGCACCTGTTTCACGGGAATATCTAAGGATTCAATGATGCCTCGTATCACGGAAATGTTCTCCTCCAACTCACGAATCAATAAAGAGTTAGTGCGCTCATCAATGGTAATCGAACCGCGATCAGACAACATGCTGACCGCACCTTCACCGCCAATCATGTCGGCAATATCGGTGGCCTTAGCAAAGTTAATCTTGATGATTTCCGACTTAAGCTCCCCAAGCTCCTCTTCTAAACGCGATTTTTCTAACGCTTGTTGCTCTCGAAGATCCAACTCAGCTTTCGGCGCAACCAAGATGACATTGCCATCCACGCGCTTATCCAATCCTTTAACTTGCAAGATAATGTCGAGAACTTGCTGCCAAGGTACGCCATCTAAACGTAAAGTGAGGTTTCCGGCGACCGAATCAGATACGACTAAGTTAAAATCGTTATAGTCAGCAATCAGCTGCAGGACATTTCGTACTGGGATGTCTTGGAAGTTAATCGATATCAGCTTGCCCTCTTTCTCTAGAACGCTTTTTTCTTTGGTCACTTCATCGATAACTGGTTTGCTGATCACCACCTCAATAAAACGTCCCTTTAGATTGTATTCATACTGATAGTCATTGCTAATCGTCGCTAGAAGCCGAGTGCTTGGTGTCTCTTTATAGACTTCAATACCTTCAACCAAGGTAGCGAAGTCTTTTACATCTAGTAGGTAAAGCTTGTCATCATCAACCTGAGTATTGATCAACTCGATACTTAACCCTTCCTGAGCACGTTGAACATCCACCACAGCGGTGCTGGTCGCTAGCTCAATGATAATGACGGCGTCTTTATCCTTATTAACCCTAAAATCAATATTCTCTAATTTATTTGGTAAGCTCTCTGCGTAACTAAATACGCTAAAAACCAACATCACAGACACCATCAAGCCTTTCAGCCCTTTGTTCATTAACTCACTTATTCCTTTAATCATATTTACATCTCATATCCACATCATGTGACATTGGTTTACTTCAGAGCCAGCCTAACGTTGCGCTTATGCCAACAACCTAAGCCATCTGGAAGAGTTTCATTAATCTGAACGTACTGGCTGGTCACCTTAGTAACTCGGCCATTGTTTAGGCCGATAAACTGGCCTTTCTTGACGTTTACCACGTTGCCTTTCGGTGTTTGCACTAGCCCAAACACACTTGAACCACTGCCCATTACACCTCTTAAACGAAGCTTACTCAGCGGGTACTTCTCTAACTTTCCGTTACGAGAGCGAGCGCTAGGTTGCCAACAGTCTTTCTTAACCAAAGGCTGGTTTTGCACAATGGCTTCTTTAGGAAGTTCAAAGGGAGGACTAAAGGCTCGGCGCTGATAAGTCGCCGCCGTGAATTCAGTTGCTGGGACAAGTTGCTCGACATCTTTTCTCGCCTTAGTTTCAACCTGTGCCACGAAGTCTGGGAGTGAATCCTGATTTGCTTTGCAGCCTGACAGTGCAAGCAGCAACACGATTGAGTAAAGCGCGCTATTGGGTTTCATCATTGACCTCCGATTTAAACTGGTAGGTATAAGCTCGAACCCTAAAGTGCAGAGTGCTACTTTCTTGGCTAACTCGCTGCCAGTTCACATCATCAAAGCTAATGATGCGCGGCAGCTTAGCGATGGCAGCCGAAAAGTCACCAATCTCATGGTAGTCACCCGTCAGCTCGATATTGAGCGGTAAACGATAGAGAAACTCCTTGTTCTGTTTTTGTCCCCAATCGATTCGAGTAAAGGTCAGCGAATTATCCAAGCCGAGTTCATTCACAGACGCCAACATACTGGCTAGCTCTTTTTGAACAGGCAGCTGCTCTAACAGGTAATCGTAGCGACTGGTTAGTTCATCCAGCTGACTCTGCAATTTAGGCAAGGCTGCAACCTTATTGGCCTTAATTCGCAAGGTCGTCTTTAAGGTTTGTTCTTGTTGCTTCATCTGTTGCAGTTCATCGTCGAGTGGCAACACATAAAGCCAAGTGCCTACACCTTGGATTAACACTATCAACACCAGAATCACGAGAAGCTGAGGCAGCAATGGCCACTCGGTGATCTCATCAACATCGAGATCTTGCAAGCTCATTCTATTTTGAAGGTTAGCCATGATGCGTCTCCTTCTCTTTTCTGCTCGCGGTTGTGTTTTCTAAAGAGACAGGGCTAAACACAAAAGAGACCTTGAAGGTCTGAAATTCTTTATTGAAGCGTTTGCGGTTATGAACGATAGAGTGCATCTCGACCCCTTCCAGGGAATCTGAGCGCTCTAAGTTGTCCAACATAGTCGCAAGACGAGCGGTACTGTCACTGATGCCCGACATCTCAATCTCCTGACCATTCATCTTTATCTTGTCGACATACACGCCCTCAGGAATCAGCTCTGGCATCAGGTTCATGAAGTCGGTGGTTTTGTTGCGGCCAAGCTGCAAAGACTCCACCACATCAAGTCGAGTGAGAATGGCTTTGTGCTCTTGTTCGGCGACTTTTAATGACTGAATTTGTCGGTCGAGCTCAGCGATGTATTGATTAAGATAATTGAGGCGCGCTTGCTGCCTGGCTTGTTGGTCATAAAAGTAGTTACCGACCACCCATTGCCCACCAAGCGCAAACATGACGCCAAGAATAACTAAATGAACAAAACGCTTTTTATGCTGAGCACGAATCTCATCACGCCACGGCAGCAGGTTAATTTGATGCAACATGCTTTTCTCCCTGCCACTTGAGTCCACTCATCGCCATACCCGCGGCAATACCAAAGTGTTGCCAGTCCATTGGCAGTCGACGTCTCTTGGCGACCTTGTTATCAAACAGAGACAAAGGATTCAATGACTCACAGCTCAGCTGAAAATGGCGCTCTAACTCTTCGGTTACCATTGGGATGCTCGCACCCTCACCCATCAGCCAGATCCCAGAGATAGGTTGCTGCGCATTTCCCGATGAATAGAGCTGTAATTGGCGCTTGAGCTTCTCAATCAAATGAACAATGAATTGATGGGTATCTTCAGCCGTGCCGAACACACCTTCTATATCACTTGGGTTATCCGTGCTGCGAAGAGCTTGAGTACCAAAAGCGATGTCTTTATAGAAAGGCGCTGAATTCTGCGGGATAACTCCTAACGACGTTTGGTCGATTCCAACATCCACCAGCAGCCAGTTATTCTTATCGGGATACAAGCGCGAAGCTAATTGCCAGATGTTTAGCAGCCCATGTGCCTGTGTATCTACCACCACAGGTTTAAAACCAGCCTTAGTTAATGCATCCGCTCGGCTATCGACGACTTCCTTACGAGTGGCGTATACCTGATAACTGCTTGTCGAACCTTTACCAAATCGTTTGTCTTCCAGCTTTACAAAATCTAAACTCAGCTCCTCGATAGGAAAGGGAGATTGATGGGCGAAGGTTTGATAGATAGAAAACTCTTTTTCTCTGTCTTCTAACTCACTCTCTATTTGTAGTACTTTGCTGATCACAGTGTTATCAGGTACCGAAATGGCGACGTTGCGACAACCAAAAGGCAGTCCTTTCCTAAGTTCTTTAAGTTTCTTAACAGTTTTCTGATACTCCAAAGTATGGTTAGCTGTAAAAATGTCGTCCGAAATCGGCAGCTCTTTGTATCCCACTAGGGCATACAACTCCCCCACGGGTTTTAGTACCACGGCTTTGATGCTGTGATGATTTATATCTATACCTGTAATTAATGATGAACCCATGTGACCTAGCTCCTGAAGTGCCAAGCATTTCGTTGATTATCTAGGGGTTGTGATTATTAGTTAAATAAGCGTTAATAAACGAAAGCTAAGTTTTTAGCCTAGAGTACAAGGGTTTGCTGCTTATCAGCCTTAACTAATCAGGGATTATCCGGTGAAGTTCATAAAGCGATTATTCATATTTACATTGATTTGCATGATTCTTGGAGTCAGTACAATTTTCGGGTTTTATTATTACGTAAAACCAGAGTTGCCTGATGTTGCCACTTTGCGCGACGTAGAACTCCAAACGCCGATGCAAGTCTTCAGTCAAGACGGTAAGTTGATCTCTCAATTTGGCGAAAAGCGTCGTAACCCGGTGACTTATGACGAGATTCCTCGCCACTTAGTTGAGGCTCTGATTGCCACCGAAGATAGCCGTTTCTATGAGCACCCTGGTATTGACCCAATCGGTATCACACGTGCAGCACTCGTGGTTGCTATGTCGGGTTCAGCAAAACAAGGGGCGAGTACCATTACTCAGCAGCTTGCGCGTAACTTCTTCTTATCTAATGAGAAAAAGATTATGCGTAAGATCAAAGAGATCTTCATTGCGATCCACATTGAGCAACTGCTTAGTAAAGAAGAGATCATGGAGCTTTACGTAAACAAGATCTTCCTTGGTCACCGTTCGTATGGTTTTGGCGCTGCAGCACGTGTTTACTTCGGTAAGGATCTTCCTGATCTAACGCTGAGTGAAATTGCGACACTTGCGGGTATGCCAAAAGCACCTTCGACAATGAATCCTATTTACTCTGTTGAGCGCGCGACTAACCGTCGTAACGTCGTATTGCGTCGTATGTTAGACGAGCAATACATCACTCAAGCAGAGTTCGATGACGCTCGTAGCGAAAAACTTATCTCGAAATACCACGGTGCAGAGATCGAACTGAGCGCGCCGTATGTTGCAGAAGTTGCACGTGCTTGGATGGTGGAACGCTACGGTGAAGAAGCTTATACATCAGGCATGAAGGTCTACACGACTGTTGATTCGAAACTGCAAAAAGCAGCGAACCAAGCCGCAATTAAGAACCTACTTGGCTACGATGAGCGTCATGGCTACCGTGGTGCTGAAAAAGTATTGTGGCAGACTGCGCAATCAGCGTGGGATCAAGAACAAATCGTTAAACACCTTAAGTCTCAACCAACCTATGGTGACCTAGTCCCTGCTGTTGTTACCGCAGTTGATTCGAAAAGTGCGCAAATTTGGGTTAAGAACCAAGGTGAAGGCACAATCGAATGGCAAGGTATGAACTGGGCGCGTAAATTCCTAACGGATAACCGCCAAGGACCAGCGCCTTCTCAAGCAAAAGAGATTCTAGCTGTTGGTGAACAAATCTGGGTTCGCCATGAAGCCGTTACAGGCGATGAAGTCTCTGAAGAGCCGACAGAAGAGTCAGCGACTGCAGAATCAGAAACACCAGTTGTATGGCGACTTAGCCAAGTACCTAATGCGAACACCGCATTTGTTGCAATGAACCCGAACAACGGCGCGGTATTGTCGATGGTGGGTGGCTTTAACTTTGTTCACAACAAGTTCAACCGTGCAACGCAATCTATTCGTCAGGTGGGTTCTGGTATCAAACCATTTATCTACTCAGCAGCGATTGAGAAAGGCTTAACGCTAGCCTCACTGATCAATGATGCCCCGATTAACCAATGGGATAAGAGCCAAGGTACGGCATGGCGACCAAAGAACTCGCCACCGACTTATGTGGGTCCAACTCGTCTACGTATTGGCTTAGCTCAGTCTAAAAACGTAATGGCGGTACGTGTACTACGCGAAGTAGGCCTGGATGATACTCGTAACTACCTTACTCGATTTGGTTTTGATATTGACGAAGTACCGCGCTCTGAAACCATTGCGCTAGGTGCTGGTAGCTTAACGCCAATGAAAGTAGCGCAAGGTTACTCGGTATTCGCTAACGGTGGTTACTACGTTGAACCTTTCTACATCAGCCGCGTTGAGACTCCATTTGGCGAGACTGAGTTTGAAGCGACACCAAAAGTCGTCTGTAAAGAAGATTGCAAACAGACCATCACAGCCGATCCAATGGCGGATGAGTTTGCAGAGCAAGACGTGGATGCGAAAGTTCAATACGCACCTCAAGTTATCTCTGAGCAGAACGCATTCCTAGTTCGTGAAATGATGTACAGCAACATCTGGGGCGGCGGTGATTGGAGTGCAGGTACAGGTTGGAACGGTACAGGTTGGCGTGCACAACCACTGAAACGTCGTGACATTGGCGGCAAAACGGGTACCACCAATGACTCGAAAGATACTTGGTACAGCGGCTACGGCCCTGGCATGGTTGCAACGGTATGGGTTGGTTTTGATAACCACAACCGCAACCTAGGCAGAACCAAAGCGAACTCAAACCTTGGTAAGAACCAAATTACGGGTGCAGAAGCTGGCGCGAAAACAGCAGAACCTGCATGGGTTGATTTCATGGGTACTGCGTTAGCGGGTGTTCCTGCTGAACGTAAAGAGATTCCGGAGAACATCGTTCGTGTTCGTATCGACCGTGAAACTGGCTTATTGACTAATAAGTTCGATAGCTCATCAATGTTCGAGTACTTCGAGAAAGGCACTGAGCCAACCGAGTACATCACAGAACGTTTCAATGACGACATCTACTCAACCTCATCAGGTGAAGCAGTAGAAGAGCTGTTCTAGCTAGGGTTTGTTGAACCTAGTAAGTTGAACCAACAAAAAGGGTTGATATGAATTCACATCAACCCTTTTTTTATATCTATACCTTACCAGCTTGGGCTCTGAGATCGAGTGTTAAGCTGTTTTCGCCAGTTGAGTTCGGATAGTCTCAGCCAATTGCTCGAAACGTCCCTTCAATGGAGAACCCGGACGGTAAGCCACGACAATTCTACGTGAAGGCGTTGGATTCACCGCAGGTACGTAACACACACCATCTTTCTGCTTCTCTTTCGGCACCGATAGCTGAGGAAGCAAGGTAATACCCGCCCCCGCCGCAACCATGTTACGCAGCGTTTCTAAGCTAGTCGCCTTAAAGCGCTCATCATCTTTGGCGCCCGCAGCAAAACAGAAACCCAAGGCTTGGTCTCTTAAACAGTGGCCGTCACCTAGCGCCAGTACGGTCTGTCCATTTAGCTGCAGCATATCGACCGTGTCTTGCTGAGCCCACTCATGGTCACATGGAACGGCAACACTTAATGGCTCGTCATACACATCAATCTCTTTGAACACCGCGGTTTCATCAACTGCAGCCAATACCAAGCAATCGAGCTTGCCATCTTCAAGCTGACTCACTAGCTGATGGGTCTGAGCTTCATGCAAGTAAAGCTCAAGATCTGGGAAGCTCTCTTTAAGATGAGGAACAATCTTAGGCAAGATGTAAGGACCCACGGTTGGAATAAAACCAATGTGCATTGGCCCCGTCATCGCCTCACCGTGGCCACTCGCCATATCTTTAAAAGTTTTCACTTCATTGAGAATACGCTTGGCTTGTTCAACAAGTTGTAACCCTGATTCTGTAAATATCACCTTCCTTGGACTACGCTCGGTTAACTGAAGTCCAATTTCATCTTCCAGCTTGCGTATTTGACCGCTTAGTGTCGGCTGACTGACAAAGCACGCTTCTGCCGCTTTTCGGAAGTGTTTATGCTCTGCGAGCGCCACCAAGTATTCAAAGTCACGAATGTTCATGATCAGTCTCTTACCTCAGGTTTTAATAAGAACAAGGGTTCTAACAAAAACATTTAAAAGAAAAACACTCTTGATAGAATTTACCTATCAAAACCATAACATCAAACGATTAGAGCTATCAAAGGATTTATCTAATAATGGGCTCAACGAAACGAAACAGAGCGAAGAAAAACGTTAAGCTCTGATAGAACAAAATTAAAAATACTATTTAAGGAAATCAATATGTTTGCATCTAAAGAAGGTCAATCAATCCCTCAAGTAACATTCCCAACTCGCCAAGGTGATGCATGGGTTAACGTAACGACTGAAGAGCTATTCAAAGACAAAACAGTTATCGTATTCAGCCTACCAGGCGCGTTTACGCCAACATGTTCTTCAAGCCACCTACCTCGTTACAACGAGCTACACTCTGTATTCAAAGAAAACGGTGTTGATGACATTCTGTGTGTTTCAGTAAACGACACATTCGTAATGAACGCTTGGAAAGCAGACCAAGAAGCAGAAAACATCACATTCATCCCAGATGGTAACGGTGATTTCACAGACGGCATGGGCATGCTAGTTGAGAAAAACGACATCGGCTTCGGCAAACGTTCATGGCGCTACAGCATGCTGGTTAAAAACGGCGTGGTAGAAAAAATGTTCATCGAAGAAGACGTACCAGGCGACCCGTTCAAGGTTTCTGATGCTGATACTATGCTTAACTACCTTGCTCCTGAGCACAAAGAGCAAGAGTCAATCACAGTATTCACTAAGCCAGGTTGTCCTTTCTGTATGAAAGCGAAGCAGAACCTAATCGACAAAGGTCTAAACTACGAAGAAGTCGTTCTAGGTAAAGATGCAACAACAGTAAGCCTACGTGCAATCTCTGGTCGCACTACTGTTCCTCAAGTATTCATCGGTGGTAAACACATCGGTGGCAGCGAAGAACTAGAAGCTTTCCTAGGTTAATCACTTAGTCGCTAGTAAACGCTTAGTAAATAAATAGCAGTAATACCAGCTAACCCACCCTCTTGTGGGTTAGCTATTCCAAACACTCTTATCTGAGTTTTGGAAAAAGAATATAGCCTGTGGCTCGCCTACTTTGAACTAACCTATAGTTAGTAACAAAAAGCAGAACCACAAGCTAAACCTAATAAAACAGAATCACAAAACTGCCCCGTTATCCTGACTCTCAAACAATCACCAGAGTTGGAGGGGTTCGTTCAAACTAAATTCAGCCATTGCGAGAAAATTATTATGAAACAAGTCAATGTAGATGTAGCAGTTATCGGGGGCGGTACGGCAGGTCTAGGTTCTTACCGCACTGCAAAAGCACACACTGACAGTGTCGTGATGATTGAAGGCGGCCCTTACGGTACTACCTGTGCTCGCGTTGGTTGTATGCCATCTAAACTGCTTATTGCAGCTGCAGAAAGCGTACACCAAATCGAGAAAGCTCCGGCTTTTGGCGTTCACCCACAAGGTGATATCGTGATTAACGGCCGTGAAGTGATGGACCGAGTGAAGTTTGAACGTGACCGTTTTGTTGGTTTTGTTTTAGAAGGTGTTGATGAAATCCCAGAGCAAAACAAGATCTCTGGCTACGCAAAATTTTTAGACGACAGTACACTACAAATTGATGACCACACGGTTGTCACCGCTAAACGTATTGTTATCGCAACTGGCTCTCGCCCTGCATACCCTGCCGTTTGGAATGAGCTTGGTGATCGTCTGATCATTAACGATGACGTGTTCAGCTGGGATGATTTACCAGAATCGGTTGCAGTATTTGGCCCTGGTGTTATTGGTCTTGAGCTTGGTCAGTCACTGCATCGCTTAGGTGTGAAGACCAAACTGTTCGGTTTAGGTGGTCAAGTTGGCCCAGTAACCGACCCAGAGATCATGGCTTACGCAGATAAAGCCTTCAATGAAGAGTTCTACCTAGATGCCGACGTGAAAATCGAAAGCATGAAGCGTATTACCACTGAATCGGGTGAGGCTCGCGTCGAAATCCAGTTCATCAATAAGCAAGGTGAACTAGAAACTAACGTCGTTGAGTACGTACTGGCAGCAACGGGGCGTCGTCCCAACACCGACAAACTTGGCCTAGAGAATACCTCTCTAGAACTTGATGAGCGTGGTGTTCCAATCGCTGACCACTACACGCTACAAACATCATTGCCATCAGTATTCATTGCAGGTGATGCAAGCAACCAACTACCTCTGCTACATGAAGCAGCAGACCAAGCCCGCATTGCAGGAGACAACGCTGGTCGCTTCCCTGAGATTCGTGCAGGCCTACGCCGCTCTAAAATCTCAGCGGTATTCTCTGACCCGCAAATCGCGATGGTTGGTGAATCCTACAAAGAGATCACCACCCGCTTAGGCACATGTGGTTGTTTCGCAACGGGTGAAGTGTCGTTCGAGAACCAAGGTCGTTCACGAGTGATGCTACGCAACAAAGGTATTCTGCACGTTTACGGTGAGCAAGGTACAGGCCGCTTCCTTGGTGCTGAGATGATGGGACCAAACGCAGAACACTTAGCTCACTTGTTAGCATGGGCACACCAGAACAAGATGACGGTTTCTGAAATGCTAGACATGCCGTTCTATCACCCAGTAATTGAAGAAGGTGTACGAACAGCGCTGCGTGACCTGAATGCGAAACTGCACTTAGGCCCAGAGATGGTGAAACACTGTCTAGACTGTGGTCCAGGTTGTTAATTTCAAGCCGTTGAAAAACTAGCAGTTTGGTCTATTAACAGAGACTAGATACTAAAAAGGAAAGCCATTGGCTTTCCTTTTTGTTTTTTGGCAACGCACAAATAACAGATTCCCGACTACGTTCCCTCGTCGCTTTCGGGAATGACGTTGATTTATTTAAGCCACTAAACCAAAACTTAAACCGTCATTCCAGAACCGAGGGACGAGGTATCTGGAATCTCTTAAAACCGTTACTTATCGCTAAATGCGAGAGAATTACTTCTCAGCTGCAATCACAGAGATCTCAACTAGCAGTGCTTCGCGAGCCATGTCGCCAGTCACACATGCGCGAGCTGGAGCGTGACCTTCTGGAACCCATGCATCCCATACTGCGTTCATTTCTTGGAAGTCTTTCATGTCTTTCAAGTAAATCGTTGCTGACAGCATGTGCTCTTTGTCGCTGCCTGCTTGCTCAAGTAGCGCTTCTACTTTATCTAGCATGGTCTGTGTTTGTTCAGTGATGTCTTTAGTTGCATCAGCACAAACTTGGCCACATAGGTAGATAGTACCGTTGTGTTTAACAATACGGCTCATGCGTTGCTTGGTTTCTTGGCGCTCAATCATCGATTTTCTCTCTCTATGTCACCGTGATCCAATATCTTGTGACGTGGTATTATCAGAGCAACAAGCATAACGCGAATCAAGCCCAAGATGACATGTCTTCATTGCAATAAAAAGGAAAAAATCTTCAATAAACTCGGTCGCTGCCAACGTTGTATGAATCAGCTCATGGTGTTGTCGATCTTGAGCTGGGGAGCATGGTGGTTGTTTTTCAGGGAAGACCCAAAGAGCATCAATGCCATTGCTTTGATGATGGCCGCTTTCGCATTCAGTGGTTTGCTATCGCTGCATTGGATAATGAAATTTGTGGTGCTGCCTTTGAGGAATAAAAAGCGTTAGCTGAGGTGTTTGTTGGATAGGCAATAATGATTAGATAATAGGTTCAATACATCAAGCGTTTATCGTAATTATCGAGCGATTATCATTTGCCAAACAGCAGATAGAAAAAAGCCCCAGAACCAATCGATTCTAGGGCTTTCTTAGAAAATTCTAAGAAAAAGCAGTGGTACTTTAATAGACCGGGCTTTTCTTAATTTGTTCCCAAAAAAGATCAGATTTTCGATCTTTTTTTTAGGGGCTATAAAATCAATGCCTTATGCAACATTCACCTTAGCGATAATCTGCTCGACCAAGTTAACTTCCAAGGCCACTTCATCGCACGCGTGTTGACGAGGACACTGGTCGCAATCTTTCAGTACCTTCTCAGGTAGCAGAGATTTCGATGTTGGTAAGAAGTCATGCTTCATAAAGAACTCAGGCGTACGAGTCAGTACAAACACCTTCTTGATGGCCATTTGGCGTGCTTTCTCAACCAAGTGTTGAACAATCGCGGTTCCCTGCCCTTGACCTTGCCAACCGGCTTCAACGCCCAGTGAACGTATTTCCGCTAAGCCAGAATCATACACATAGAGCGATGCACAACCGGTCACCTCACCATGATGCTCTGCGACCGCAAACGAGCCAATATCACGCACCAGTTCATTACGAGAACGAGGTAGGTTTTCACCCATGTTCGCCCAGTAAGCCACCATGCCTTCCAATGCTTCGATGTCAGTCAAACGAGCAGGACGAACCTTAACGATGGAAGTGTCACGCTGCGCCAAACGTTTCTCAGCTTGGTCAACCGCGTAAGCCACTTGTTGTGGTGATACACCACCTAGCGCACTACGTTTTTCAAGACACGATTCAATGGTCAGGATGTCATACACATCCTCTTCAATCACCTCAGAGAACTCTTTCATCTCTGCGATGGTTAATTCTTCCAGAGCACAGCCTTTAGCAATCGCCGCCACTACTGTTACACCCACAATATGGTGAGCTTCACGGAAAGGAATGCCTTTCGCTACTAGGTAATCAGCCAGTTCCGTAGAGTTTGCATAACCTTGCTTCGCTGCTTCCAGTGTACGTTCGCCGTTCACTTTAATGCCGTCAAAACAAAGCGCAGCCATTTCCATACAATCATTCCAAGTGTCTAAAGCGTCGAACAGACCTTCTTTATCTTCTTGCATGTCTTTGTTGTACGCCAAAGGCAGAGCTTTTACTGTCATCATCATTGCAGCTAGTGAACCGTAAACACGGCCAGTTTTGCCACGGATAAGTTCTAACGCATCCGGGTTTTTCTTTTGTGGCATCAGAGATGAACCTGAAGTCACGGTATCTGCTAACTCGATGAAGTTTGATTCACCTGAGTTGTAGAAAATCATATCTTCTGCAAGACGCGAAAGGTGAAGCATAGAGATAGAAGCGATCGACATCAGCTCCATCACATGGTCACGGTCAGAGACTGAATCTAGAGAGTTGCGCGTTGCACGACGGAAACCTAAGTTGTGAGCTAACTCTTCACGGTCCATCGGGTAAGCAGTTCCGGCAAGGGCACCAGAACCCAGCGGACATGTATCTAGACGCTTAATCGCATCATTCAAACGAGAATAATCACGCTCAAGCATTTCAACGTAAGCCAAGCACCAGTGAGCAAAAGTTACCGGCTGAGCACGTTGTAAGTGAGTGTAGCCAGGAAGCACAGTTTCTTGATGCTGAGAAGCAACGTTGACCATTTGGCTCTGTAGGCGATCCAATGCCAATAGCAGTTGGTTACCTTGCTGACGACACCACAGTTTCAGGTCGGTCGCCACTTGGTCATTACGAGAACGGCCTGTGTGAAGCTTTTTGCCCAAATCACCGACTTTGCCGATAAGTTGTTGCTCAACCCAGCTGTGAATATCTTCTGCATCAGAACGTAGAATCTGTTCAGGATCTTCCATCACCTCAAGTTTTAGCTCATTCAGCGCTAACTCAAGCTTCTGTTGCTCTTCTTCTGTTAATACGTTGACCGACAGTAGAGCTTTAGACCAGGCAATTGAGCCCACAATGTCTTGCTCAGCCAATCGGTAATCAAAACGAAGAGAATCGTTAAAATCTTTGAACCGGGTGTCTGCTGCTTGGGTAAATCTACCGCCCCATAATGCCATTGTGTATCTCCTAATTGCACAGTGCTCACTGTTTTTGCAAATGATAATTCTGATTAAGATTCAGTATTTTTCTGATGGTTTAAACTTACGGCAATTCAAAATGAAAATAAAGTATTAATTCATTATTTTCACATATTTATTCACCACAAATTGAATCCATTGATTATTTTCAGCGTGGAGCGCGAATTATATGCCATTCGATAGTAAAAACCGAAGCTGATTTATTAAGCGAATAGAAAGTAAAAAGCCCACTCACTAATCAATAGTGAATGGGCTTTGCATAATAATGTCTGTTTACTGACCTTCAACCTTTCGCTAAAGGCTAGCGCGCTAACTCATTATTAGGATTACTTTTGGCTATTCAGAGCACGAATACGGCTTGATAGCGAGTAAAGACGGATGAAGCCTTCAGCGTGGCTTTGGTCGTAAACTTCATCTTCACCAAAGGTTGCAAACTCTTCTGAGTATAGGCTGTTGTCAGAACGCTTCTGAGTCACCGTTGCATGGCCTTTGTAAAGTTTGATAACCACTTCGCCATTCACGTCTTGTGCTAGCTCTTCTGTCGCGGCAAGGATTGACTTACATAGTGGAGTGAACCAACGACCGTCGTATACAAGGTGAGAAGCTTTAACACCTAACTCTTCACGGAATTCGAATGCCGCTTTATCAAGAACCAGTTGCTCTACTGCACGCAGTGCTTCCATCATGATTGTGCCACCCGGAGTTTCATAACAACCACGAGACTTCATGCCAACAAGACGGTTTTCTACGATATCGATACGACCAACACCGTGCTTAGCGCCCTTCTCATTTAGGTAAACCAGTGCGTTGTATGGCGTCATTGTTTCACCATCAACCGCTACCACTTCGCCTTTTTCAACTTTAAGCGTCACTGTTTCAGATTCGTTTGGTG
The DNA here is from genome assembly GCF_024347415.1 of Vibrio crassostreae. Classification (NCBI taxonomy): domain Bacteria; kingdom Pseudomonadati; phylum Pseudomonadota; class Gammaproteobacteria; order Vibrionales; family Vibrionaceae; genus Vibrio; species Vibrio crassostreae. Next base: position 3,191,779 of record NZ_AP025476.1, read on the forward strand.
CCTGCTCTGGGTCTACAGTCCAAGCCCAGCAATCTTCGTTCGGTGCGTTCCATGTATCTTCTAGAACGCCACCTTCTGTTGAAATGTGCCATGCGTTTGCATCACGCGAGTAAATCTTAGTCAGAGAAGCAGTACAAGGAATGTTACGTTCTGCTAGGTAATCTAGACACTCTTCACGGCTCACTAGATCCCACTCACGCCATGGTGCAATTACGTGTAGGTCTGGTGCTAGTGCTGCGAATGCACCTTCAAAACGAACTTGGTCATTACCTTTACCAGTACAACCGTGACACAGTGCGTCTGCTCCTACTTTACGAGCAACTTCAACCTGCGCTTTCGCAATGATTGGACGAGCCATAGAAGTACCTAGTAGGTATTTGCCTTCGTAGTAAGCGCCCGTTTTTAGCGTTGGGTAGATGTAATCTGCCACCATCTCTTCTTTAAGGTCAGCGATGTAACACTCAGAAGCACCCGAAGCTTTCGCTTTCTCTTCGATACCAATCAACTCTTCGTCGCCTTGACCAACATCCGCAACAAACGCAACCACTTCACAGTCATAGTTCTCTTTCAACCATGGAATGATTACTGATGTGTCTAGACCGCCAGAGTAGGCTACTACAACTTTCTTTACGTTAACTTTGCTCATTTTCTTTCTCCTAGTTTCCATACTGCACATGGCGGTCAGCGTTGGAAATGACTTCATAATTATATGTTTATTTAATTTGTCTAAATTCTTTAAGTAGTGACTCGTTGTGAGACCTACTGAGGTAAAAACTGTGTTCCTATGCTTTTACCTGAAAACAGTTGTGTTAGCTTTTCTGGGTATCGCCAAGTAGCAACTTCGATTGGTCGTCCAAGGTCGTTAGCGGCTTCTAGTGCGGCTTGAACCTTAACGATCATGCCGTCGGTAATCACTTTGCCTGTAATAAGGTCATCAGCTTGCTGTTGATTAAGGCTTGGAATGAGGTGGCCTTTGCCATCCAGCACACCACTTACATCAGAAAGCAGTACCAGTTCAGCATCAAGCGCGCCAGCAACGGCAACCGCAGCTTGGTCGGCATTGACGTTCATCAGTTGGCCTTGCTCAGTCAGACCAATTGAGCTAATGATTGGCAGTGCGCCCGCATTAAGAATCGCTTGCAGGACGGTTGAGTCGCCCGGCTCCGCTTTTCCTACCGCGCCCAGTTCAGGGTTCAGTTCGCTCACTTTGCATAAACCACCGTCAGCTAGGCTCAAACCAACGGCATTGATACCGTCTTTAATCGCCTGACCTTGAAGTAATTTATTCGCCGTACCCGCTAGTGCACCAGCGATCACAGGGATCTGGTCATAAGGAGTAACACGTAGCCCTTCTTTCTTAACAGTTTCGAGGTTCAACTTACTCATTAGGTCGTCAACAAGGTAACCACCGCCGTGAACAATCACGATAGGTCGCTGTGCCTGCTGTTGGTAAGCTGAAATAGCACCAAATAACTTGCTGAGTGTTTCACCACAAGATAGCGCGGCGCCACCTAACTTCATGATTAATGGTTGATTATTAAGGCTCATATCTAGATTTCCTTACACTAACGCAGTTAATGGCGCAAAACCATAACGTAAATTTAAACACTGCACCGCTTGGCTAGATGCACCCTTTAATAAGTTATCAATCGCTGAAACAACGATGATGTGTTGACCTTGAACCTTCCAACCTAAATCACAGAAAGGCGTCTGTTCTACATCTTGAATTCTTGGCAGTGTCTCTTCGAGTAGTCTCACCGCAGGTTTACCTTGGTAAGCTTGCTCAAAGGCATCTTGTATCTGTTGTTCTGTCACGCCTTCAGCCAATTTCATGGTGATGGTCGCTAAAATACCGCGCTTAAAGTTGCCGAGATGCGGAGTAAAAATCACATCACATCCTAAGTGTGCAGCCATTTCAGGTTGATGACGGTGATTGAACACGCCATAAGCTTGCAGACTCACTTCGCAAAAGCTGTTAACCATAGTCGCCTTACGACCCGCTCCAGTAACACCGCTGGTCGCGTTAATCACAGGCCATTGGTTCTCATCCAGTAACTTCGCTTCAACCAAAGGCTTAATCGCCAATTGTGATGCGGTTGGATAACAACCCGCGACTGCAACAAGTTGAGCTTCTTTAATCGCTTGCTCATTCCATTCCGCTAAACCGTAAGCGGCTTTATCTAGCCATTGTTCGTGTTGGTGTTCAAAACCGTAGAACTCTTGGTAGAAGTTCTCGCCTTTAACTCTGAATGCACCCGATAGGTCGAAGACTTGGCAATCGTTTTCTAGAAAAATTGGCGCTAGGTCGTGACTTACTTCGTGTGCGGTAGCTAAGAAAATCACATCAGACTGCTTTGCTACTTCTTCTGGATTCGTTAATGGCTGTACTGGCATATCAATCAAGCCAGCTAACTTACCGTGCAGTGCCGCAATAGGTTTACCTGCGTCTACACTATTGGCTGAGACATATAAACCTGATAGCGTGAGCTCAGGGTGTCTGTTTATCATTAGAGCCAGTTCTGCTCCTGTGTAGCCGCTTGCGCCAATGATCGTGGTTTTCAACATCTCAACACATCCATTCCTGAGGTAAGTTACATTTCAAAATTTGACTATTCATACTTAATTTTTGACTTTATTTGATTTCTTATGCATTAAATATGATTTAATATGTGTTTTACCGACTTATAGTTTTCCTGTCAATAGTAGAAGTGAAGATATTATGCAATTACCGAGTTTTCTTGAGGTCTACAAAGGCCTAATTTCCACCGACTCTATTAGTTCTACCGATCCAAGCTGGGATCATGGCAACGAAAAAGTGATCGAAAAAATGGCTCAATGGTTTAAAGACTTAGGCTTTAGCGTTGAGGTCGTGGAGGTCGAGCCCGGCAAGCATAATATGGTCGCAAAGATGGGCTCAGGCGAAGGTGGCTTGCTACTCGCAGGACACAGCGACACAGTGCCATTCGATGAAGGACGTTGGAACTTCGACCCTCACGTACTAACAGAACACAACAATCGCTTCTATGGATTAGGCACAGCCGATATGAAAGGCTTTTTCGCTTTCGTTTATGAAGCGGCAAAGAAGATGGATTGGAGCAAACAGGCGAAGCCACTTTACGTATTGGCAACCTGTGATGAAGAAACCACCATGCTAGGTGCACGTCACTTCACGGAGAATGCACCATTTAAACCGGATTACTGCATCATTGGTGAGCCAACCAGCCTTGTGCCTATACGTGGTCATAAAGGTCATGTCGCCAATGCCGTGCGAGTAACCGGTAAATCAGGTCACTCTTCGGATCCTGCATTAGGTGTCAACGCCATCGAAATCATGCATGAAGTGCTGTTTGCTTTGATGCAGCTGCGTGACAAGTTAGTCAAAGAGTATCACCACCCGGGTTTCGCTATTCCAAGTCCGACTCTAAACCTTGGCCATATTCACGGCGGTGATAGCGCTAACCGAATCTGTGGCTGTTGTGAACTACATTACGACGTTCGTCCTTTACCAGGCATCAGCTTAGATGGGTTGGATAACATGCTGCGCAGCGCACTCAAGGAAGTAGAAGCAAAATGGCCGGGCAGAATTGAGATTACTCCGCTGCATGAGCCGATTCCGGGTTACGAGTGCCAACACGATCATCCATTTATTGGTGGTATGGAATCGGTGTGCGAGATTGAATCGCAAACCGTGAACTACTGTACAGAGGCACCTTTCCTTCAAGAGCTGTGTCCAACCTTAGTACTAGGTCCGGGGTCAATCGACCAGGCTCACCAACCGGATGAGTTCTTAAGCTTCGATTTTATTGACCCAACAATTGATGTTCTGAGTAAATCGATCCGTAAATATTGTTTCTAGTTATTGCTACCCGTTCGATATTTTTATACAAAAGCTACCCCAAAAGGTGGCTTTTATTCTGTTATCTCTGACATAGCCTGTTCTTGTAATTAAATTTCACTTTATTCCACAGTATTGAAAAATTTACTTCTCCCGCATTTCTAAACCTAATAATTGCAAACTTAGAATGCTTTATTTGACTAGATACAGCAGTTTTCGCTAGATTGTGTACTTAACAAGGAACAATGGATGTAATTTTTTTACGAGGCAGGATGACAATGAACGAGAAATACGCCGCTCTCAAGAGTAACGTAAGCATGCTGGGACGCTTGCTAGGTAACACAATCCAAGATGCACATGGTGACGTTATCTTAGAGAAAGTGGAAACTATCCGTAAACTTTCCAAATCCGCCCGCGCAGGCAACAAAGCTGACCGTGACAGCCTAGTTGAAGAAATCAAAAACCTGCCGAACGAACAACTCACTCCTGTTGCTCGTGCATTTAACCAATTTCTCAACCTCACCAACATGGCAGAACAGTACCACACCATCTCTCGCCACTGTGAGGAGCATGTTTGCGAACCAGACGTGCTGCAATCTCTATTTTCCAAATTAAACCAAAACGACATCAGCAAGCTAGATGCGGCTCAAGCTGTTCGCGACCTGAACATTGAACTCGTTTTGACTGCACACCCAACAGAAATCACTCGTCGCACCATGATCAACAAGCTGGTTAAGATCAACGAGTGTCTGTCTAAATTAGAATTAAGCGACCTATCACACAAAGAGCGCGTGAAAACCGAACGTCGCCTAGAGCAACTTATCGCTCAAGGTTGGCACTCAGATGTGATTCGTCAACAACGCCCAACGCCACTTGATGAAGCTAAGTGGGGCTTTGCGGTTGTAGAAAACTCTCTATGGGAAGCAGTACCAGATTTTCTACGCGACATGGATGGCCGACTAAAAGGCTACCTTGGTGAAGGCCTGCCGATCGATGCACGCCCAGTACACTTCTCATCTTGGATGGGCGGTGACCGCGATGGTAACCCATTCGTAACGCACACCATCACTAAAGAAGTGCTGCGCCTATCTCGCTGGAAAGCTGCAGACCTTTACCTAGGCGACGTTAATGAGCTGATTACCGAGCTGTCGATGACTAAGTGTAATGATGCGGTTCGTGAACTAGCAGGTGATGAGCACGAAGCTTACCGTGCAATCCTTAAGAGCCTACGCACTCTGCTGAGCAACACGCTAGAAGTGCTTGACGCAAAACTGCATGATGCTGAAGTACCGAAGAAAGAAACACTGCAGAACATCGACCAACTTTGGACACCACTTTACGCGTGTTACCAATCGCTGCACGAATGTGGCATGGGCGTAATCGCAGATGGTTCTCTACTTGATACCCTACGTCGCCTAAAAGCATTCGGTGTGCACCTAGTGCGTCTCGATGTTCGTCAAGAAAGCACCCGTCACTCAGATGTACTATCTGAACTGACTCGCTACCTAGGCATTGGCGATTACGACCAATGGAGCGAGCAAGACAAAATTGCTTTCTTAACCAATGAATTAAGCTCTAAGCGCCCACTACTTCCTCGTGATTGGGAGCCATCAGAACAGGTTAAAGAAGTTTTAGACACCTGTAAGGTCATTGCTGCTCAACCTCGTGAAGCCTTCGGTGCTTACGTAATTTCTATGGCGCGTACTGCATCAGATGTGCTGGCTGTTCACTTGCTACTGCAAGAATGTGGCTGCCCGTACCGCATGGATGTGTGCCCACTGTTCGAAACACTAGACGACTTGAACAACTCAGAAGCAGTTATGAAACAGCTAATGAGCATCGACTTGTACCGTGGATTTATCCAAAACCACCAAATGGTGATGATCGGATACTCTGACTCAGCGAAAGATGCGGGCGTAATGTCTGCAGGTTGGGCCCAGTATGACGCGATGGACAAGCTGGTTAAAGTTTGTGATGAAGAAGGCATTGAACTGACTCTATTCCACGGTCGTGGCGGTACGGTTGGTCGTGGTGGTGCGCCAGCGCACGCTGCTCTTCTTTCTCAGCCACCTAAGAGCTTGAAAGGCGGTTTACGTGTAACTGAGCAAGGCGAAATGATCCGCTTTAAGCTTGGTTTACCAGACGTTGCTGTAAACAGCTTTAACCTTTACGCAAGTGCGATTCTAGAAGCGAACCTTCTGCCGCCACCAGAGCCAAAACAAGAGTGGCGCGACCTAATGGAAGTGCTGTCTCAAGTCTCTTGTGAGGCTTACCGTAACGTGGTTCGTGGTGAAGAGAAATTCGTACCTTACTTCCGTCAAGCGACGCCTGAACTGGAGCTAGGTAAACTGCCTCTTGGTTCTCGCCCTGCAAAACGTAACCCGAATGGCGGCGTAGAAAGCCTACGTGCAATTCCATGGATCTTCTCTTGGAGCCAAAACCGTTTGGTACTTCCTGCATGGCTAGGTGCTGGTGAAGCCATTCAATACTCTGTAGACCAAGGCCATCAAGCGCTACTGGAAGAGATGTGTCGTGAATGGCCATTCTTCTCAACTCGTCTGGGTATGTTGGAAATGGTGTACTCGAAGTGCAACATGGAAATTGCGAAGTACTACGATCAACGTCTTGTTGACGAAGAGCTATTGCCTCTGGGTGAGTTACTGCGTGAACAGCTACAAAAAGACATCAAAGCGGTACTGAATGTAGAAAATAACGAGAACTTGATGCAGAGCGACCCTTGGGGGCTTGAGTCAATTCGCTTACGTAACATCTACGTTGAGCCACTAAACATGCTTCAAGCAGAACTGCTTTATCGTACTCGTAAGTGTGAAACACCACCAGCAGAGCTAGAAGAAGCGCTAATGGTGACGATTGCAGGCATTGCAGCAGGTATGCGAAACACTGGTTAATTAGTGATTCCCACTATAAAAAGAACAAAAGGTCGCCACGCGCGACCTTTTTATTTTGCAAAATAACCACTAGTGAGTATTTTGTCAGTTTTTTGGGTTATTTTGTCCATGTATTCTACTTTATGCTTATTATTTAGATATACTACTGCTCCGCTGCGGAAACACTCCAAAAAAATAATCTGCAGCAATTTGACCAATAAACTGGTCAACCTAGGTGATAAACGGCTTTGTAAGGTGACATAACCAACCGATGAGTTGGTGCTACTTAGACATAACCAATATAACGTGCCATTAGAAGCACACTTGTTGTTTAAGTATTTGTTTACTGTTTACCATTTGGATTTCAGACATGTCATTACCACACGTAATTCTAACCGTTTTAAGTACACGCGATGCTACTGGTTACGATATCACAAAAGAATTCTCCGCAAGCATTGGTTACTTCTGGAAAGCTAGCCACCAACAAGTTTACCGCGAGCTAAATAAAATGGCTCAGAACGACCAGGTAACTTGCGTGCTTGAGCCTCAAGAAGGCAAACCTGATCGTAAAGTTTACTCTATCACTGATGCTGGCCGTGGCGCGCTAGGTGAATGGTTTGAACAACCAACTGCACACCCAACCGTTCGTGACGAGTTCTCAGCTAAGCTAATGGCTTGTGCTGTACAACCTTCTGACGCTTACCGTGTACAACTTGCTGAGCTAGTAGAAGAGTCTCGCAAACTGGTTTCTCACTACCGTGAAATCGAAGCGGCTTACTACGCAACGCCATCAACTCTAGACAAGCAAGCACGCCTTGAGCGTCTTACTCTTCGTCGTAACCTACTTATCCGTGAAGCATGGATTGTATGGGCTGAAGAAGTACTGCTTGAACTTGGCGCTCTTGCTTAAGTTAAGCTAGAAGCTAGAATAGCAAAAGGCTTGAACTCTTAGAGTCCAAGCCTTTTTTGTATCTATAGGATTTGAAATTTTACAGCCAGAGGCTTTTACAAGCACTTAGGCTTTACTTCTTAGACTTTGCTTAAAGCGCAGCGACTTGTGGACGAACACCTAATGTGTGGCAAAGTGCGTAAGTCATTTCTGCACGGTTTAGCGTGTAGAAGTGGAAGTCTTTCACACCTTCACGGCTCAGTGTACGAACCATATCAATTGCTTGGCTAGCACCAACAAGCTGACGAGTCGTTGGATCATCATCCAAACCTTCAAACTGCTTCGCCATCCAACCCGGTACTTTTACGTTGTTCATCGCAGCAAAGCGAGACGCTTGCTTGAAGTTAGAAACCGGTAGGATGCCCGGAACAATTTCAACATCTACACCAGCCGCCACACAACGGTCTCGGAAACGTAGGTAGCTTTCAACATCGAAGAAGAACTGAGTGATAGCACGGTTAGCACCCGCATCGACTTTACGCTTAAGGTTAATAAGATCCGATTGAGCGCTTTTTGCTTCAGGGTGAACCTCAGGGAATGCCGCTACTGAGATATCAAAATCGTGGCGAGATTTAAGTAGCTCGACTAGGTCAGATGCGTACATATCTGGCGCGCCGCCGCCTGCTGGAATATCACCACGCAACGCAACAATACTCTCGATACCATTCGCCCAGTAATCGTCGGCAATTTGAATCAGCTCTTCGCGACTCGCATCAATACACGTTAGGTGCGGTGCTGCAACTAAGCCTGTTTGGTTCTTAATCTCTTTAATGATTGAGTGGGTACGGTCACGTTCGCCCGAGTTTGCACCGTAAGTTACCGATACAAACTTTGGTTGAAGTGTTTTAAGACGGTGAACAGAATTCCACAGGGTCTCTTCCATCTTCTCATTGCTTGGTGGAAAAAACTCAAATGACACATTGATGTTGTCAGAAAGCTCAGCGATATTCTGATTTAAAGCGTCGATATGACTAGCGTGTGTGTATCCCATCTTACTCTCCCTGTGGCAAAAGCAACCACTAAAAACTCAAATCCTTAAACGACGTTTAGACGTCTATATGTCTGTAGAATGTATTGAATACGATTTAATGTCAACAGATCCATTATGAATTTTTTTCAAGTAGATCGTGAGTAAAACTCAAGTCGTTAGATGGGTCGCAAAGCAGAAATAAGGAAGAAAAAAGGCTGAGAAACACATCGTGCTTTCAGCCTGATTTATCTTAGTGAATAGTATGCTATTTAGACACTAAACCAACCGATCTGAAAATCAAAACAGGCTAGACATTCTGTTTAGGTCAGATTGAATTGCACCAGCTGTGACTTCACGTCCTGCACCCGGGCCACGGATAACCAATGGATTATCTTTGTACCATTTGCTCTCAATCGCAAAGATATTATCGCAAGGCAACAAGTTCGCCAGAGCATGTTCTTTGGACAGAGCTTCAACGCCTACGGTTGCCTTACCATTCTTTTCCAAACGCGCTACGTAACGTAGAACCTTCTGCTGAGAATGTGCTTTCTCTAAACGCTCAGCCAACTCTTCGCTCAGTACAGAAGCTTTATCGAAGAAGTCATCCACTGATAGCTCTTGCAGCTCTGTTGGTACAAGAGATTCCACCTTGACGTTTTCAGGTTCGATATCTAAACCCGATTCACGCGCTAGAATCACCAGCTTACGCATCACGTCTGAACCATCTAGGTCAGCACGCGGGTCTGGTTCAGTCAGGCCTTGTTGCCATGCTAAGTCGACCAACTCGCTGAATGGCACTGTGCCATCAAACTGTTGGAACAACCAAGACAGCGTGCCTGAAAAGATACCTGACAGCGCAATAATGTCATCGCCACTTTCACGCAAGTCTCTGACTGTGTGGTTAATCGGCAGGCCTGCACCAACGGTCGCGTTGTACAACCAGTGACGGCTGATCTTAGCGAAAGCATCCTGTACTTGATGGTAATACTCGCTCGATGCAGAACCAGCCACCTTGTTAGCCGAGATCAGGTGAATACCTTGTTGTGCGACTTGCAGATATTTTGCTGCAAGCACTGGGCTTGCCGTAACATCTAACACAACCGCTTCATCGTAGCCCTGAATAGAACCTAAACGCTCTAACCAGTCGTTACCATTATTGGCAATGGCTTCATCGTCAAAACACTTACTCACTGAGGTCGCATCAATGCCTTGATCGTCGAACCAATAGGTTTGGCTATCAACCACGGCAACCAATTCAAAGTTCATTCCACGACGTTTTTCAAGTTCCGCTTTTTGCTCAGCAAACAGGCTTAACCAACTTGAACCAATGTTGCCCTTACCACACAAAGCAATCGCAACACGCTTCTGCGCTTGGAACAGTTGAGAGTGAATGCCTTTCACTAGGCTTGATGTTTCACTCTTACGAATTACTGCCACCAAGCTTAAGCCTGAGTTCGCTTCTGAGATGAACTCAACCGGCGAGCTCTTAAGCTGTTGGTAGAAACCGTAGCAATGGTTCGGATTCTTAGTCACGCCAGCACCCACGGCAGCAATCAAAGAGAAACCTTCTTTAAGCTTAATCTCAGCTTCAATCGCGTGATCTTGCAGATATTCTAAAGCGCCACCAGCGATCTCTTCTGTGTAAGCAAGGCGCAAACAGTGCTGGTCCGGTTCAAGCTCGTAAGCAAGCGGCTCAAGTTGAGCGCGCTTAAGCCCTTCAAGCACTTCACTCTCTAGACGGTCAAAATCATGGCCATGACCAAACGTCAACTGCACGATAAGCACTTCATCCAAAGAGGTAATGATTTTTGCGCCGCGACCCGATGCCAGTACACGCTCTATCTGTGTAGAGCCCGCCTCTGGCTGATAGCTGCAGCGTAAGCTTAAGTCCATAGCACTTTGAGCCACAGGCTGTAGCGTTCGGCTATGAAGCACTGGAGCCGCTAGACGAGCGAGTTCACTCGCCTCATCAAGGCGAAGCAGAGGCAATAAACACGCATCCGAAACCAAGCGAGGGTCTGCGCTGTATACACCAGCGACGTCACTCCAAATCGTTACGCGTTCAACCTCAGCCAAAGCACCAATCACAGTTGCAGAGTAATCCGAACCGTTACGGCCGAGTAGAACCGTTTCACCCTCAGTGTTTTGAGCCATAAAGCCAGTAATCACGACGCGGCAATGTGCATGCTGCGCTAAGGCTTCTTTAATTAGAGGGTAAGAACGTGCGCGGTCAACTTCAGGTTGAGCACCCACTTCTGCACGCAAAAAGGCACGTGCATCTTGAGCAACCGCTTGTAAATCATGTTGGCACAACAAAGCGGCTAATAGACGTGAAGACCAAACCTCACCATGTCCTAGCACTTGTGCTTTTTGCGCTTCGCTTAGAGGAGCTGTTAGCTCACCCAAAGCGGTAAATTCTTGTTGAATGGTAGCCGTTAGCTGAGCCGCAGACTCACCTTCAAGCAGCGCTTCAATCAGCTCAAGTTGGAACTGACGAAGTGCTTGCAAACATTCATGGGCAATACGACCATCTTTGTCGAGCGCTTCAACAAACTCAATCAAGCGGTTCGTTGTTTTACCCGCTGCCGATACCACGACCAAGTCAGTGGCAGATGAGTATTCTCTAAGAATGTTGACCACGCGTTGGTAACACTCAGGATTCGCTAAGCTGCTACCACCAAATTTATGTAGCTGGCGAAAGGTTGCCATTATTAACCCTCCCCTTCAGCGATAAAGCCTTGTGTTTTTTCAAACGCTTGCTTGAGGTCATCAATCAAGTCTTCAGCATCTTCAAGGCCAACAGAAAGACGCAGTAACTGTTGAGAAACACCGGCTTCTGCCAGTGCTTCTTCGCCCATCGCACGGTGAGTCATCGACGCAGGGTGGCAGATTAAGCTTTCCACACCGCCCAGTGATTCCGCCAAAGAGAATAGATCTAACTTATCAACAAAGTATTTAAGCGCTTCAAATGAACCTGCAAACTCAAAGCTCAGCATTGAACCAAAGCCAGACTGCTGCTTCTTCGCGATATCATGACCCGGATGTTCAGGAAGGCTTGGGTGATAAATAGTGCCAACGAGATCTTGCTGCTGCAGAGACGCCAGAATTTCACGTGAACTCTCTTCGTGAACTCGCATACGCGCACCTAACGTACGAATACCACGTAGAGTCATGTAGCTATCAAATGGTGTGCCGGTCGCACCAATACAGTTGCCCCACCATGCTAGCTCTTCAGCGTGCTCTTCAGTTTTTGTAACTACAACGCCACCAATAACATCCGAGTGTCCGTTGATGTACTTAGTGGTTGAGTGAATAACAAAATCCGCACCCAGCTCTAAAGGCTTTTGGAACACAGGAGTCAAAAACGTGTTGTCGACAGCAACCAGAGCACCAACCTCTTTCGCTTTACGACAAGTTTCTGCAATATCCACTACACGAACCAAAGGGTTCGATGGTGTTTCAATTAAGATCAACTTTGGCTTAAGCGCGATCGCCGCATCCAGCGCCGCTTGATCCGATTGATCAACAAACAGAACTTTGAAGTCACCTTTTAGCGAGCGAGTGTTAAACAGACGATAAGTACCGCCGTAGCAGTCGTGTGGTGCGATAATAAGATCATCGCCGCCTAAGAAAGCAGAAATCCATAAGTTAAGCGCCGAAGTACCACAGTTAGTGACCACCGCGCCTTTGCCCGATTCAAGCTCAAACAGTGCCGTTTCTAGTAAACCACGGTTTGGGTTACCAGAACGGGTGTAATCGTACTTTGGCACTTCACCAAAAGCGGGAAACCCATAGTTAGTCGAAAGATAAATAGGTGGGACAACGGCATGGTGTTGCGTGTCTGACTCGATACCAGTACGTACTGCGATTGTTGCTGGCTTCCGGCTGCTCATAGGTGCTTCCTTACAAGTTTTGCGTCTGAGAATCACAGCTGCTTGTCGGCATTTTGCGGCTGTGTTAGATATATGTTATTCACTTTACTTTCATAAACGTGAGACGTCAACACTTCTAGACGTCTATATGTCTTTGCTTATGGCGGTAAATCCCGCTAAAATCACCACTATTAATTTATTCTAACAACTAAAGTGATGAAGGTACGCAATGGCCGACTGGAATGGTGAATACATAAGCCCATATGCTGAGCATGGAAAGAAAAGCGAACAAGTAAAGAAGATTACAGTTTCTATCCCTCTAAAAGTGTTAAAGGTTCTAACTGACGAGCGTACTCGCCGCCAGATTAACAACCTACGCCATGCAACAAACAGTGAGCTACTGTGCGAAGCCTTTCTACATGCGTACACAGGCCAACCACTACCAACGGATGAAGACCTTCGTAAAGACCGCCCAGACGATATTCCTGCTGAAGTGAAAAAGCTGATGACAGAGATGGGTATCGAGTTCGAAGCGTTTGACGAAGAATAAAAACAACTCAGTCACTGCCTTCATTATTGATTCGCTCTAGCTGAACCTTATTTATCACATCGCGCATTATTTTTATGACTGCGCTGTGAATGATAGACATAAAAAAACCGACTCCCAATGAGTCGGTTTTTTATTATTCTTTTGCGCTCAATTGAGCAGCAGCTACTACGCCATGTAGTTAGCAGGCATTTCGATACGAGCAACGCCAGATTCAACAGCCGCTTCTGCTACTGCTTTTGCTACGCGAGGAAGTAGACGTGGGTCCATTGGCTTAGGAATAATGTAGCCTTTACCAAATTCCAGTGCAGTTTCACCCGCCGCTGCCAGTACTTCAGCCGGAACTTCTTCTTTCGCCAGTTCACGAATCGCTTTAACCGCTGCCAGCTTCATTTCGTCATTGATTTCGCTTGCACGCACGTCTAGTGCACCACGGAAAATGAATGGGAAACAAAGTACGTTGTTTACTTGGTTAGGGTAATCACTGCGGCCTGTACCCATGATAAGGTCAGAACGAACTTCGTGAGCAAGCTCTGGCTTGATCTCTGGATCTGGGTTTGAACATGCAAACACAACTGGCTTATCAGCCATTAGCGTTAGTGCTTCAGCTGGAAGCAGGTTAGGACCTGATACGCCCAAGAACAGGTCAGCGCCTTCGATAACATCTTCAAGCGTACGCTTATCTGTGTTGTTAGCGAACAGCTCTTTGTATTCGTTTAGGTCGTCACGACGAGTGTGGATCACACCTTTACGGTCAAGCATGTAGATCTTCTCACGCTGAGCGCCACACTTAATCAGTAGTTCCATACACGCAACCGCTGCTGCGCCAGCACCTAGACAAACGATCTTACACTCTTCTAGCTTCTTACCTTGAAGCTCGATCGCGTTAAGCATACCTGCTGCTGTTACAATCGCAGTACCGTGTTGGTCATCGTGGAATACTGGTACATCACAACGCTCAATCAGACGACGTTCAATCTCAAAACAGTCTGGTGCTTTGATGTCTTCCAGGTTAATACCGCCGAATGTATCTGCAATATTCGCAACCGTATCAACGAACTCATCGATTGTGCGGTGTTTTACTTCAATATCGATAGAATCTAAACCAGCAAAACGCTTAAACAGTAGCGCTTTACCTTCCATTACAGGTTTAGAAGCAATAGGACCAAGGTTACCTAGGCCAAGAATCGCTGTACCGTTAGAGATAACAGCAACCATGTTGCCCTTACCTGTGTACTTATAGACGTTATCAACGTTCTGTGCGATCTCGCGAACAGGCTCAGCCACACCAGGGCTGTATGCAAGTGCTAGGTCTTCTGCAGAGTTTGCAGGCTTCGTCAGTTCTACGGCAATTTTGCCTGGAATCGGGAACTCATGATAATCAAGAGCTTGCTGACGGAATTGTTCTTGAGGCGATAATTCTTGAGAGGATTGAGCTTGGCTGCTGTCTTCAGACATAGGTGTAGGTTCCTAGGATATTATTATTTGGGGGATCTTGTTCATGTTAATGGATGTACTTCAAAGTTCCTAGGTGGTTGGAGCCTCTGTCTCATTAAAAAACGAGATTTCACTACTAATAAGACCAGTGAGCAGTTGAAATTACTGTCGCTTGTTGAACTTTCGAGCTGAATTTTGGTGAAGAGAGATTCGCAAGGAATTGCCCTGCAATAGAAAGGTAGGCACCTTAATCGTTGGGCGGGATTGAAGCTTGAATGAAAATCAGTGCTTTCTTAAATTTCAGGCAACAAAAAAGGACACCGAAGTGTCCTTTTTCATGTCTAAATAGCGAGAATTACTTCTTGCTAGAAAGAGCACCGAAACGCTTGTTGAAGCGATCAACACGGCCGCCAGTATCTACGATACGTTGCTTACCAGTGTAGAACGGGTGACATTTGTCACATACGTCTAGGTGGATAGATTCTTTTGCAAGAGTTGAGTTGAACTCAAATGTGTTGCCGCAAGAACAAGTTGCAGTAACTGCTTTGTATTCTGGGTGGATTCCAGCTTTCATGGGATAACCTCAAGTAGGCCGTGTCGCTATACGATTCTAAGCCGCACACCACACGTAGTTTAAAAAAGAAATAAAGACACCGCATCGACACAAAAGAGTGATGAAGCCATACCTTTAAGGCGCAGTATAGTAATGAATCTATAAGGCAGGATCAACTGATTTGATACATTTTTCACCAATTCTCTCTTTATTTCCTTTATCGGCCTGAGATTTCGAGCTGTCGTTGTCTGTATACGTTAACTCGCCGCCTTCATCCAAACTGCTTCTCGAATTTAACCGCCTTATCCTTTAGACTGTTCGCTCTCGTCAATTCAGATAAAGCCGTCCCTTTATGCGTCCAATGATTGCCCGCGTGGCACTGCCTGTTCCACTCGACAAGCAGTTCGATTACAAGATTCCTAGCCACCTATTTCCTATTATTGGTGGACGAGTCTCTGTGCCTTTTGGACGACAAACCTTAACCGGTATTGTAACGGCTCTGGTTAACGAATCTGAATTCGAGCTCGATAAGCTCAAACCCATTAAAGCCCTATTAGACAATCAGCCTGTTTGGCCGGAATCTGTCTATTCACTGTTAATGTGGTGCAGTCAATTTTATCAGTACCCTCTTGGCGAAACCTTTGCTAACGCCCTTCCGAGTGCTCTAAGAAAAGGCAAAGCCGCCGACTTCGCAACGCTGGTTGAGTGGCAGTTAACGCCATCAGGCAAAGACCAACTGATGCAAGGTTTTGGTCGCGCAGTCAAACAAGCCAAAGTGATGCACATGCTTGAGCAAGGCCCCGTTCCCCATCAAGAGTTCATTGATGAAGAAGTTGGCAGCGCCGTACTCAAGACACTAGAAGAGAAAGGCTGGATTGAATCGGTAGAGAAAAAGCCGAAGCGTCAGCCGTGGCCAGTTGATCTTGAAAACGACCAAGACAAACCTAAGCTCAATGCTGAACAAGCCATCGCGATTGCGACCGTAAATAGCCAAACCGACTTTGGTTGTTTCCTGTTAGAAGGCGTCACTGGCTCAGGTAAGACCGAGGTTTACCTGAATATGATTAAGCCGATTCTCGATCAAGGTAAACAAGCGTTAGTACTCGTGCCTGAGATTGGCCTCACCCCTCAAACGATTAACCGCTTTAAGCGACGCTTTAATGTGCCTGTTGAGGTTATCCACTCGGGTTTAAACGATTCTGAGCGACTGAATGCTTGGTTATCGGCACGCGATAAAATAGCGGGCATCGTGATTGGTACCCGTTCAGCTCTGTTCACGCCGTTTGCTGATCTAGGCATTATCATTGTCGACGAAGAACACGATGCTTCTTATAAACAGCAAGACAGCCTTCGCTACCACGCTCGTGATGTGGCGATCATGCGTGCTCATAAAGCGCAGATCCCGGTTGTGTTAGGCTCGGCGACTCCGGCCTTTGAAACACTGCACAACGCTCAGATCGGTAAATACAGTTATCTCACCCTTACTTCACGTGCGGGTGTCGCACTGCCGACCACCAATAAGGTATTGGATGTTAAAGGTGAATATCTAGAAAGTGGCTTGT
The DNA here is from genome assembly GCF_024347415.1 of Vibrio crassostreae. Lineage (NCBI taxonomy): Bacteria > Pseudomonadati > Pseudomonadota > Gammaproteobacteria > Vibrionales > Vibrionaceae > Vibrio > Vibrio crassostreae. The sequence continues at coordinate 3,208,392 of NZ_AP025476.1, forward strand.
CTGCGTCGTTGATTGCAGAGATGCAAAGACACCTCAAAGCAGGCAACCAAGTGATGCTGTTCCTCAATCGCCGCGGGTTTTCTCCCGCATTGATGTGTCACGATTGTGGTTGGACTGCCGAGTGTAAACGTTGTGATGCTTACTATACCTATCACCAATACAGTAATGAGATGCGCTGCCACCACTGTGGTTCTCAGCAGCATATCGTGCACAATTGCCAAGGTTGTGGGTCTGCGAACTTAGTGACAGTGGGTGTCGGTACCGAGCAGTTAGAGGCTCAGCTTAGCCAACTATTCCCTGAATACAAAACCATTCGTATTGACCGCGACAGCACCCGCCGTAAAGGCAGCTTAGAAAGCGCACTCGAGTCGATTCGTAAGGGTGAATTCCAAATTCTTATCGGCACGCAGATGCTTGCTAAGGGTCATCATTTCCCTGATGTGACACTTGTGGCGTTATTGGATGTCGATGGCTCTTTATATAGCAGTGACTTCCGAGCGTCTGAACGTCTTGCCCAGCTATTCATCCAAGTAGCGGGACGCGCAGGACGAGCAAGCAAACCCGGTGAGGTGATCTTACAGACTCACCACCCAGAACATGGGTTGCTGCAAGCTTTGCTGCATAAAGACTACAACCACTTTGCTCAGACGGCGCTGGCAGAACGTAAGCAGGCAATGTTACCGCCTTATACCTTTATGACTCTGTTTAGAGCAGAAGCCAATGACACTCGCTTGGTGGAAGAGTTCTTGCGTCAGGTTCGTCACACATTGGAATCGCACCCGCTGTTTGATCAATATTGTATGGTGCTAGGACCAACCCCAGCCCCATTAGCAAAACGAGCAGGCAAATCGCGCTGGCAGTTAATCTTACAGACTCAAACTCGCTCGTTAATGCAGAAGCTATTAATGAGCGCTAAGCCGGCAATTAATATGTTACCCGCCGCGAAAAAAGTTCGTTGGTCACTCGACATAGAGCCGCAAGATCTGAGCTAAACCCCTTCGGGTTAAAACTAATGATAAGTTTGTTCACAAATATTTCATATTTCTCGTGAGCAAGTTCACACGAGTCATGTGATTTTTGTTAATCTAGCCGTAACTTTACACGGATTAAACGAATAAAATATTGCAATAAAAAAAGTGTTAGCAACACTTTCATAATATCTATTCGATTACATTTATTATTCACGCCTTAGATACTTAGGCGACAAAGGAACTTAAAAGAGGGTTTAATTTATGGCGACAATGAAGGATGTTGCCCAGCTAGCAGGCGTCTCAACAGCCACGGTATCACGTGCATTGATGAACCCTGAGAAAGTCTCAGTTTCGACTCGTAAACGAGTGGAAACAGCAGTACTTGAAGCTGGATACTCACCCAATACATTAGCTAGAAACTTACGTCGCAACGAATCAAAAACCATCATCACTATCGTTCCTGATATCTGTGACCCTTATTTCGCCGAGATCATTCGTGGTATCGAAGATGCCGCAGTAGAAAATGACTACCTTGTCTTACTGGGTGATAGCGGCCAACAAAAGAAGCGTGAGTCTTCGTTTGTTAACTTAGTTTTCACCAAACAAGCTGACGGTATGCTATTGCTTGGCACTGACCATCCATTTGACGTCAGTAAGTCTGAACAAAAGAACTTACCACCAATGGTGATGGCGTGTGAGTTTGCCCCTGAACTTGAACTTCCTACCGTACACATCGATAACCTGACCTCTGCATTTGAAGCCGTGAACTACCTAGCCCAGTTAGGTCATAAGCGTATCGCTCAAATATCAGGGCCAGTATCGGCAACGCTGTGTAAGTTCCGCCAACAAGGCTATCAACAAGCGCTGCGTCGCGCTGGAGTATCAATGAACCCTGCCTATAGCACTGTCGGCGACTTTACTTTTGAAGCCGGTGCTCAAGCGGTTCGTCAATTGTTGGCACTTCCTGAACAGCCTACAGCTATCTTCTGTCATAACGACGCGATGGCCATTGGCGCGATTCAAGAAGCGAAGAAGCTGGGCTTACGCGTTCCTCAAGACCTATCGATTGTCGGCTTTGATGACATCCAATTCGCTCAATACTGCGATCCACCGCTAACTACCATTTCTCAGCCTCGCTATGAGATTGGACGCCAAGCGATGTTGATGATGCTTGATCTACTGAAAGGCAACGATGTGCAAGCAGGTTCTCGTCTGCTTGAAGCTAAATTAGTGGTTCGAGGCAGTACAGCACCACCTCGAATGTAACCTTCAAAAATACCCTTACAAATCTGCGGCACATTTTGATGTGCCGCTTCCATTTCTGCACTATTATCCTCGCGCAATCTGGATTACCATGAGGGCAGAATCAGCAACTATTGAAATGTCTTGTGGCTAATAGAGATTATGTAAAGCGCGGTCGTGGTACGAAAAAGCCGACCAAAAAACAAGCCCCTCGCCGTAAACCTTGGCGCAGTGGTCTTTTGGCGATCCTCCTTGCCGGTGGTTTTGGTTACGGACTTTACCTATTGAGTAATGATCCTGAGCCGCCAGCACCTGCTCCTGTGGTAACCAAACCAAAACCTAAGCCAAAACCAGCGAAAGTGATTCCGCCGCCTCCTGAAGAGAAATGGGACTACGTTGAAACGCTGCCAAGCCGCGAAATCGAAGTGAAAGCCAAAGAGCAAGAGATCTCGAAGATCCCTTACATCATGCAGTGTGGCGCTTACAAAACCTCGTCGCAGGCAGAAGCTCGTAAGTTGGATATTGCCTTCCAAGGTATCTCGAGTGAGATCCGCAAGAAAGATGGCAGTAGCTGGTACCGTGTGGTTCTAGGTCCATACAAGTTGAAGCGTGACGCAGAGCGAGATCGCCATAAGCTGCAACGAGCGAAAATCGAACCTTGTGCTATTTGGAAAGACACCGAGTAATTTAGATTCAGCGGCAGTCTCGGTCTTAGTAAAAGCCGAAAACCAAACACCGAAAGCCTCCCACTGTGGAGGTTTTCTTTTATCCCCTCCCCTTTAACCAAATTTCCTTACAACTTCCGCCGATAAGTTTGCACGACATCACTCACCCTTCCTTGAATTATCCGAGCGCCATCCTCATATACTTTTTATACCCAAAGATAAGAAATATTAAGAGGCCCTACTCGTGACTACCATTGTATCTGTACGTCGTAATAATAAAGTCGTCATCGCGGGTGATGGACAAGTATCTCTAGGCAACACTGTAATGAAGGGCAATGCCCGTAAAGTACGTCGCCTATACAACAACAAAGTACTGGCAGGTTTTGCTGGCGGTACCGCTGATGCTTTCACGCTATTCGAAAAATTTGAAAGCAAGCTGCAAATGCACCAAGGTCACCTAACCAAAGCTGCCGTTGAGCTGGCGAAGGATTGGCGTAGCGACCGTGCTCTACGTAAGTTAGAAGCACTGTTAGCAGTAGCGGATGAGACCGCTTCACTGATCATCACAGGTAACGGTGACGTCGTTCAACCTGAGAACGACCTGATTGCGATCGGTTCGGGCGGTAACTTCGCTCAAGCAGCAGCTACTGCACTATTAGAAAATACTGATTTAGATGCGCGTGAAATCGCAGAAAAGTCGCTGAACATTGCGGGCGACATCTGTGTCTTCACCAACCATCACCACACTATTGAAGAACTAGAAAGCACCGTTGAGCTGCCAAAGCCAGAGTAACGACCGCTTCCATCAATAACGTTGTATTCAACAGTGATTAAAGAATTAAGGAAAAACCATGTCTGAGATGACTCCTCGCGAAATTGTTCACGAACTCAATCGCCACATTATCGGCCAAGACAACGCTAAGCGTTCAGTAGCTATCGCTCTGCGTAACCGCTGGCGTCGTATGCAGCTTGAAGAAAGCCTGCGTGTTGAAGTATCACCAAAGAACATCCTAATGATTGGCCCAACAGGTGTCGGTAAAACTGAAATTGCTCGCCGCCTAGCGAAATTAGCAAACGCGCCTTTCATCAAGGTAGAAGCGACTAAGTTCACCGAAGTTGGCTACGTTGGTAAAGAAGTTGAGACAATCATCCGTGATCTAACGGACGTTGCAATCAAGATGACACACCAACAAGCGATGGAGAAAGTACAGTACCGCGCTGAAGAACAAGCTGAAGAACGCATTCTTGATGCCCTTCTACCACCAGCACGTGATGCTTGGGGTCAGAACGAGCAATCAACAGAAGACACCACCTCTTCAAACACTCGCCAGATTTTCCGCAAGAAACTGCGTGAAGGTAAGTTAGACGACAAAGAGATCGAAGTTGATGTAGCCGCGCCGCAAATGGGCGTTGAAATCATGTCACCTCCAGGCATGGAAGAGATGACAAACCAGCTGCAAGGCATGTTCCAAAACCTAGCAGGCGACACCAAGAAAAAGCGTAAGATGAAAATCAAAGACGCATTCAAAGCACTGACGGAAGAAGAAGCTTCAAAGCTTGTGAACCAAGAAGAGCTAAAAGAGAACGCGATCTTCAACGCTGAAAACAACGGCATCGTATTCATCGATGAGATCGACAAAATCTGTAAGCGTGGCGACAGCTCAGGCCCAGACGTATCTCGCGAAGGTGTTCAGCGTGACCTACTGCCTCTTATCGAAGGCAGCACAGTATCAACCAAGCACGGCATGGTTAAAACTGACCACATCTTGTTTATCACATCAGGCGCATTCCAAGTGGCTAAGCCATCTGACCTGATCCCTGAGCTACAAGGTCGTCTACCAATCCGCGTAGAACTTGAAGCACTATCAGCGCATGACTTCAAACGCATCCTGACTGAACCAAAAGCATCTCTAACAGAGCAATACATTGCCCTAATGAAAACAGAAGATGTGAGCATTGAGTTCACTGAAGATGGCATCAACCAGATTGCGGACGCAGCATGGCGCGTAAACGAAACCACTGAGAACATCGGTGCGCGTCGTCTACACACGGTAATGGAGCGTCTAATGGATGAGATTTCATTCGAAGCAACAGACAAAGCTGGCAGCAAGCTTGTTATTGATGAAGCTTACGTAACGTCGAAACTTGGTGAGTTCGTAGAAGACGAAGACTTAAGTCGCTTCATCCTGTAGCACACCAAACTCCAACTTATTGCTCTATCTCAAAGAAATAGCAGCTAATAAGCGAATTCAAGGCCCACTTTCGAGTGGGCTTTTTATTACCCGAAAAATGGGCGTATACTCAAATCACAGTTTGAAACGAAGACTTACAAAGAAATAGACCTACGATGAAACAATCTCTACTGATTTGGCTTGATGCCGCACGACCAAAAACTCTGCCTCTTGCACTCGTCTCTATTCTTACAGGAAGTAGTTTAGCGTTCGCCGGCGGTCAGTTTTCTTTATCGATAGCACTACTGGCTTTTCTAACCGCCACCCTATTACAGATTCTGTCGAACCTAGCCAATGACTATGGCGACGCAGTTAAGGGCACAGACAACGAAAATCGCCTGGGACCAACACGCGCCATGCAATCTGGCGCGGTAACAGCGAAAACCATGAAGCAAGCGATCATTCTCAACATCGTGTTTACCATGGTCGCTGGGCTGATTCTTATTTTTCACGCCTTAACCTCGATTGAAAGTATCTTATCTTTCATTGCATTAGGCGTATTAGCCATTGTTGCAGCCATCGCTTACACCGTCGGTAATAAACCTTATGGCTATATCGGCCTTGGCGACTTATCGGTGTTTATCTTCTTCGGTTTGTTAGGTGTATCGGGGACTTACTTCTTGCACACTGGCCATGTTGAACCAAGCCTGTTTCTCCCTGCACTGGGCTGCGGACTGATGGCGGTTGCGGTACTCAATATCAACAACATGCGCGATATCGAAAACGACAGCGAATGTGGTAAACGTACCATGGCAGTTCGCCTAGGACAGCGCAAAGCTAAGCACTATCATTTCGCCTTGCTTGGTCTCGCCCTTGCGTCTTTCGCTATTTACCTACTGATTCAAGAAAAGCCAGCCTGGATCAGCCTGCCGTTTTTACTGAGTATTATTATTGTTTATAAACATGGCAAAGCTGTTTGGGAAACCGAAAAACCCGCGCAGATTGCACCAATGATGCCAGTGATTGTGAAATGCTCACTGGTCACTAACCTATTGTTTGCAGGGGTTGTCGTAGCTCAAACTCTATTGAGTTAAATGAGACTAATCATTGCAAAGGGATCAAGCACCGATATACTCAAAGTAAGCTCATTGTTCAAAAGGTATACGAATGGAATACAACACTTCAGCACTGTGCGACATATATTTGGATCAAGTTGATGTCGTGGAACCAATGTTCAGCAACTTCGGTGGACGAGCATCCTTCGCAGGACAGATCACGACATTAAAGTGTTTTGAAGACAACGCTTTGATTCGCTCTGTACTAGAGCAAGATGGTCTGGGGCGTGTGTTGTTAATCGACGGTGGTGGCTCACTGCGTAAAGCGCTGATTGATGCTGAGATTGCCCTACTTGCCGAAGACAATGAGTGGGAAGGTATTGTGGTTTACGGCTGTGTTCGTGAAGTCGATGAGCTTGAAGACATGAACTTAGGCATCCAAGCCTTGGCTTCTATTCCCGTTGGTGCGAGCCAAGAGGGTGTCGGTGAGTTAGACGTTCCAGTGAACTTTGGTAGCGTGACCTTCTTACCAGAAGATTACCTCTACGCCGACAACACCGGTATCATTCTTTCAGCCGAACCTCTAGATGTAGAACTCGATCTGGATGTTGAGGAAGAAGAGGTCGAGTAACTCACTCGGCTTTGAATACTAAAACAAAGCATAAGAATACGAAGTATTAGAACGCAAACAAAAACGCCCGCTACTGAGTAGCGGGCGTTTTTTTAAATCTGAAGAGTCGATTACTCTACTTCATCCATTTTACCAAGAAGGTTACGGATGCGATCTTGCCATGCTGAATGCTCTTCCTGCATTTGCTGAGTTTTTTGCTCTAGTTCGTGACGGCTTGCTTTTAGCTCACCAGCTTCTGTTGCTAGTGCTTGTTTCTCTTCTTTAAGCTCTTCCACTTCCATTTGAAGAAGTGCAATTGTATCTACTGCTGTTTGAATTTTTGCTTCTAGCTGCTCTAGTACTTCAAAAGACATTCTGGCCTACCTTTAAGTTATCCGTTTGATGGTGAAGGTTCACTCCACTTATTTCCCCATTCTACTCAGCAGAGCAAGGATAAACACTCAATATATTCGATATTTTGCGCCATTCGATGAAAAAAACAGCGCTTTTTACCGAATATTGACGTGAACGATTAGCGACACAACGGCAAACCGATTATTTTGATGAATAATAACTGTTTTCCACTGCGAATTGATCGAGAGCAATCTCCAAAAAACAAAAAGGCAAACGTTTCCTTTTGGATATGGTAAAATTCGCCGCGAAATTTCTATTCCCCCTTTGAAAATTTTGGAGTCCGCATGAAACGCGATTTAGCAATGTCATTCTCTCGTGTCACAGAAGGTGCAGCACTAGCTGGTTACAAGTGGCTTGGCCGTGGCGATAAAAACGCTGCAGATGGCGCTGCTGTAGAAGTAATGCGTAGCCTATTAAACAAAACCGAAATTAGCGGTGAGATTGTTATCGGCGAAGGTGAGATCGATGATGCACCTATGCTGTACATCGGCGAAAACGTAGGTGTGGGCGGCGACGCTGTCGACATCGCAGTTGATCCAATTGAAGGGACACGCATGACAGCTATGGGCCAATCAAATGCATTGGCTGTATTGGCTGCAGGCGAAAAAGGCAGCTTCCTTAAAGCGCCTGATATGTACATGGAGAAGTTGGTTGTAGGCCCAGGTGCTAAAGGCGTGATTGACCTAGAACTACCACTAACAGAAAACCTAGAAAACATTGCGAAAGCACTAGGTAAAACACTCGATACTCTAGTCGTAACCACACTGGCAAAGCCTCGTCACGATCAAGTCATCGCCGACATGCAAGCTATGGGCGTTCGTGTATTCGCTGTGCCAGACGGTGATGTTGCGGCTTCTATCTTAACGTGTATGCCAGACAGCGAAGTGGACGTCATGTACTGCATCGGCGGCGCACCTGAAGGTGTGGTTTCTGCCGCGGTAATTCGCGCACTTGATGGTGATATGCACGGTCGTCTTCTACCTCGTCACGAAGTGAAAGGCGACACAGCAGAAAACCGTAAGCACGGTGAACTTGAACTTGAGCGCTGCGCAGAAATGGGCGTAACGGCGGGTATCGTGTTGAAGATGGAAGACATGGCACGCAGCGACAACGTTGTATTCTCAGCAACGGGCATCACTAAGGGTGACTTACTAGAAGGCATTACTCGTCAGGGTAATATCGCAACCACAGAAACTCTGCTTATCCGTGGCCGCTGCCGTACGATTCGCCGCATCAAATCTATCCACTACCTAGAGCGTAAAGATCCAGAAGTAGTAGGTCATATCCTGTAAGTCTAAACTCGGTGAAACAGAATATTCGAAGGCTGATACCAAGTATCAGCCTTTTGTTTTTATTGGCGCACCAGAATCTCACCATGGCTGCCGATAGAGTAAAACGCGAGCTATAAAGTAAAACGCGAGCTATAGAGTAAATCATCATCAATATAGTAAATGGTTTGCTTTATAAACACCTTGCCTCATAATAGTAAGGTTCATGAGGTAGGGATAGTATGAAAACAAGCGACAAAATCTTACAGACCATTAAGCGTCAAGGCGCGGTAACCGCGAAACAACTGTCAGAAGAATTTGGCATGACGACAATGGGTGCAAGGCAACATCTGCAAAGCCTGGAAGATGACGGTATTCTTGCGTTTCATGATGTGAAAGTGAAGGTGGGTCGCCCGACTCGCCACTGGTCCCTGACTCAACAAGGCCACAGCCAATTTACAGACCGACATGGTGAACTCACTATTCAAGTGATTGATGCTGTGGAAAATCTATTTGGTAAAGAAGGGCTGGCTAAGGTTGCGGCCGAGCGTGAACAACACACACTAAAGCAGTATCAAACTGCGCTATCTGACTGTGATTCACTCATCAGCAAACTTAAAAAACTCACCCAGCTTCGTGAAGACGAAGGCTACATGGCAGAGCTTCAAGAGCATGACGATCACTACATCTTGATTGAGAACCACTGCCCTATCTGCAAGGCTGCAACTCGCTGCCCTAGCCTGTGCCAATCTGAGCTCAATGTGTTTACTGAGTTACTAAAAGATGAGTGCCACGTAAGCCGTACAGAGCACATAATTGCTGGCGAGAGACGCTGCACTTACACCTTAACACCCGCACTTTGATCGTAACGATAAACGGTTGATGCTGTCTCAATATTGAGAAAATGCAAATAGATTAAAATTTGTACAGTTTTCTTTCTTAAGCTTATAGCATATGAAACACGCTTAATGCTAAGGAAGGAATGATGGCGCATCCTCAACCCGCTCAAAAACTGCCACCCTTTGACGAACTTGTCCAACTCGCGAAAAGCGATCCTAAAGCATTCAACCAATTCAAACACGAGATGTGCGAACAGATGATTTGTTCGGCTTCAGAGACCATGCAAGGTAGGCTTCGCGCTCAACAAAGTCACATCGACTTAGTGGTTAGTCGCTGTAAAAACCCACACCATGCCAATGTCGTGCTCATGCAAGAGTTGCGCTGTCAGGTCTGTAAGTTCCAAGATGCACTCGAAGGGCGCAGCGGCTTTGAAGAATCTCTGCCTGAAAATATCGTGCCTTTTAAGCCGAATACCGAACCTAAAATGTACTGAAAGTAGCAAGGCATTAAAAAGAAAAAAGGGAGCCTAATGCTCCCTTCTTATCTATCAATATTTACATGGGTCTTCGCCGTAGTCATTACGGCCTTCAGTGCCCTTCAACAAGCCACACTCAATCAGAATCCATAAGCCACACACTAATGCCGCGACGGTTGCCGCCATATGAATTGGCGATACCGGCTCTGTGGTAGTCGCAGCCATTGGCGAAGCTAAACGACCCAGTACTAGCGGCACATTTAGCAATAGCCAGTAATTCGACTTATTGCGGTCGTGCCAGCGCTTAGCGGTGACCGCAAGATCTGGGATCACAAGCATCAATAGGAAGATTGGTAGCAGGATATACGAATAAGCAGGGAACAACACAGAGATACCAGAAGCAAAACCAGTAATCGCTATGTAGTAGAAAATATTCCAAATCCAGTAAGTCTTACGACCAATTCTCCCCTTGAAAGAGAGCAGTAAATCTTTCATCGACATCTTAAATACTCAAATTTATACGCCGCTAAAAGTCAGCAGCAATGGTTAGTTTATTACTTTTTGAAAGCAACTTTTATCCATATCACGAATATTCACCGTTAAGCTTCTTACATGACTCGCTTGCTCTTGCAGGATCTGCATTAACGATCGTGACAATTCTCGCTTTTGCTCTTCCGTTCGTCCCGAAAGTAACTCAAAGCTGATATGAATAAAGTCTACACTATCTTCCTCATCACCGACCAACCAATTATGGCAACGCAGTGAACGAGACTTCACTGATGGCACATCAAACAAGCCACATGTGAGAGCGACTTGGTGGAGATCTTCCAGTAAGCCTTGGATATTCACTCGCTCATCCACTGAATTGGAGTACTCTAGAACTAGATTCGGCATTGTTACTTCCTGTTGTTAACGCAATCGTTTGTCCCTTAATAACAACTAACGATGAAAAATCCGAGAAGTTAGCTATTATTCTGTCTGCCGGATCACTGATATATGCTCAAAATCTACTCTGACCATTGAGTAAGATCCAAGAAAGTCATGACCACAGTCATGATCTGTTGATATTAATCTGTTATATTATTTCGTAATAAAGTTTACTTTTTTACATTCGATTTATTTAAATACTTTGGAGATATTCCTATGCGTCATCCTGTAGTTATGGGTAACTGGAAACTAAACGGCAGCAAAGAAATGGTTGTTGATCTACTAAACGGTCTTAACGCTGAACTTGAAGGCGTAACAGGCGTAGACGTAGCAGTTGCTCCACCAGCACTTTTCGTTGATCTTGCTGAGCGTACGCTTACTGAAGCGGGCAGCGCGATCATCCTAGGTGCTCAAAACTCTGACCTAAACAACAGCGGTGCATTCACTGGCGACATGTCTCCAGCAATGCTTAAAGAGTTCGGCGCATCTCACATCATCATCGGTCACTCTGAGCGTCGTGAATACCACAACGAATCAGATGAGTTCGTAGCTAAGAAATTCGCATTCCTAAAAGAGAACGGCCTAACTCCAGTTCTTTGTATCGGTGAATCTGAAGCACAAAACGAAGCAGGCGAAACTGTTGCTGTATGTGCTCGTCAACTTGACGCTGTTATCAACACTCAAGGTGTTGAAGCTCTTGAAGGCGCTATCATCGCTTACGAACCAATCTGGGCTATCGGTACTGGTAAAGCAGCTACAGCTGAAGATGCACAACGCATCCACGCTCAAATCCGTGCACACATCGCAGAGAAATCTGAAGAAGTTGCTAAGAAAGTTGTTATCCAATACGGCGGTTCTGTTAAGCCAGAAAACGCAGCAGCTTACTTCGCACAACCAGACATCGACGGTGCTCTAGTTGGCGGCGCAGCTCTAGACGCGAAAAGCTTCGCAGCTATCGCTAAAGCAGCAGCTGAAGCAAAAGCAAAAGCTTAATTTAAACGTCACCGTTTAGATTAGATGAAAGGTCAACTTAGGTTGGCCTTTTTTGTTGCCTGTCATTCCAGAAACCTCAAACGGCAGGCATAAAAAAACCGCTGAACAATCAGCGGTTTTTAAATTCTTTAAGCGAACGCTAGGCGTGACTTAGAACAACTCTTCTGCAACGCGGAACAGCTCAGAACGGTCTGGGTTCTGCATGTTCTCGATACAGTCGATGATGTCGTGGTGAACAAGTTCTTCTTTCTCGATACCAACACAACGACCACCGTGACCTTCTTGAAGAAGGTGAACAGCGTAGTTACCCATGCGAGAAGCCAGTACACGGTCAAATGCCGTAGGACGACCACCACGTTGGATGTGACCAAGAACCGTTGCACGAGTTTCACGACCAGTTGAAGATTCGATCTCTTTAGCCAGTTCGTTCGCATCCATCATTAGCTCAGTTAGAGCGATGATTGCGTGCTTCTTACCTTTAGCAATACCATCTTGGATGTTGCTGATAAGCTGTTCTTTATCTAGGCCAGTCTCTGGAGTAATGATGTACTCACAACCACCCGCGATTGCTGACATAAGCGTAAGGTCACCACAGTGACGGCCCATGATTTCAACAATAGAAATACGTTGGTGAGAAGAAGACGTGTCACGTAGACGGTCAATTGAATCAATAACAGTGTTAAGCGCTGTTAGGTAGCCGATTGTGTAGTCAGTACCCGCGATATCGTTATCGATTGTGCCTGGAAGACCGATACATGGGTAACCCATTTCAGTCAGTTTCTTAGCACCCATGTAAGAACCGTCACCACCGATAACAACAAGTGCTTCGATACCGTGCTTCTTAAGGTTCTCAATGCCTTTCTCACGAACAGCAACGTCTTTGAACTCAGGGAAACGTGCAGAACCTAAGAAAGTACCACCACGGTTGATCACGTCAGATACGCTTGAACGGTCAAGCTTTTCGATACGGTCTTCAACAAGGCCTTGGTAGCCGTCGTAAATGCCGTAAACTTCAATGCCAACTGATAACGCAGTACGAACAACGCCGCGAACTGCTGCGTTCATACCTGGAGCGTCACCACCACTGGTCAAAACACCGATCTTCTTAATCATGCTCACCCTCGATTTTTGGGAATCTATTATTCAATTCTTGTACTTGCTGATTGTATATCAACAAGATTTTAAATCTGTATTTGTGCTTTATGTTACATTTCCTCAAAGGGAATAGCACTTAAATCGCGTAAATTTATGTAACATTTCTACTTCTGTAAGAGTATTACAGTTTTACTCAGTAACTTTGTTGATTCACATCAGAATCAACATTAATTGTTACTAAGGTGTTTTTTGAATCACGAAAGAGTTAGTAATTTTTACTCACTTTAGTTCAAAAGCCACCCACTTACCATTTGCCAGCTAATTTTTAGCACGCATTACCACGAGTGGAATTTCTGCTGCTTCTCTGGTCCAAATACGACCGAATACGGGTCTTGGTGAATTAATACATCAGCATCAGGGAACACCGAGATAAGCTTAGCTTCTACTTCGTCTGAAATGCGATGCGCTTCAATAAGTGGGATATTATCTTCTAATTCTAGATGCAGTTGAATGAAGCGAATTGGCCCCGAACGACGCGTTCGTAATTGATGCACACCCAGCACGCCTTCCACGCTCAATGATGTCTCTTTTATCTGCTTTAGTTCTTCATCAGGCAGCTTATGATCAAGCAGAGACTGAACCGCTTCCATCGCCATTTGATAAGCGCTGTAAAGAATGTAGATACCTATACCGACCGCAAATACAGAGTCCGCTTGGCCAAGCCCAAACCAACTCAATGCCAGTGCCAGCATGATCGCGGCGTTCATATAAAGGTCTGATTGATAGTGCAATGAATCGGCTGCAATAGCTTGGCTACCCGTTTTGTTGACCACATGTTTTTGGAAGCGAACCAGACCAAAGGTCATCACTATCGCGAACAGGCTGACGTAGATACCAATTTCTGGAGAGTTCAGTTCATGAGGTCGGAAGAAGCGCTCAATACCATTGAGAATAAGGAAACATGCTGAGCCTGAAATAAACATCGCTTGCGCTAATGCAGCAAGGGATTCGGCCTTACCATGACCAAAGGTGTGCTCTTTGTCGGCAGGCTGCAGAGAGTAGCGAACCACGATAAGGTTAACGACAGAGGCTGCGATATCAAGCATGGAGTCCACGACGGAAGCCAACAGACTCACAGAACCTGTCACCCACCACGCTGCGACTTTCACTATCAATAAAATAGTGGCGATGGTTGTGGCTGCCCAAGCGGCGAGCGTAACTAAACGTGCGTATTCTTGTTTCATAACTTGGCTATAAAGTGACTGATAGCACAAAGTATAACCCGCAAACAACCAATTGAATATGACAGCCATGATGTAAAACATTCATTTTTAAGGATCAAAAAAAGCGGCACACGGCCGCTTCTTTCTAAACACTTTCATGCAACGCTGATTTCTCAAGCAATGAATTACTTGTCTTTGTTCATGCGTTTTTCCATTTTGTCAGCACACTTAGTCATGCGCTCTTGTTGGATTTCTTTCAGTTGAGTCTTTTGCTCAGGTGTTAGTACGCTCATCATTTGATGTTGTTTCTTAAGCATTGCTACGCGACGCTCAGTTTGCTTCTCAACCATTTGGCTTGCTAGGTCGTTTGCTGCTGCTTCATCGAAGTTGTCAGCCAGTACCAATGCTTGAACTTTCTCTTGATGCGCTTTCATTTTCGCCATCTTGTCAGCTTTATTGCCTGAGTGTTTTGCTTTCATCTCAGCGCGGTTCGCTTCACGCATCTCTTTTAGTTCTGCTTTTTGAGCATCAGTCAGGTCTAGCTGACGCATCACTTTCTTATCGAAGCCGCCACATTTACCGTGCATGCCTTTGTGGTCGCCTTTATCACCACCACCGTAAGCATATGCGCTTGCTGTACCAAAAATAAGTGGAAGTGCCGCAGCTGCTAGTACAAGTTTCTTAGTCATTTTCATAATTGTTGCCTCAATTCGGTATAATAAGTCATGTGTTGCGTCTGTTTCTCAGCGCTTGAATATAGATTAGTATTTCCCTCGTAAAGTGACGTTTAGAAAGCGTAAAGAATCGTAAAGAGTGAAAGTTGACGAATAATTAGCAGTATTATTAACCTGTAAATAGCAGATAACCGATTAAGGCTTCCCAATGGCGAACATTCTTCTTATTGATGACGACACCGAGTTAACCAGCTTACTCAAAGACATTCTGAGCTTTGAGGGCTTCACTGTTTCCGAAGCCAATGATGGCTATGCGGGACTTGAAGCTATCAATGATGAGATTGACCTGATTCTTTTGGATGTGATGATGCCGCGTCTTAATGGCATGGAGACACTAAAGAAACTGAGAGAAAATTGGGAAACGCCCGTGCTGATGCTGACCGCAAAAGGCGAAGAGATCGACCGTGTAATTGGCCTTGAACTTGGCGCAGACGATTATCTACCTAAGCCTTTCAGTGACAGAGAGTTGTTAGCGCGTATTCGTGCCATTTTGCGTCGGACTCAAACCACCACTGCACCTAAAGCGGTCAGTGACAAGGTTCAATATCAAGACATCGAAGTCTTCCCTGGTAAACAAGAAGCCTACTGCAATGGTCAGCTCATCGACCTCACCACAACCGAGTTCGCACTACTGAGTCACCTTATCCAAAATCCAGGGCAAGTGATCACCAAAGAAGCATTGAGCCTAGATGTGTTGGGTAAAAGGCTTGCGGCGTTTGACCGCGCAATTGATATGCACATCTCCAATCTGCGTAAAAAGATTCCTGAGCGTAGCGACGGCAAATCTCGCATCAAAACCTTACGAGGCCGTGGTTACTTATTGGTAGAGGAAGATTAATGCGTATCCCTAAAATCACCAGCTTATATGGACGTATCTTTGCTATCTTTTGGTTCACCATGTTACTGGTGCTTTTGTCGGTGCTGTCACTTCCCCATTTAGATCCACGTGTAGCACGTGATGTGCCCGCGGATCATCTCAATAAGTTAGAGCGTATCGCTAAATTCACAGAGAAACGCTACGCCAAAGAACCGAATCTGGGCAAAATTGTGTTCCAACTTGAGGCACCACGTAGCCGCAAGGATTCTCGCGCCCGCATCTACTTAACCGACCTTGAAGGAGCAGTCCTTACCTCTAAGAGACATTCAGACTACAAGTTGAAGGCAATTCGAAACTTTGTGACCTCAATTGAGAACCCTGAAGTGCCGAAGCAGAAGCTATACGGGCACTACATGGTCGCAGGTCCAGTACCGATCAAACTGGCGGGCGAAGAGTTGTTGATGTATGCCGGAGTGAAATGGAATCAACCACCGCCATTCTTGTTACGCCTGTTTGATAAACCTCTGCAGCTTTTGCTTGCCGTGATGTTAGCCAGTACCCCGCTATTATTATGGTTAGCTTGGGCATTGAGCCAACCTGCTCGCAGGCTCGAACGCGCAGCCCAGCGCGTAGCGAAAGGTCAATTTGAAGTCGATCCAACACTTGAAAAAGGCACTTCAGAATTCAGACAAGCGGGTGAGAGCTTTAACCAGATGGTAGAAGCGGTAAACCAGATGATTTCGGGGCAACAGCGACTGCTCTCTGATATTTCACACGAGCTCCGCTCCCCACTGACACGTCTGCGTATGGCCAATGCACTAGCGATTCGTAAACAAGGCGAGAGCCAAGAGTTAGAACGCATTGACACCGAAGCACAACGTCTGGAACAGATGATCAGTGAGCTACTGACGCTATCTCGTATGCAAGTCGACAGCCACATTACTCGTGAGGTTCAACCTATCTCGAGCCTATGGGAAGAGATCTTAAAAGACGCACAGTTTGAAGCTGAACAGATGGGTAAACAACTGACGTTCTCGGAGATCCCTGAGCGTTCTATTTCGGGTAACCCTAAGCTGCTGATGAGTGCGTTAGACAACATTACGCGTAACGCCATCTACTACGGCAAAGACCAAGTCGATGTGCAGTTCCACGTTGTACAAGATCAGCTGACAATTTGCGTCAATGATAATGGTGATGGTGTACCTGATGATGAATTAGATTCTATCTTCAGACCTTTCTATCGCGTTTCAACTGCCCGTGATCGCAATACCGGAGGTACTGGGCTTGGGTTAACCATTACTGAGAGTGCGATTCGCCAACACAGCGGCACCATCACGGCAAGCCGAAGCCAGTTAGGTGGATTACAACTCGAAATCACCCTACCTATCTTACCGGTGTAATACCCCCACAAAGATCGCAGTTGATAATGATTGTCATTATCATTATGGTAAATCCTCTAATTAAGGAGGATTTACCATGTCTCACATTTTCCCTGAACTGCCCTACGCTTACGATGCCCTAGAACCTTACATTGATGCTAAAACGATGGAAGTGCATTACAGTAAACACCATAGAACCTACTACGATAAGTTTGTTGCGGCGGTGTCTGGCAGCGAACTAGAACAGCAATCTCTGACCGAGATATTCGCAAACATCTCACAGCACAGCCCGGCAGTTCGCAACAATGGTGGCGGCTACTACAATCACATCTTGTATTGGAACTGCATGTCGCAAGACGGCGGTGGAGAACCGACAGGCGAACTTGGTGATGCTATCAAGAGCGCATTCGGAGATTTCGAGACGTTCCAAGAACAGTTCGCTCAAGCGGCAATCAATACCTTTGGTTCAGGCTTTGCGTGGTTAGTAGTAGAACAAGGACAACTGAAAATCATCTCAACCTCAAACCAAGATAACCCGTGGATGGATACCATCGCCAGCAAAGGTGAGCCAATTCTTGCGCTGGATGTTTGGGAACACGCTTACTACATCAGCTACCAAAACCGCCGCCCTGATTACATCAACGCATGGTGGAATGTGGTGAATTGGAATGCGGTTGCTGAAAACTATGCACAGGCACTCGCGAATAAAGCGTAAGCGAATGGTGGTGAACTGTACTCACTCAGCTTGCCACCGTATACTCTGGCTATCTTTGATTATTCTTGTGAACCAACATGTTTGATATCGCTCTATACGAACCTGAAATTGCACCCAATACGGGTAACATCATCCGCCTATGTGCTAACTGCGGCGCAAACCTGCACCTGATTGAACCGCTTGGCTTTGATTTTGAAGAGAAGAAAGTTCGTCGTGCTGGCTTGGATTACCACGACCTTGCACGAGTTAAGCGTCACAAGAACCTAGAAGCCTTCCTTGAGTATCTAGAAAATGAACGCGAAGGTGACTTCCGTATTTTTGCTTGCACAACGAAAACGACAGGTCACCACGTGGATGCAAAATTCCAACAAGGTGATGTGTTGATGTTTGGCCCAGAGACACGCGGCCTGCCTGCTGAGTTCATCGAAAGCATGCCAATGGAACAACGCATTCGCATTCCAATGATGCCAGACGCACGCAGCCTAAACCTATCTAACGCGGTTGCTATTATTGCATTCGAAGCATGGCGACAAATGGGCTTTGAAGGCGCGGTATAATACCAATCTCAGTAAATAACCGCTCATTCGACCTGTTACCTGTTCCTGCTAGCAATCGTAAATAGCCGGTAACATGCAATAAAAAAGGCTCTTACCATTATCACTTGCTTGCGAAGGATAATGGTAAGAGCCTTTTCTGTTTTTCCCTCTATATAAAGAAGAGGGAAAACGGATTAGTTCAAGCGGTTACGATCGTTGTCGTCGTCTTTCTTCTCAAACTCACCCTCAAAGGTGTTGCCATCTTTTGATTGGTTAGAGGGATCGCGATTGAATGGGTCTTGTCCAAATGGACTCTGACCAAAACCAGCCTGTCCACCCGCATGGAAACCGCCAGACATATTGCTAACCACCATTTTTTCCATCATTTTCTTAGCAATCATCGCTCTTGGTGCTGGCAGCAATACCAACATACCAAGTGCGTCCGTCATAAAACCCGGAGTCAGCAGTAATACACCTGCAACCGCAAGCATCACGCCTTCAAGAATCTGCTGTGCTGGCATTTCGCCTTGTTGCAAACGGCCTTGTACAGACATTAGTGTCTGAATGCCTTGACTACGAACCAGTGAGGCACCAACAAATGCAGTAATCAACACTAACGCAATAGTTGGCCACAATCCTAAGAAGCCACCAACTTGAATAAATAGCCCAATCTCAATGATGGGTACGAAGATAAATAGTAATAATAAGATAGGAAACACACGCCCTCCTTTGTTGCATTCAGTTTACGCTGAAAGCCCTATCAATCTCAAATTTATCCTGTAAATAAGCGTGTTTATTGACCGAGAATAACTTTGCAAAATATTGACGAAACAAAACCGAAAAAGGTGATCAACTTAATATTTTTATGCGCTAAGTACAGTATCATGTGCCACATAAGTCAGGACGGATTTATCAGCCCAATATTCTAGCGAACGGAGTATTTGCACACAGAATAGGCTAATAACTAACTATATAATCAGAATAATTCTCTAAGGATCCTGTTATGGCTACTCTATCAGAAGCACAAGTTGATGCTCCTCAAGCTACTCGTCTCGAAGAAGATCTTTTAGGTCAACGTCATGTTCCGGCTGATGCTTACTACGGCATCCACACTCTACGCGCAGTTGAAAACTTCAACATCTCAAATGTAACGATCTCAGATGTACCTGAATTCGTTCGCGGTATGGTGATGACAAAGAAAGCTGCGGCTTTAGCAAACAAAGAGTTAGGTGTAATTCCTAGCGAAGTGGCTAAATACATCATCCAAGCTTGTGACCTAATTCTAGACACGGGTAAGTGCATGGATCAGTTCCCATCAGACGTTTTCCAAGGTGGTGCTGGTACTTCTGTAAACATGAACGCGAACGAAGTGGTTGCGAACGTGGCACTTGAGCTTATGGGCAAAGAAAAAGGCCAATACGAGTTCATCAACCCGAACGACCATGTAAACCGTAGCCAATCTACAAACTGTGCTTACCCAACTGGCTTCCGTATCTCTGTTTACAACAGCGTACTAAAACTGATCGACGCGATTGAATACCTAAAAGGTGCATTCGAGCTTAAGAGCCAAGAATTCAACACCATTTTGAAGATGGGTCGTACTCAACTTCAAGATGCAGTTCCAATGACGGTTGGCCAAGAGTTTCACGCTTGGGCTGTAACCATCAATGAAGAAATCAAAAACCTAGAATACACATCAAAGCTACTGCTTGAAGTTAACCTAGGCGCAACAGCTATCGGTACTGGTCTGAATGCAGCTCCTGGCTACCAAGGCCTAGCAGTTAAACACCTAGCAGAAGTAACGGGCCTTGAGTGTGTAGCGGCTGAAGATCTTATCGAAGCAACGTCTGACTGTGGCGCATACGTAATGACGCACGGTGCACTTAAACGTCTAGCGGTTAAACTGTCTAAGATTTGTAACGACTTACGTCTTCTTTCTTCAGGCCCACGCACTGGCTTCAACGAGCTAAACCTACCTGAACTGCAAGCGGGTTCTTCAATCATGCCTGCTAAAGTAAACCCAGTTGTACCTGAAGTAGTAAACCAAGTTTGCTTTAAAGTTCTAGGTAATGACAACACGGTTTCTTTCGCAGCAGAAGGCGGTCAGCTTCAATTGAACGTAATGGAACCTGTTATCGCACAAAGCATGTTTGAGTCTTTAGACATCCTAACAAACGCATGTGTGAACCTACGCGACAAGTGTGTAGACGGCATTACTGTGAACAAAGAAGTGTGTGAATCTCACGTATTTAACTCTATCGGTATCGTAACTTACCTAAACCCATACATTGGCCACCACGAAGGTGACATTGTTGGTAAGATCTGTGCAGAAACAGGTAAGAGCGTGCGTGATGTGGTTCTAGAGCGCGGTTTATTGAGCGAAGAAGAGCTTGATGACATTTTCTCTGTTGAAAATTTGATGCATCCTCAGTATAAAGCGAAGCGCTACGAATAAAGTTAGCGAGAAAGGGCTCCAAACGGAGCCCTTTTTTAGGCTCCAATACGGTTAACCATGTTTATTTTGTGGATTTCTGTATGTTGCACTTTTGCTTAATTGAACCTAAACCATAGAACTATTATGTGAACATTCCAGCGGCGAATGTTCACATAATAAAATCTAAATGAGGTGTTACTTATGATTGCAGTAGAACTATTTGTCGTCCTGCTCTTTATCTTTTTGGGGGCCAGAATTGGCGGTATCGGTATCGGTTTTGCCGGTGGTGCTGGTGTTATTGCCCTTTCACTTATTCTTGGCGTTCCAACAAGCCAATCTTTCATCCCGATCGACGTAATCTTGATCATCATGTCTGTTATCACCGCAATTGCTTCAATGCAGGTTGCTGGCGGTATGGACTGGTTGGTGCAAATTGCAGAAAACTTTTTGCGTAAGCACCCTGAACGTATCACCTTTTATGCGCCAATTGTGACCTTTGTAATGACACTAATGGCAGGTACTGGTCACACAGCATTCTCTACACTGCCTGTTATTGCAGAAGTAGCGAAAGGCCAAGGCGTACGTCCTTCTCGTCCACTGTCTATCGCAGTTGTCGCTTCTCAAATCGCTATCACGGCTTCGCCAATCTCGGCAGCGGTTGTGGCTTTCGCAGCAATGCTGGCACCGTTCGGTGTTGATTACCTAACGCTACTGATGGTTTGTATCCCAACAACCTTCATCGCTTGTATGGTTGGTGCGGTTGTTGCTAACTACATGGGTAGTGAACTGAAAGACGATCCTGTTTACCAAGAGCGTCTTGAGAAAGGCTTAATCAAACTGGCAACAGAAGAGAAACGCGAAATCCTTCCAACAGCGAAGAAAGCGACTTACATCTTCCTAGCAGCGATTGGTTTCGTGGTGTGCTACGCAGCAGCTATCTCTAGCTCTGTTGGCCTAATTGAAAACCCTGCACTAGGTCGTAACGAAGCGATCATGTCTGTGATGCTGGCAGCAGCAGCGGCTATCGTTCTGTTCACTAAGATTGATGCAGCTAAGATTTCTTCAGCGCCAACATTCCGCTCTGGTATGACGGCATGTGTATGTGTACTTGGTGTGGCTTGGTTAGGTTCAACATTTGTAAACGCACACGTTGCTGAAATCAAAGACGTAGCAGGCGCTCTACTGGCTGACTACCCATGGATGCTGGCTCTTGTTCTGTTCTTCGCTTCGATGCTGCTTTACTCTCAAGGCGCAACAACGGTTGCACTGATGCCTGCAGCACTAGCGATTGGCGTAGCACCACTAACAGCCGTTGCTTCTTTTGCTGCGGTAAGTGCGCTGTTCGTACTTCCAACTTACCCTACGCTACTAGCAGCGGTTGAGATGGATGACACAGGCTCAACGCGTATCGGTAACTACGTTTTCAACCACCCATTCTTCATTCCAGGTGTGGTAACAATCAGTACAGCGGTAGCACTAGGCTTCGCGTTCGGCGGTCTGTTTATCTAATATTCGCTGATGATTGAACATTTAAAAGGAAGCTTCGGCTTCCTTTTTTATTTTCTACTCAACGTGTTGTTTGATACACATCAAATAACCATTATAAACTTTAAAAACCGCCTAAAAATAAAGTTTGAATAAAATTCCAAGATTATTCAACCAAACTAGAAACAACACCTATCAAATCAATCCCCCCTCGCTTTCCTTTAATCCATAGCGAATATTAATCCAAGCTAACTAACCAAAAAACCTTGCCGTTTTTCTGCCATTTTTCAGACCATTCATTAGCGATTATTTTTGTGAACAGCACCAAACTTAAATACTGACGTAAGGAATAAAATAACCGCAGCTAAATTAAATCTAACTTCATTTGGATTAGTAAATATAAAAACAAACTTAATTTAAAGTCAGCAACTTTATATCGTTGAGTGCTTTATAAGTGTCCGTGTATTTACAATCTATAAATCATTAGTCGCTAATTCACATCACTTCTATTTAAGATGATGTAAGGAGATAGCCATGACAACTCAAACGATACCAAGCGAGAAAAAAAAGGGCGGCTTCTTTGCCAACTTTAAATTCCCTTCTGCCTACACCATTCTATTTATTCTGATAGCGTTCGTCGCTCTGCTTACCTGGATTGTTCCAGCAGGCCAATACGACCGAGCAATGAATGAAGAGCTAGGCCGAGAAGTACCCGTAACCGGAACCTATCAAGCGGTAGAAGGTAACCCTCAAGGCGTGATTGACGTACTGCTAGCGCCTATTGACGGCTTCTACGACCACAATAGCTATGAAGCTGCGGCAATCGACGTTTCGCTGTTCATCCTAATCATTGGTGGCTTCTTAGGACTAGTAACTAAGACGGGGGCGATTGATGCCGGTATCGAACGCGTTACCGCCCGATTAGAAGGGCGAGAAGAGTTGATGATACCAATACTGATGGCACTGTTCGCCGCAGGCGGTACTGTCTACGGCATGGCGGAAGAATCACTACCATTCTATACATTGTTGGTGCCTGTAATGATGGCTGCTCGCTTTGACCCTCTGGTGGCTGCTGCGACGGTACTACTTGGCGCAGGGATTGGGGTGCTAGGTTCAACCATTAACCCATTCGCAACCGTGATCGCTGCCAACGCCTCTGGCATTCCATTTACCGACGGTATCGTGTTGCGTATTGCGATGTTGATTATTGGTTGGGGTATCTGTGTCGCCTACGTGATGCGCTACGCAAGAATGGTTCAAGCCGATCCAAGCAAATCGATTGTGTACGACAAATACGAAGAGAACAAAGCGCACTTCCTTGGCAACGCAAGTGGCGAAAAACTGGAATTCACCGCAACTCGTAAACTGATTCTGACCATTTTTGGTGGTTCATTCGCGGTAATGATTTACGGTGTATCCGTTGCTGGGTGGTGGATGGCAGAGATCTCTGCAATGTTCTTAGCAGCAACCATCATCGTCGGTATTGTGGCTCGTATGAGCGAAGAAGAGTTTACCACCAGCTTTATTGATGGTGCCCGTGACCTACTTGGTGTTGCGCTTATCATAGGTATTGCACGTGGTATCGTAGTGGTGATGGACCGCGGTATGATCACCGATACCATTCTGTTCTCTGCAGAACAAATGGTAACGGGGCTTTCTTCGGTTATCTTCATTAACGTGATGTTCTTCTTAGAGATTCTACTGTCGTTCTTAGTTCCATCGACCTCTGGCTTGGCGGTACTTACCATGCCAATCATGGCACCACTGGCTGACTTTGCTGGCGTAGGTCGTGACCTGGTTATCACCGCGTACCAATCAGCATCTGGCTTGGTGAACCTAATTACGCCAACCTCCGCGGTAGTGATGGGTGGCTTGGCGATTGCTCGCGTCCCTTATGTACGCTGGGTTAAATGGGTAATGCCACTAGTCGGTATCTTGATGGTGTTCTGCATCATTGTTCTGAGTATTGGTGCGCTTATCTAAAACCTACACACCTCACTTTCTCACTCAAAGCCGCTTTCTAGCGGCTTTTTTGTCACTATCGATGACCAACAAAACCCTTCCATCGAAACACCCTCACAAGCTGCACACGCATCATTAAAAGCCTCCCTACCACCCTATCTACCTATCTATCAAAGCAACAAAACGTAAACGAGCTGAGAGACTTGCTAGAAAGAAAATCTAACCTTTAAGTATCGACGCTAAGGTTAATTAAAAAGCAAATATTCATCGCTACTATATTTAGAGAAATACTTAGTCACTTATTAGCGTTAATTATATTTAAAGTAATTTACGCTGTAATAAGCAAAGGACTAGTATTGGCTATTTTCATAGAAAACCGGATTAAAACACTCGATTATAAAGTGTGACCGCAATAGCTTTATTCGCATTTAAATTGTTAAGAAATAATTAATTTCACATTCAAAATTAAATATATAAATACTAACATTGCATACTTCCACCTTAAGCTCATTCCTATCAATAAATTTAATTTGCATATAAAGCCCTAGAATTTCCATTCTAGTAATACGAGTGAAAAAAGTATGCATAATGTTCCCAAAGAGTTAACTATTTAGAAGGGATAGCCAATAGTTAAAAGTGCATAAAGTTTGTTAAAACCCTTAATTTTAAAGGGCTGAGGGATAAAAAACGATTTGTGATAGATCTCTAAGAATACCTGACTAGCAGGCGTAATATTAATTCCAGACAAGAGATATGAATAAATAATTCATTCTTCTCAACTGAAAATAAATAATTACTCTTAGCGATAAAAGTAATTCAAATATATAAGAGAGAGACGATCATGAGTAAGTTCTATGTAGGTTCTGAAATAGGTCAATTACGCCGCGTTCTAGTTCACCGTCCAAGACGCGCACTGACTCACCTAACACCCTCTAACTGTCACGATTTACTATTTGATGACGTACTGGCTGTTGAGCGTGCAGGTAAAGAGCATGACGCATTTACTCAAACGCTACGTGATCAAGGTGTTGAAGTTCTTCTTCTTACTGACCTACTAGCGGACACGCTAGCAGTGCCAGAAGCGAAAGATTGGCTTTTGAATCATCAAGTTTCTGATTACCGCTTAGGCAAAACTTTTGCTAACGACGTGCGCTGCTACTTGGGCGACTTACCAAACCTAGAGCTAGCAAAAATCCTAACGGGCGGCCTGTCTTACGCTGAGATGCCAATGAAATCATCTTCAATGATGCAAGGCATGCACGCACCAACTGACTTCATTATCGAACCTCTACCAAACCACCTATTTACTCGTGACACATCTTGCTGGGTATATGGCGGTGTATCAATCAACCCAATGGCGAAACCTGCTCGTCAACGTGAAACCAACCACGTTCGCGCTATTTACCGCTGGCACCCAACATTCGCAGGCCAAGACTTCATCAAATACTTCGGCGATGAAGAAAACATCAGCTACGACAACTCAACGATTGAAGGCGGTGACGTTCTTGTTATCGGTCGTGGCACAGTGCTTATCGGTATGTCTGAGCGTACAACAGCACAAGGTGTTGAGCACTTAGCATCTAGCCTATTCAAACACGGTCAAGCGAAACAAGTTATCGCAATGCAGCTACCAAAACACCGCTCTTGCATGCACCTAGACACCGTGATGACACACATGAACGAAGATACGTTCTCTGTTTACCCTGAAGTGGTGAGTAAAGACGTGCAGTGCTGGAACTTAACTGGCGATGAGTCTGGTGCGGTAAAAGTGAAAGAGGAAGGCTACTTCGTAACGGCTATCGAAAAAGCATTGGGCGTAGACAAGTTAAACCTAATCACGACTGGTGGTGACAACTTCCATGCAGAACGTGAGCAGTGGAACGATGCAAACAACGTTCTAACGGTTAAACCTGGCGTCGTGATTGGCTACGAAGGCAACACATACACCAATGAAAAATACGACAAAGCAGGCATCACAGTTCTTCCGATTCCAGGCGATGAACTTGGCCGCGGTCGCGGTGGCGCACGCTGCATGAGCTGCCCAATTGAACGTGATGGTATCTAATCACTAAGACGAAACGGCCAAGTTGAACGATCTTAAATCATCTCAGCTTGGCCAAAATGAGAGAACACAATTATGACTAAGCAAACTGTTGTTGTCGCACTCGGTGGTAATGCCCTACTTCGTCGCGGTGAGCCGTTAGAAGCCGATGTTCAACGCCGTAATATTGAAACAGCTGTTAAAACCATCTCTGAAATTGCGAAAGTGTACAACGTGGTTCTAGTACACGGTAATGGCCCACAAGTTGGTTTACTTGCTCTGCAAGGTTTGGAATACAAAAAAGTAAATCCGTACCCGCTAGATGTGTTGGGCAGTGAGACTCAAGGCATGATCGGCTACATGCTGATGCAAGAGTTCAAGAACTACCTGCCTAACCGCAACATCTCATGCATGTTGACGCAAATGACGGTTGATCCAAATGATCCTGCATTTGCGGATCCAACCAAACCGATTGGTCCGATTTACGAAGAAGCTGAAGCGCGTGAATTGGCAGAGAAATTCCACTGGATCGTCAAACCCGACGGCCAACATTTCCGTCGCGTAGTACCAAGCCCACGCCCTACTGGCATTGTTGAGCACGAAGCGATCACCCAGCTTATCGATGCAGGCCACTTAGTGATTTGTACTGGCGGCGGCGGTATCCCAGTGAAAAAAGAAAATGGCAAATTAGTGGGTGTGGAAGCGGTTATTGACAAAGACATGTCAGCGGCTTTCTTGGCGAAACAACTGGATGCGGATGCACTGCTTATTTTAACCGACGCGGACGCTGTTTACCTTGATTGGGGCAAACCGACTCAACACGCATTGCGCAGCACCACGCCAAGCGAGTTAGCAATGTTCGAATTCGATGCGGGTTCAATGGGGCCAAAAATCGAAGCATCGTGCGAATTCATTGAGCAAGGCGGCAAGGTTGTGGGTATCGGCGCACTCGAAGATGGCTTGCAAATCCTGCAAGGCCAAGCGGGTACCAATATCACCAAAGGTTAACGCACAAATAAGTTTCTATGTCCTTGTAAACACAGAATCAAATGAAACAAACAGAACCGAACAAATTTAACTAAATATTGAATCGCACTTTCTTGAATTTTCTTTCCCTGTAACAAGAAAGCGCCTAAATCTAAGAAGGAATACATCATGGCTTTTAACCTACGCAATCGTAACTTCCTAAAACTACTAGATTTCACTCCACGCGAAATTCAACACTTGTTAGATCTTTCTATGGAGCTAAAAAAAGCGAAGTACAACGGTTACGAACAGCCAACACTGACTGGCAAAAACATCGCACTTATCTTTGAGAAAACCTCAACTCGTACTCGCTGTGCATTTGAAGTTGCTGCATTCGACCAAGGTGCTCGAGTTTCTTACTTAGGCCCATCTGGCTCTCAAATTGGCCACAAAGAATCAATGAAAGATACCGCTCGCGTTCTTGGCCGTATGTACGATGGCATTGAATACCGCGGCTTCGGTCAAGAGATCGTTGAAGAGCTAGGCGCTTACGCTGGCGTACCAGTATGGAATGGCCTGACTGACGAATTCCACCCAACACAAATCCTGGCTGACTTCCTAACTATGACGGAATACGGCCGTGGTAAACAACTGCATGAAATCAGCTTTGCTTACCTAGGTGATGCTCGTAACAACATGGGTAACTCTCTAATGGTTGGCGCTGCGAAAATGGGCATGGACATTCGCCTTGTTGCTCCAAAACAATTCTGGCCACAAGAAGAGCTATTAGCTGAATGTCGTGAAATTGCTGAACACACAGGCGGCAAAATCACGCTAACAGAAGATGTTCAAGAAGGCGTGCAAGGTTGTGACTTCCTATACACCGATGTTTGGGTATCGATGGGCGAAGCAAAAGAAGCGTGGGCTGAGCGCATCAACCTAATGATGCCTTACCAAGTCAACATGGACATGATCAAAGCGACTGGCAACCCACATGTGAAATTCATGCACTGCCTACCGGCTTTCCACGGCGAAGATACCACCGTAGGCAAACAACTTGCTGCTGAATATCCACAACTAAAAGACGGCGTTGAAGTGACAGATGAAGTGGTTGAGTCTGAATACTCTATCGTGTTCGACGAAGCTGAAAACCGCATGCACACCATCAAAGCAGTAATGGTTGCGACACTAGGCAGCTAATAAGTTAATAAGTTAATAAGTTAATAAGTTAATAAGTTAAGCACTCACTTGTTCGCAAGACGTTGACAAGTTAAGTGCAATAACAGGGAAATGCGGGTGGCGTTCTTGGGATTTTGACCTTGGATAAAACCCGCATTTTTTTTCATGTACTAGAAAGGATTATTACCTGAAAAAACCTGAGATTCGCAGTTCCGACAAAGGCTTAAATGAAAGCTAAAAACGGACGCAATTCCGCATAAAAATCCATTAAATGAATACTTTACAGAAAGTATTGCATGGTCTTTTTATCTGAGTATAATCCTCCGCAATTTGTCTAAAGAGAGCAAAAAATGAACCGCAATTCTGTCGCACATAATTGTCAAACCACACGCCAAAGAGTGGCGTTGGTGTCATTTTTATTTTGCTCTATTGATCGTTTCGAAGCCTCCTATTTTTAGGGGGCTTTTTTTTGTCCGCAATTTGACTGTATGCATAGAAGGAAGACCCGTTATGGCGCATTCGTTATTTAACAAGCACATCATCTCCATACCTGAGCTCACTCGTAATGAACTAGAGCTTATCGTCGACACAGCAGCAAGACTCAAGGCCGAGCCAAACCCAGAGTTGCTGAAAAATAAAGTCGTTGCGAGCTGCTTCTTTGAGCCTTCAACTCGAACTCGTCTTTCATTTGAAACCGCCGTTCAACGCCTTGGTGGCACGGTCATCGGCTTTGATAATGGCGGTAACACATCACTGGCGAAAAAAGGCGAAACGCTTGCCGACTCAGTGCAGGTTATTTCATCTTACGTGGATGCCTTTGTGATGCGTCACCCACAAGAAGGCGCAGCACGTTTAGCGTCTGAATTCTCTAACGGTGTTCCGGTGGTAAATGGCGGCGATGGTGCCAACCAACACCCAACTCAGACCTTGCTGGATCTGTTCTCGATTTACGAAACGCAGGGCACGCTTGATAACCTCAATGTCGCATTCGTCGGCGACCTAAAATATGGCCGTACTGTGCACTCACTAACCCAAGCGCTATCAAAATTCAATAACGTACGTTTCTTCTTTATCGCACCAGAAGTATTAGAGATGCCAGATTACATCTGTGAAGAGCTAGAAGAGATGGGGATCCAATACAGCACTCACAGCAGCATTGAAGAAGTCGTGCCAGAACTGGATGTTTTATACATGACTCGCGTACAGAAAGAGCGCTTTGATGCGTCGGAATACGCACACATGAAATCGGCTTACATCCTAACCGCCGATACATTGAAAGACGCTCGTCAAAATATGAAGGTCCTTCACCCACTGCCACGCGTCGACGAAATCACCACCGACGTCGATAAAACGCCACACGCTTACTACTTCGAACAGGCTGAAAACGGTGTGTACGCACGTGAAGCTTTATTAGCCCTAGTTCTAAACGACACTTTATAAGCAGGAGATATAGTCATGGTTAAACAAACTCAGCTACAAGTAGAAGCGATCCGTAATGGCAGCGTGATTGACCACATCCCTGCTCATCTTGGGATTAAAATTCTCAAACTGTTCAAGCTGCATAAAACAGAACAACGCATCACGATGGGCTTAAACCTGCCATCATCAGCGCTCGGCAACAAAGACCTAATCAAAATTGAGAACATCTTTCTGACCAAGGAACAAGCCAACCAATTGGCTCTGTACGCTCCACAAGCGACAGTGAATCAGATTGAAGAGTACAAAGTGGTCAACAAGCTAACCCTTGTGCTGCCAGAACAAATCAACAGTGTGTTCGCCTGCCCAAATAGCAACTGTATTTCACACGGTGAACCTGTCGAAAGTAGCTTTAAAGTGCAGCTAAAACACGAAAACGTACAGTTAAAATGTCACTATTGTGAAAAAGTATTCTCTCGCGAGATCATGAGTGAAATTCGCTAACCCTTAGCGGTATTACCTTCGCAACAAAAACCACTAAAGTAACATGGATATTTATTCCCAAGCCGGAATAAATATCCATTAGCCAAAGAATAAAACCCCAAAATAAAAGCAACAAACCAGAATATTATTTGGTGATCGCCTTCAAAAAGATAACTATCCTTTAGTGGTAGACTCAATGCATAGATGATCATACATCTCGCATACCCTTCCTTCTCTACTTCGGGATTCATCGGTAAGCCTAATTAATAATCGTACTCTACGGCTTTGGGAGTGCGTTCTGCGCTATGGACAAGCGATATCCACACGTTGACCTTAAGGAGTTGTTCATGAACGAAATCACTGAGCACGGTTGCTTGTATTCAGCTGAAGATAAAACACTGACTGCGGCGTGCAAACGCTTACTACAACAACAAAGCTTCTCGACCCAAAATCAACTGCGCGAGAAACTGGTCGAGATCGGTTATACAGGCATTAGCCAATCGACTGTCTCTCGCATTTTGTCACAGCTTGGCGTTGTCAAAATTCAGAATGCCTGTGGTAAAAAGGTTTACTGCATTACAGTTGAAAGCGCGCCTGTGCGTGTCGATGCCTCCATCTCATCGCAAATCGAATTAATTACTCACAACCAAGCGATGGTGATCGTCAAAACAAACCCTGGTTGTGCGCAGTTGGTCGCAAGGTTAGTCGATATCGACCCACATACAGAGATTATCGGTACTGTTGGCGGCAATGACACTGTGCTCATTATTCCAAAAGATACGATGAACATTGATGCTTGCGAACAAGTAGTAAGAGCACGCTTAGGTGTTGCCTAAATGTCTTACTGGCAAGGGCTGTTCACTGCAGTTGCGCAGCTAACCCTCTCTCGACTGCCTAGCAAAGTGGCTCACCCGCCCTAGCGGATATTTGCTGGTCGATGAAACTAATCACAAACTATTACGGTCTGATTGAGTTAAGATACCTTCAACTCTAATTTGATGACTAAATAGTATGCGACGACTTGCCACATTACTTTTTGTTTGTGTTTCCCTGTTCACCCAGC
Source organism: Vibrio crassostreae (assembly GCF_024347415.1). Taxonomy (NCBI): domain Bacteria; kingdom Pseudomonadati; phylum Pseudomonadota; class Gammaproteobacteria; order Vibrionales; family Vibrionaceae; genus Vibrio; species Vibrio crassostreae. The sequence goes on from NZ_AP025476.1 coordinate 3,239,551, forward strand.
CTGCGTGGGCGCTTTTTGGAAATGACAACGCCGAGCCAAGCTTCGGAGGCAATAACAACGGTTTTGTCCCTGTAGACCAAGCTTTCCCTTTCAATTACTACCAGCAAGACGGCAAGGTGCTTCTCGACTGGCAAGTAAAAGAAGGCTACTACCTCTACCAACATAGCCTCTCTTTCACTGGGCAAAATATCGCGATCGGTAACGTTGAATTAGAAGATGGTAAGCCACACCAAGATGAATTCTTTGGTGAGGTGAGCATTTATACCCAGCCGCTATTCGTTCAAGTTCCCCTACAGAGTTACCAAGATGGCTCACAGCTGATCGTTAAATATCAAGGCTGTGCGGATGCGGGTTTCTGCTATCCACCCGAAACTCGAATCATCGACATTGAACCATTTGCGGCTACAGATTTTGGTTCTGGTTCAGGCGACTCTCAAGCTAATGCGTTATCGCAAGAGTCATCGGCTGCAAACAATGAAACCGATGTTTCAACGCAACAAGCTTCTCTAAAAGCAGACGTTGCAACTAACACCACTCCACAATCAAGTGCACCCGTTTCAAAAGAAGTGAGCCTAGCCGATAAGCTCGGTGACAGTTGGTGGACGCCATTATTATTCTTAGCACTTGGTGTTGGCTTAGCCTTTACACCGTGTGTTCTGCCGATGTACCCAATTCTAACGGGTATCGTTTTAGGTGGCGGCAAGCTCAGCCAAGGTCGTGCGCTGATGTTGTCGTTCATCTATGTGCAAGGTATGGCGCTAACCTACACCCTGTTAGGTTTAGTGGTTGCCTCTGCAGGTATGCAGTTCCAAGCGGCGATGCAACACCCTTACGTATTGATTGCGTTGAGCGTTCTATTCGTGGCGTTAGCCATGTCGATGTTTGGCGTTTATAACCTGCAACTGCCAAGCAGCATTCAAACTTGGCTCAACAACCAAAGTAACAAGCAACAAGGTGGCAATACCTTGGGCGTGTTCGCGATGGGTGCTATCTCTGGCTTGGTGTGTTCGCCTTGTACCACAGCGCCACTATCGGGTGCGCTGTTGTATGTGGCTCAAAGTGGTGACCTGTTTACTGGCGCGATCGCTCTATACTCATTGGCGATGGGTATGGGTATCCCGCTGATCTTAGTTGCGGTATTTGGTAATAAGCTACTACCGAAAGCGGGCAGCTGGATGGACAAGGTAAAAATCGTATTCGGCTTTATCTTGCTGGCAGCACCAATCTTCCTGCTAGAGCGTATTATCCCTGAGTTATGGGCAACCGTACTTTGGTCTGGCCTTGGCTTCATCGCCTTCGGTTGGCTGTACCACAGCAAGAATGCACTGCCATTCGGCGGCTGGAAGCAAAGTGCGGTCGGTATCATCGCAATGCTTGGCTTGTTTGCTTCCGCACAGCCTGCATTGAACTATTGGTTTGCGGAGAAGAGCGTAACGGTAGAACAACAGCATATCCAATTTGCACGCATCAATACCGTTGAAGAGCTAGAAATCCAGCTCATCGAAGCGAAAAAGCTGGGTAAACCAGTGATGCTCGATTTCTACGCAGATTGGTGTGTGGCGTGTAAAGAGTTCGAGAAGTACACCTTCCATCAAGCTGATGTTGAGAACAAACTTTCTGACTTCGTACTGCTTCAGGCTGACGTAACAAGAAACATGCCTCAAGATATTGAACTGCTTAAACAATTACAGGTACTCGGCTTACCAACGATTGAGTTTTGGGATGGCGAGGGTAACCATGTTCCAAATGCTCGTGTCACTGGTTTTATGCCTGCCGATGTATTCTTAAAACACATGCAAGACCACCAGCTATAACGACGACATTCGTCTAAATACAAGCTCTAACGCAAGCCGCACTGCTCCTCATAACGAGATGGCAGTGCGGCTTTTTTGTGATTATAGGAAACGCTTTCCAAGAACAGGGATAAAAGTCGATATGGTTCAGACTTTTAATGCATAGATATTGTCCACATACTCAATCAGGATGATAATAAATATTAACTAAATTGTTAAAAGTATGAACGTCATGGACTCGACCTATACCATCATCATTGCTGATGACCACCCTCTCTTCCGTAACGCCCTATTTCAGTCAGTTCATATGGCGATCAGCGGTGCGAACCTGCTTGAGGCTGATTCTCTCGACGCCTTACTGACTCTGCTTAAGAAAGAAGATGAACCCGACCTGCTGCTGCTCGACCTGAAAATGCCGGGTGCCAATGGCATGTCAGGCTTAATTCAACTGCGCGCTGAATACCCAGATCTACCGATTGTGGTGATTTCTGCCAGTGAAGATGCCAGCGTAGTGACTCAAGTAAAGAGCCACGGTGCGTTTGGCTTCATTCCTAAGTCGAGTGATATGCGTGAATTGGTGAGTGCACTGAATCAAGTGCTGAATGGCGACCCGTTCTTCCCTGAAGGACTGATTACCAACAATGCTGCCTGTAGCGACCTTGCAGAAAAGATTTCCACACTGACGCCTCAGCAGTACAAGGTATTAGGGATGCTTTCTGACGGCTTGCTGAACAAGCAAATCGCCTATGAATTGAATGTTTCGGAAGCGACCATCAAGGCACATATGACGGCCATCTTCCGTAAACTGGATGTGAAAAATCGTACTCAAGCGGTTATCTTGCTACAAGAAGTCCACAATTAGGCTTCGCTCATATCCTCTTCTAAAGTCGTCTTGGGTAAACATAAACCCAACCTGACGACTTTATGATCATCTATCTCTGCGACTACCCAAGTGATGTCATGCCACTCGAAGCTATCGCCCAATACTGGGTGCGCGCCAAGTTCTCGCTCAGCCAATTGTTTTAGCGTCATGTCGCGCTCTTCTTCCGAGCCAAGTTCAATGCCATAGCAGTCACTCACGGCAGCAATCGATAACCCAACCTCAAGGAAGAAATCACCAAAGAATCGAGCTGCATCTTCGGCTAAAGGTGCCTCACTGAATAGCTCACTTAGGCTATCTAGGTCTTTATCTTGACCAAGCACACAGAGAATATCGTTCGCCTCTAGCACGGTACTGCCCGATGGGTGAAGCAAGGTATCCTTTCTAAACAGTGCAGTAATGCGCGTTCCTTCCGGCATAGACAAACGCTTCAGTGGTTCGCCCACACACCATTTCTCTTCTTTCAGCTTGTAGACAAACATCTCCCACTCACTGGCAGGGTAGATTTCAATGCCTGTACGAGAAATCGGTGTCGGTGTTGGAGGTAAAGTCACTTGAGCCAATCTCGCGACTTTCATCAAGCTGCCGCCTTGAACAATCAGCGACACCATAACCACGAAGAAAGCGATATTGAAGTAAAGCTGAGCATTAGGCAGGCCAGCCATCATCGGGAACACGGCCAGAATGATCGGCACCGCACCACGTAAACCGACCCAAGAAACAAACCAACGCTCCTTGGTGGTAAAGCTTCTGAACGGCAGCAAACCCAACCAAACCGACAGCGGACGAGCAAACAAAATCATACCGAAGGCCAGTGCTAACGCAGGCAGAGCAATGTCCATCAGCGTCGATGGCGTCACCAGTAAACCCAATACCAAGAACATCACGATTTGGCTTAACCACGTCATGCCATCAAGGACATTAAGAATCGAGTGTCGAGAGCGTGTCGGACGATTACCAATGAACAAGCCCACTAAGTAAATCGATAAGATACCGCTGCCGCCAAGCATGTTAGAGAAGGCAAACAGAGCTACACCGCCACTGAGCACCAGAATCGAATACAGGCCATCAGCCAGCTGCACTCGATTGATTAGACTCCACAGAACCCAACCGCCACCAAGGCCGATAAGCGTGCCGACACCAAACTGCATCGCGAAACTTTTCAGTAGGAAGTTCATTCCCATCTCGGCATCTGGGGTGCCAAGTAGCGCAATTAAGGTCACTGTCAGGAAGACTGCCATTGGGTCGTTGGTACCCGATTCGATCTCTAAGGTTGAGCCAACACGCTCATTGAGGCTTTGCCCTTTCAACAAAGAGAATACCGCTGCCGCATCGGTGGAGCCGACAATCGCACCCACCAAAATGCCCTGCATCAGTGACAGGTCGAACAGCCAAGAAGCCATAAGTCCAGTTAAGGTCGCAGTACAGGCCACGCCTATTGTGGCTAGTGACAGTGACGGCCAGAAAGCGACCTTGAAGCTTGCAACCTTGGTCCGCATACCGCCATCAAGCAGGATCACGGCAAGCGCAAGATTACTCACCAAATAAGTTAGGGAGTAGTCATCGAAATTGATGCCACCGGGCCCATCTTCACCAGCTAACATGCCAACGAAAAGGAAGATCAAAAGAATAGGAACGCCCAAGCGAGAGGAGACTTGCGAAAAAAGCACACTGATGGCGATGAGCACCGCACCAGTTAAAAATAAATGGTTAATAGTTATTGCGTCCAATTCGTCCCCCCAAAGAATAAAACCCGAGCTTTAAGCATGTTGATCTTCTGCCGTTAAGCAAGGCGCGGTCGGTAAAAGTGCCGCTGATACTATAACAAACTTATGTTTCGCTTCGTGTCATATGCAGGACTAAATACCGTTTCTCGGTCATTTAGTTGTTAAATTTTATGACTCGCACCCTAATTCATGCGTTTTTGTTAGACCTTAGGCTAATTTAACAACATTGTAACATCACATTTTCCTATGGTTATGTCTTCCAACTCCCATATTTCAGTGGATTAGCGCTAATCGCGTCCCGACTAAAGTTGCACAGATCCCTTTACTTATCCTTGCTACATTCTAAATCGTAACATTACGTTAACACGATAATTTTCTACAGAAACAGTTTCTACGGAAACGAAATAAAGGAGAAGGCAATGGCGTTCGAATCTACGGAACATGCTCAAGCCTACTGGAAGGAAAACTTGGGAATTATGGGAACACTGCTCGCGGTCTGGTTTGCAGTGTCTTACGGCGCTGGCATCTTATTTGTGGATGCCCTCAATACCGTTCAGTTTGGCGGGTTCAAGCTAGGATTTTGGTTCGCTCAGCAAGGTTCGATATACACCTTCGTGGCGCTGATATTTATTTACGTTGTTCGCATGAATGCGCTCGACAAAAAATACAACGTACAGGAAGACTAGAGGCTAGAACATGGATATTCAAACTTGGACGTTTATTCTCGTCGGTATTACTTTCGCGGTATATATCGGCATCGCAATCTGGGCTCGTGCAGGGTCTACGAGTGAGTTCTACGTTGCTGGCGGTGGTGTACACCCAGTGGCAAACGGCATGGCGACCGCCGCTGACTGGATGTCGGCAGCATCATTCATCTCAATGGCAGGTATCATCTCATTCGTTGGTTACGATGGTGCGGTTTACCTAATGGGTTGGACAGGTGGTTATGTACTACTTGCGCTATGTTTAGCACCTTACCTACGTAAGTTCGGTCAGTTTACGGTTCCTGATTTCATCGGTGAGCGTTACTACTCGAAAACAGCCCGTATGGTAGCGGTATTCTGTGCAATCTTCGTATCATTTACGTACGTTGCAGGTCAGATGCGTGGTGTAGGCGTTGTATTCTCTCGTTTCCTAGAAGTCGACATTAACCTAGGTATCATCATTGGTATGGGTATTGTGTTCTTCTACGCAGTGCTTGGTGGCATGAAAGGCATCACTTATACGCAGGTAGCTCAATTCTGTGTCCTCATTTTCGCCTTCCTTGTTCCAGCAATCTTTACGTCAATCATGATGACAGGTAACCCACTTCCACAAGTTGGTATGGGCTCTACGCTATCAGGCACAGATGTTTACTTACTTGATAAACTGGATGGACTCACCGAAGAACTCGGATTTACCGCCTATACCGAAGGTAACAAGAGCATGGTGGATGTATTCTTCATCTGTGCGGCTCTAATGGTAGGTACTGCGGGTCTTCCACACGTAATCATTCGTTTCTTCACTGTACCCAAAGTACGTGATGCTCGTATCTCAGCGGGTTGGGCTCTACTGTTCATCTCATTGCTATACACAACAGCACCAGGTGTTGCAGCATTCGCTCGTGTAAACATGATCGAAACAATCAACGGCCCTGACATGCAAGGTGTAGCAGCAGCAGACGCACCAAGCTGGTACAAAAACTGGGAAAGCACTGGCCTAGTTGGTTGGGAAGATAAGAACGGCGATGGCAAAATGTTCTACTCGGGCGATGAGCGCAACGAGATGAAGATTAACCGTGACATCATCGTACTGGCTTCTCCAGAGCTAGCGAAACTACCAAACTGGGTTGTAGCACTGCTTGCAGCCGGTGGCCTAGCAGCCGCACTATCAACTGCCGCAGGTCTACTACTGGTAATCTCTACGTCGATTTCACATGACTTGTTGAAGAAAGGCTTCAGACCAAACATGACCGACAAGCAGGAGCTGTTAGCCGCTCGTTTGGCAGCTATGGTCGCGATTGTAGGTGCAGGTTACTTGGGGATTAACCCACCAGGCTTCGTAGCACAGGTAGTAGCGTTTGCCTTCGGCTTAGCTGCAGCATCCTTCTTCCCAGCGATTATCCTAGGTATCTTCTACAAGAAGATGAACAAGGAAGGCGCAATTGCAGGTATGTTGTCAGGTATTGCCTTCACAGCAAGCTACATCATCTACTTCAAGTTCATTAACCCAGCAGCAAGCACACCTGAAAACTGGTGGTTTGGTATCAGCCCAGAAGGCATCGGTACGCTAGGTATGTGTCTAAACTTCGTAGTATCGATTGCTGTAAACAAAGTAACTGCTGAAGTACCACAAGATGTACAAGATATGGTTGAGAACATCCGTTACCCGAAAGGTGCTGGTGAAGCTCACGACCACTAAGCACGACTACTAAGCAGAGATGTTTAGAAAAATGAATCAGTACTTACATTGTAGGGATTAGGTACTGAATCTCAGAAAGCCGATACGTTATGTATCGGCTTTTTCTTTTCCCGTTTCATTTTATAAAAAGACAAACAAAGGGTTGTTTTTAAAGTTTCATTTGATAATAATTATCATTAACATCCAATAAAGAGATGCAATTGATGATGAAAGAACAGCAGGGTCTCTATTCGAGGTTTTACAAAGCACAAGATCGCTTTGCTTCATTAGAACAAGTTCAAGGCCATGAGCCATTTGTGATTCGAGACTACATCGAGTGCGCACTGACGCTTTCCGCTTACTATGAAAAGCACGCCGCCCAAGAAAACATCTTGTTGTGCGAGCTGTACCTGCGCCAAGTTTTCTTCCATCTGATTGAAGCGATTGAGTCTCCTGAGCGCAGTTTCGCCTTTCGTCATATCTGCCTAGACTCTATTCACTCACCACTATTTTATTTGAAACGCCACTACTGCCAGCAGCCTCAAGGCCAAGCGCGTTTTTTGAATCTCAGCCAAACACTACAACAAGTCCAAGCCCCACTTGGCTAACAAGGATAGAACATGACCCTACAATATCGAATTGAGAAAGACAGCATGGGGGAAGTGAAAGTCCCTGCTGATGCGCTATACCAAGCACAAACTCAACGTGCTGCAGATAACTTTGCTTTTAGTTCACACAAGATGCCAACCAGCTTCATTCAAGCATTGGCATTCATTAAACAGGCCGCCGCAGACACCAACGCTCAGTTGGGTTTATTGGAAGGTGATATCGCCAACGCGATTGCCGAAGCGAGCCAAGAGATCATCGATGGTAAATACCTCGATCAATTCCCGATCGATGTTTATCAAACTGGCTCTGGTACTAGCTCCAACATGAATGCCAACGAAGTAATTGCCACGCTCGCTTCAAGAAGCTTACAAGGCGACGTAAACCCGAATGATCATGTCAATATGGGCCAAAGCAGCAATGATGTGGTACCAACTGCAATTCAAGTCAGTGTCGCTCTTATGGCTGAAAACAAACTGCTGCCTGCATTAACTCACCTTTCTGAAGCACTTACCGTTAAACAGCAAGAGCTTGCTGAGGTAGTGAAAACCGGTCGTACTCATCTAATGGATGCGATGCCAATTACCTTTGCTCAAGAGCTTGGTGGCTGGAAGTTCCAGATTGAACACGCCAAGCAAGCCATTGAAAGCACCCTGCCCGCAATTAAAGCACTTGCTCAAGGTGGAACAGCGGTGGGCACAGGCATCAATGCCGACCCACGCTTTGCCGATAAGTTTGCAAGTCACCTATCTCAATCGACAAAGATCAGTTTTAACTCGAGTGAGAACTTCTTTTTCAACCTCAGCAGCCAAGATGCGATCGTTGCCTTTTCAGGGCAGCTCAAAACTGCAGCAGTTGCGATCATGAAGATCTCAAACGATCTTCGCTGGATGAACTCAGGCCCGCTAGCAGGTTTAGGTGAGATCGAATTGCAGGCGCTACAGCCGGGTTCTTCTATCATGCCGGGCAAAGTGAACCCTGTGATTCCAGAAGCCGCAGCGATGGCAGCAGCACAAGTGATTGGTAACGACACGACGATTACTGTGGCAGGCCAATCAGGCAACTTCCAACTGAATGTGATGCTGCCAGTCATTGCTCATAACGTATTAGAAAGTATCGAGCTTTTAGCTAACAGCTCCATCGCATTGGCTGATAAAGCCGTTGCGACCTTTACTGTGCGCCAAGACAATCTTGATTTAGCACTTTCAAAGAATCCAATTCTGGTCACGGCACTCAACCCTGTGATTGGTTACTTGAAAGCTGCGGATATTGCTAAGAAAGCCTACAAAGAGGGTTTGCCAATCCTTGAGGTTGCAGAAAGAGAAACCGATCTCAGCCGAGAAGAACTCAGCAAACTGCTTGATCCAACCACACTGACGCAGGGTGGTATTGCTGGTTAAAACCAGTAACTCATAGCAAGTCTATCGGATCAAAAAAAGGCCTCATCTGAGGCCTTTTAGTCTCTAATAGTTAATTAAAAATAGTGATTTGAATTAACTCACGCGATTCAATACCGCTCTGAGTTTTAGCGGCTTCACAGGCTTGGCAATAAAACTAAAGCTGTTGGCCTTTATCGCTGCCAACATGTCATCTGTTCTATCGGCACTGATGATGACCCCTTCAAAAGAGTCTCCAAGGCGCAGTCGACACTGTTGCAACACCTCAAGTCCCGTTCGACCATTGTCGAGACGATAATCAGAGAAGATCACATCCGGCTGCCAGTCGTCATCGAGACACTTCAAGCTTTCAACCAGATCAACCGCGGTCTTAACCTCACAACCCCAACGACCAATCAGGTTCTCCATCCCGACCAAAATTTCGCGCTCATTATCGACACACAATATTTTCAGATGTTCGATGTCGCTGGTCGCCATTGGCGCTGAAGCTTGCACAACTGGAGCCACTTTTTCCGCTCGAGCTAAGGTGATGGAAAAGACACTACCTTGACCCGGCCATGAGCGCATCGAAATTTGATGACCAAGTACATGAGCAATACCTTTCGAGATGGCTAACCCTAACCCCAACCCTTGATCAGAACGCACTTGGCTGCCACGAGTAAATTCTTCGAAGATCTCTTGTTGCTTGTCTTCATCGATACCGGTTCCGTTATCCCACACATCGATTCGCACTTGCCCGTTCACTCGCCTTGCACCCAGAACCACTTTACCTTCCGGGTTATAGCGAAAGGCGTTGGTCAAAAAGTTCTGAATCACACGTCTCAATAACTTAGGATCAGAGTGAATGAACAATGACGATGGGATCATCTTGAACTCAATTTTTTGTTGTCTCGCTAAGGCACTAAATTCCGCATTTAAGTTGGTTAGCACATCGTGTACAGCAATCGCATGAATGTTGGTTTCTAGCTTCCCTGATTCCAGTCGAGAGATATCCAGTAAGTCACCAATCAGATCTTCAGCAGCACCAAGCGCACTCTCGATGTGAGATGACAGCTGCTTCACCTCTTGCTCTTTCGCCACCTCAGAAAGTGACGAAGCAAACAAGCGCGCAGCATTCAATGGCTGCATCAAGTCGTGGCTTACCGCGGCTAAAAAACGACTCTTGGATTGGGACTCTTGATCCGAAATCTGAGTTGCTTTTACCAAGCGATGATTCAGTTTCTCGAGCTCTTGAGTTCGCTCATGCACTCTTGATTCCAAGCTTTCATTGGCATCTTTTAGCGCTTGCTCTGCTTGTCGGAATACCGTGATGTCGGTAAAGCTCATGACGAAACCACCACTTGGCATCGGGTTACCCTGCACCTCAATCACTCGACCATCAGGACGAATACGAGAAGAGGTGTGTCGAGTGCCTTGTTCAAGGTGATAAACACGGCGGCGAACGTGATCTTCTGGGTCACCCGGGCCACACAAACCTTGTTCAGCATTATGACGAATCACATCTGAAATGGGTCGTCCAACCTGAATCAAACCCGCAGGGAATTCAAACAGCTCTAAGTAACGTTGATTCCACGCCACCAGCCTCATTTGTTTGTCTATTACTGCAATGCCTTGGCCAATATGTTCAATCGCGCCTTGCAATAAACCACGGCTGAAATCGTACAGTTCAGAGGCTTCATCAACGATGGTCGCTACTTCTTCAAGCTGCATGTTCCTGCCCTGTAAAGCAGAAGTAAGTACTAACTTAGCAGAAGAGGCACCGAATACACCGGCGAGTACACGCTCTGCGTGTCGAATCAAACTCGCAGGTGCTTGTTGATTAGGAAGTAACGGCTGCCCGTGTTGTTGCCAGTAGCTGTGTAAGGCACTTTTCGCTCGCTTTCGACCGACAAAACGCGACGCCAACATCTCTAATTCAGCCACGGTTACACGGCTTTGATAAAGGCTAATGTTCTCATTTTCAGGCAGTGGCGTGCCAACAAATGCTGCTGATTGTAAGCGCTCACTTAGGCTTGGCCTGGTCGACATCGAAACCACGGCATAGCACAAGGTATTAAGTACAATACTCAGCACAATGCCCCAGTTCGAACTGCTGATATTCCAGCTACTGAGCAGTTCTGGCGGCGTGATCATCCACAGCAAAAGGTTACTTTCACTATCGCCTGCCAACATGCTGGTTTGACTCATCAGGGTAATCAGCCAAATCACAGAACCGACCATTAAACCGACATACACACCCTTTCGGTTACCCGGACGCCAGTACAAACCACCAATCAGTGCCGGAGCAAATTGAGCAATAGCCGCAAACGAAAGGAAGCCGATCGCAGACAAGGAGTGAATGGTGTCGAGCGCCTGATAGAACAACCAAGCACCAAGCAGAAGCAATAAAATAAGCCCGCGACGAATTACGAGTAGCAGCCCCGAAAAATGACGATGGGTTCTTTGAGTTAGGCGCATGCGACGCAGAAGCAATGGCATCACTAAATCGTTCGAAACCATGATCGCCAATGCGATAGTCGATACGATCACCATACCACTTGCGGCAGACGTACCACCAAGGAACGCGAGCAAGGCAATATGATTGGCGCCTTCAGCCATCGGCAGGCTAATCACATACGTATCTGCAGGCATGCTTGGAAGCAGCCCTTGCCCCGCCCATGCGATAGGAAGAACAAACAGCCCCATCAAAATCAGATAAAGCGGAAATAACCAACGTGCTGTGTGTAGATCTTGAGGACGTTCGTTCTCTACCACCATGGTATGGAATTGGCGCGGCAGACAAACAATCGCCAACATGGTTAAAACGGTATGAATAATTAGAGTCGGAATATTCGGTGATTCGTAGGTGGAAGCCGCCACATCAAGCAAGTCGATTTTGTCGCTGCTCATCGCCAAGTACATAATAAACAGACCAACAATCAGGAATGCCGCCAGCTTAACGATGGACTCAAATGCCACCGCCATCATCATGCCACGGTGATGTTCCGTGTTATCTATATGCCTGGTACCAAATAACATCGTAAAGATGGCCAGCGCGCCAACCACAAACCAAGAAACATGATAATCCTGATAGCCAAAATCTTGAGCCAGACTCGGAGCAACAATATCCAGCCCCATGGTAATACCGCGCAGTTGTAGCGCGATATAAGGAAGAATACCAACCACAGCGATAACCGTAACAGCTACCGCTAAGCCCTGAGATTTTCCGTAACGAGCCGCGATAAAGTCGGCAATCGAGGTGATGTGTTCTCGCTTCGCAATCAGGATCAACCGCGCCAAGATCCGCCACCCTAGTGTAAAGACCAGAATCGGGGCGAGATAAATGGGTAAAAAAGACCAAGGGTTATTGCTCGCCTGACCAACAGTTCCATAGAAGGTCCAAGAGGTACAATACACCGCAATCGAAAGGCTATAGATCCACGGGCGCCAACGCGATAGCCAACGAACCTGTCTGTCTCCATACCAAGCGATCAGAAATAACACGCCCAAGTAGGCTAAAGAGACAGGAATTACTATCCATCCTTGCATTGAAAACCCTTTTTTCATCCATAAAAAAACCTCTCCATAAGAGAGAGGTTTCATTTAACTAAGGATGGGTGATTAACTCAATCGCATCGCTTAAATTCTGTGCTTTAGACTCTAATTATCAGCATTTGCTGTGAGATTCTGACCGTTCTGAATCTGATTGATTAATCTCAACCACCGAACTTCTTTCATCCAACTTAATGAACAAAGCAAGTGCACCCATTGCAGCCATACCCCAGAAGATATTTGCACCCCAAAGCTCATAACCCCAACCACTTAAGGTGGTCATTAGTGCGATAAAGGCACCCAATGGAATCGCGTTATACAAAGCTTGTAGCGCAACCATCTTGTTTTGTTCTTCAGATTGGATGTATTGAATAGCGGCAATATGTGCCATCGCAAACGTCACACCGTGCAGCAACTGCACCATAACCAGAGCAAAAATCGCTGTGGTTGATGCGGTAATACCCCAACGCGCCATCACTCCAATAGCCGCGACGACAAACAAAGTACGTAGTGACCAGCCAGAGAATAATCGCTTACTCAGAGCAAATACTGCCACCTCAGCGACAACACCTAGGCTCCACAAATAACCGATGATCGCTTCTGAGTGACCCGCTTCTTTCCAATAAATCGCACTAAAACTGTAGTAAGCCGCATGACTACCTTGCAGCAGCGCCATCAAGGCTAAAAATTTCACCACTGACGGCTCACGCAACAGTTTACCTAACTTTGGTCGCACTGCTTGTTGCTCAGATTGCGTTACTGGCATCACGTTCGGGTTTCTCATCGCCAGAATCAATGACAGCAACACCCCCGCTAGTGCAGTATACAAAATCATGTCGGTGCCAAATTGTGCCACCAAATAACCGACAACCGTTGAACCTGCGATAAAGGCAACTGAACCCCAAAGGCGAGTTCGGCCATAGTCGAGCATTTTCAAGCGGCTATAATGATTAGCCATGGCATCAGAAAGAGGAATGATCGGCCCACAACACAGGTTAAACAGCACCGTTGCCAACAACATCAGTATAAAACTGCCACCGGTGAAGAAGTGGAAGCCGACAAACAGCAGTGCGGCGAAACTCAAACAACGCAGAGCTGGCATCAAATGTTCAACTTTATGGATGCGCGGAGTAATCACTAGGTTGGCCACACAACGCGTCGCAAAGCCAATACCAATCAATACGCCAATGTCCCCTGCAGAAACGCCTTGGTCTTCAAACCACAACGCCCAAAATGGCAAATACACGCCATACGCAAAAAAGAAACCAAGAAAATACTGAGAGATCCAGCCATAGGGTGAAGGGCTAAACATAAATAACCTATAAAGTGTGCAGAAAAAGGCAGCACCAATTATGCCTATCTCACATACGATGAAAAAGGGAATAATTACGGTGATAGTATTCCTATATTCAATTAGTTTGAATATCGCATTTAGACTAAAGTCGTCTGGAGCTTCGCTGGTATTTTGTCAGACTGATTAAAGACTCCCACTTCTTCTTGTGATGCTTATGCCTGACAAATTTAATATGCAGCACCCACCCTTCGATAGCCTGTCCGACACCGAACAGTTGAAGCTGCGATCTTCATTAGACGTGGTGTATTACCGTTCTCAAGAAGTGATACTAGAAGCCGATAGGCCAAGTCGACACCTGCACATTTTGATCAAAGGGGCCGTTGAAGAACGCGCCAGCAGTGACGGTGAGATTTACGCACATTATGCCAATGACGACATTTTTGATGTACGCAGCCAGTTTGAACCCCACACCAAACACCAATATATCGCGCTCGAAGACACATTAAGTTACCTGCTGCCCACCGATACTTTTCTCGAGCTTTACCACGCCAATGGCCAATTCGCGGCTTACTTTGATAGTAACCTATCGACCCGAAAGGCACTGATTGAAGCCGCTCAGCAGCAACAGAATCTTGCCGAGTTCATACTGACCAAAGTAGACGACTCAATTTATCACCCACCACTGATACTTGAACCGAACCAACCTATCAACCAAGTCACTCAAACCCTTAAAGAACAAGGGTTGGACTCGGCTCTAGTTCATTTGGAACATAATGATCCAAAAGCTATTAGATCATCATGTTCCTTCCCGTATGGAATCGTCACTCGAACCAATTTATTGCATGCTGTGATGCTCGATAATTTCCCATTGGATGCGCCTGTCGGTGAGATCGCAACCTTCCCGGTGATGCACGTGAACCAAGGCGATTTCTTATTTAATGCCATGATTACCATGACCAGAAACCGGGTAAAAAGGTTGATGGTTTGTGACGGTCTAGATGCTGTCGGCATGGTGGATATGACACAAATCCTCAGTGCATTCTCCACTCACTCTCACGTTCTCACTTTGCGTATTGCTCGTGCCACCAGCGTTGAAGAGTTGGCCATGGCCTCTAACAAACAGCGTCAACTGGTCGAGAGCTTACTCAGTAATGGGATTCGCACACGCTTTATCATGGAACTGATTTCTGCGGTCAACGAACAGATCATAGAGAAGGCTTTTGAGTTGATTATCCCTCCTGCACTGCATAACCACTGCTGCCTAATTGTGTTGGGTTCAGAAGGTCGCGGAGAGCAAATTCTCAAAACCGATCAAGACAACGCTCTGATTATTCAAGATGGTTTGGAGTGGCATCAATGCCAAAGTGCCATGAACGACCTAACCCATACATTGCAGCAATTGGGTTACCCACTATGTCCGGGCAACGTGATGGTCAACAACCCGAAATGGGTTCATTCAGAACAAGAGTGGAAGCAAACCCTCACCAGCTGGGTAAGCAAAGCAACGCCAGAGACAGTGATGGATATCGCGATCATGGCGGACGCACACGCTGTGGCGGGTAATAGGGAACTATTAAAACCAGTGAAGCAGCACCTCAGTGATTTAATGCTAGGACAAGAGTTGATTTTGACGGAATTCTGCCGCCCAGCGCTGAACTTCTCAGTACCCCTCACTCTATTTGGCAATGTGAAGCAATCCAAGTCAGGGCTCGATATCAAACAAGGCGGTATTTTCCCTATCGTGCATGGTGTGAGAGCACTTTGTCTTGAGCATGGTGTCACCGTAAACAACACCTTCGAACGCATTGAGCAGCTGGTCAGCAAGAAGGTATTAGAGCAAAGCACCGCGGATAATCTCAGTGAAGCACTCAAGCAATTCTTTAAGTGGCGCTTAGCCCAAAGGCTTTCTCAACAGCACAGCAGCAACAAAATTAACGTCAAACTGATGGAGCGAGCAGACAGAGATTTGCTTCGTCATAGCCTGCACGTGGTGAAGAAATTCAAGCAATGGCTCGGCTACCACTATCAGATACGAGATTAGGCAATTGAACGATGAATAGGTTGGTTCGCTATTACTGGCATCACAAGCTCAAAGGCTCTCTTTACCAGCCTCTATTTACTGCGCCTATTGATCATGAATATGTATCACTCGATTGTGAAACCACCAGCCTAGACCCCAATCAGGCGGAATTAGTCACTATTGCCGCGACCAAGATCATCGGTAACCGAATCATTACTAGCCAACCTTTTGAAGTCCGATTGCGCGCCCCGCAATCGCTCGATTGCAATTCAATAAAAATCCACCGCATTCGTCATCAAGATCTAAAGCACGGCATCGAAGAAAAACAGGCTTTAGTTGAGCTACTGAACTTCATTGGTAATCGTCCTTTAGTCGGCTATCACATCCGCTATGATAAAAAAATTCTCGACCGCGCCTGTTTAAAACAACTTGGATTTCCACTGCCTAACCGATTAGTCGAAGTGAGCCAACTCTATCAAGACAAACTCGAAAGACAGCTGCCCAATGCCTATTTTGATCTCAGTATGGATGCGATTTGTCGCCAGCTCGATTTACCGATTCCAGTCAATAAACATGATGCATTACAAGACGCTATCTCCGCTGCGCTGATCTTTGTACGCCTTAAACATGGTGACC
Source organism: Vibrio crassostreae (assembly GCF_024347415.1). NCBI lineage: Bacteria > Pseudomonadati > Pseudomonadota > Gammaproteobacteria > Vibrionales > Vibrionaceae > Vibrio > Vibrio crassostreae. Next base: position 3,255,814 of record NZ_AP025476.1, read on the forward strand.
TGCCCCGTTTCAACTCTTCTTATTCTTAATTCAACCACTGGCGCTTCACATAGAGAGCAATATCTCAAAAATGAACTTAACTCGCTATTTTGTAAGTGAAAAGCAGCGTCTCATCCTAAAGTCTAATTGTGGAAATCGCCGTCCTAGCCGAGAGTGATAACACAAAGATGGTTCTGTAATAGACCTAGAAACTGAACACAAAGGAAGTTGCCAGTTCATTAGGAATGTAGGCACAAGGAGAGATGCAATGAGTGAAGCCCACGTTTATCCGGTAAAAGAAAATATTAAATCAACCACACACGCGGATAATGACACTTACCTAGCCATGTACCAGCAATCTGTTTCTGACCCTGAAGGCTTTTGGGGTGAACACGGAAAAATCGTTGATTGGATTAAACCTTTCACACAGGTAAAAAACACCTCTTTCGACCCTGGCCACATCGACATCCGCTGGTTTGAAGATGGCACGCTTAACGTTTCGGCTAACTGTATCGACCGCCACCTTGCTGAACGCGGTGATGAAGTCGCTATCATCTGGGAAGGCGATGACCCGGCAGATGATAAAACTCTAACTTTTAATGAACTGCACAAAGAAGTGTGCCTGTTTTCGAATGCTCTAAAAGAGCAAGGCGTACGCAAAGGTGATGTGGTTTGTTTATACATGCCAATGGTGCCAGAAGCGGCAGTAGCAATGCTGGCATGTACCCGTATCGGTGCGGTTCACACGGTAGTATTTGGTGGTTTCTCACCAGAAGCACTGTCTGGTCGTATTATCGATTCAAATTCTAAAGTCGTTATCACTGCCGATGAAGGCGTGCGTGGCGGCCGTGCGGTTCCACTGAAGAAAAACGTCGATGAAGCTCTGACCAACCCTGAAGTGAAGAACATCGAGAAGGTTGTAGTATTCAAGCGTACTGGCGGTGATGTGGCTTGGCATGAACACCGTGATGTGTGGTGGCATGATGCTATTGCAAACGTATCGGCAGATTGCCCACCAGAAGAGATGAACGCAGAAGATCCACTATTCATCCTTTATACGTCAGGCTCAACGGGTAAACCTAAAGGTGTTATGCACACCACAGGTGGTTACCTGGTTTATGCAGCGATGACATTCAAATACGTATTCGATTACCAAGAAGGCGAGACGTTTTGGTGTACTGCGGATGTGGGCTGGATTACGGGTCACACATACCTTGTATACGGGCCACTAGCTAATGGTGCAAAAACTATTTTGTTTGAAGGCGTGCCAAACTACCCGAACACAAGCCGTATGAGTGAAGTGGTCGATAAGCACCAAGTGAATATTCTTTACACAGCACCAACTGCGATTCGTGCATTGATGGCGAAAGGCAATGAAGCCGTTGAAGGCACATCTCGTGACAGCCTAAGAATCATGGGCTCAGTAGGCGAACCTATTAACCCTGAAGCTTGGGAGTGGTACTACAAAACGATTGGTAACGAACAGTCTCCAATTGTCGATACTTGGTGGCAAACAGAAACGGGCGGCATCTTAATCGCACCGCTACCGGGCGCAACCGATCTAAAACCAGGTTCAGCGACGCGTCCATTCTTTGGTGTGCAACCTGCGTTAGTTGATAACATGGGTAATATCATTGAGGGTGCAACAGACGGCAACCTAGTCATTCTAGACTCTTGGCCGGGCCAAATGCGTACCGTTCATGGCGATCATGACCGCTTCGAACAGACTTACTTCTCTACATTTAAGGGCATGTACTTCACCAGTGACGGCGCTCGTCGCGATGAAGACGGTTACTACTGGATTACTGGTCGTGTTGATGACGTACTTAATGTCTCTGGTCACCGTATGGGTACTGCTGAGATTGAATCTGCTCTAGTAGCGTTCGATAAGATTGCAGAGGCTGCGATTGTCGGTATCCCTCATGATATTAAAGGCCAAGCCATTTACGCTTACATCACGCTGAATGATGGTGAGTTCCCAACCGCAGAGCTTCATAAAGAGGTGAAAGACTGGGTACGTAAAGAAATTGGACCAATTGCAACGCCAGATGTACTGCACTGGACTGACTCTCTGCCAAAAACTCGTTCAGGTAAAATCATGCGTCGTATCCTACGTAAGATTGCTACCGGAGATACAGGTAACCTAGGTGATACCTCAACACTAGCCGACCCAAGCGTGGTTGATAAGCTGATTGCTGAGAAAGCAGAACTGGCATAAGCAACCCGTTACACCCTGAATTACTGTTTAAAACAGACCTTACCTAAACCGTCACCTATGTGGCGGTTTTTTTATGGCTGATCTTGATCTCAAATATCCTCGACAAAATTAAGGCTATGACGCTTTTTTGTTAAGTTGGTAACAATTCCACGCTGTATCAATAGGAGATTAGACCAGTAAATTGCTGCGATTTGCGCTGAATTAGCTATAATCTGGTTCTAATTTTTAAATTTGGGTTTTTCTCACTGGAAATTAACCCCAAATTTTCAATAAAATGGCAACATTCACGTTCGTAAACACGATAAAGGAAGATAGCCCCACGATGTCTACAAAGTTTCGCATTCTAGTTTTAAATGGCCCAAACCTTAACCTGTTAGGCCTTAGAGAGCCTGCACACTACGGTTCTCAAACACTTGACCAGATTATTAGCTCACTGACCGAGCAGGCGAAAGCACACGATGTTGAGCTATCTCACTTACAGTCAAATCGCGAGTATGAACTGATTGAAGCGATCCATAGTGCTTATCAAAATGTTGATTTTATTATTATCAACCCAGCAGCCTTTACACACACCAGTGTGGCACTGCGTGATGCACTACTTGGCGTTGCAATCCCATTTATTGAGGTCCATCTATCGAATGTTCACGCGCGTGAGTCATTCCGTCACCACTCTTACCTATCTGATAAAGCAGAAGGTGTGATTTGTGGCTTAGGTGCCCAAGGTTATCAATTTGCTTTGACCGCTGCGCTCAGCAAGCTCAACTCAAAGTAAACATAAACAACGAACTATTACTAACCTACTCAGTCAAAGAGTAAGTTCAATTAACAGATAAAGAGAAAGAAACAATGGATATTCGCAAAATCAAAAAGCTAATCGAATTGGTTGAAGAGTCTGGTATTTCTGAGCTAGAAATCTCTGAAGGTGAAGAGTCAGTACGAATCAGTCGTAACAGCACTGCACCTGTAGCACCTGTTCAATATGCAGCAGCTCCAGCTCCTGTAGCAGCGGCAGCAGCTCCTGCGGCGGCACCTGTAGCAGCAGAAGCAGCGGCTCCTGCAGTTCCAGCGGGCCACCAAGTTCTTTCTCCAATGGTTGGTACTTTCTACGGCGCTCCAAGCCCAGACGCAAAACCATTCGTTAAAGTTGGTCAATCTGTAACTGCTGGCGAAACTCTATGTATCGTTGAAGCAATGAAAATGATGAACCAAATCGAAGCTGATAAATCTGGTGTTGTAACAGCTATCCTAGTTGAAGACGGTCAACCAGTAGAATTCGACCAAGCTCTAGTAATTATCGAATAATAGAGAGCACTCATTATGTTAGATAAATTAGTAATCGCGAACCGTGGTGAGATTGCACTACGTATTCTGCGTGCATGTAAAGAGCTTGGCATTAAAACGGTAGCGGTTCACTCAACTGCTGACCGTGATCTTAAGCACGTACTACTTGCAGACGAAACCATTTGTATCGGTCCAGCTCGTGGTATCGATAGCTACCTAAACATCCCTCGTATCATCAGCGCAGCTGAAGTTACAGGTGCAGTAGCAGTTCACCCTGGCTACGGCTTCCTATCTGAAAATGCAGACTTCGCAGAACAGGTAGAACGCAGTGGCTTTATCTTCGTTGGCCCTAAAGCTGAAACCATTCGCATGATGGGTGACAAAGTGTCAGCTATCACGTCAATGAAGAAAGCTGGCGTACCTTGTGTACCAGGTTCTGACGGTCCTCTTGATGACGACGAAGCGAAAAACAAAGCGCACGCTAAGCGTATTGGCTTCCCAGTAATCATCAAGGCATCTGGCGGCGGCGGCGGTCGTGGTATGCGTGTTGTTCGTTCTGAAGCAGAGCTAACAGAAGCTATCGCGATGACTCGCGCTGAAGCAAAAGCATGTTTCAACAACGACATGGTTTACATGGAGAAATTCCTAGAAAACCCACGTCACATTGAAGTACAAGTGCTTGCAGATGGCCAAGGTAATGCTATCCACCTAGGTGAGCGTGACTGTTCAATGCAGCGTCGTCACCAGAAAGTTGTGGAAGAAGCGCCAGCTCCAGGTATCACTGAAGAGATGCGTAAGTACATCGGCGAACGCTGTACACGTGCATGTATTGAGATCGGTTACCGCGGTGCAGGTACATTTGAATTCCTATACGAGAACGGTGAGTTCTACTTCATCGAAATGAACACTCGTATTCAGGTTGAGCACACGATTACTGAAATGGTAACGGGTATCGACCTAGTGAAAGAACAGCTACGTATTGCAGCTGGTCAGCCTCTATCATTCACTCAGGATGATATTAAGCTGCGCGGCCACTCAATCGAATGTCGTATCAATGCTGAAGATCCAGTTCGTTTCCTACCTTCACCAGGTAAGATTGAACGTTTCCACGCACCAGGCGGCATGGGCGTACGTTGGGAATCTCACATCTACACTGGTTACACAGTGCCACCACACTACGATTCAATGATTGGTAAGCTGATCACTTACGGTGAGAACCGTGATGTGGCTATCGCTCGTATGAAGAACGCATTGGGTGAAATGATTGTTGAAGGTATTAACGTTAATACTGAGCTTCAACTGTCTATTATGAACGACGAAAACTTCCAACACGGTGGTGCAAACATCCACTACCTTGAGAAGAAACTTGGTTTGTCATAATCCGTTCGTTTAAGAACAGTCAAAATGCTCACTTCGGTGAGCATTTTTGTTTTTGAGCCGCCGAAAAACTCAATCTTTAATCCCCATTATATTCCGTGGGGTTTTGGTGAATTTGCTCATATTTTCTGCTAGACTCGCCATCCAATTTTTCTCATATAGAAGATGCAGCCATGCCTTGGATTCAAATCAAGCTTAATGCTACCAATGAAAATGCCGAACAAATCGGCGACATGTTAATGGAAGAGACTGGTGCTCTTTCTGTAACTTTCCTGGATGCACAAGATACCCCTGTATTTGAGCCTCTGCCGGGCGAAACTCGCCTTTGGGGTGATACTGACATTCTCGCGCTTTACGACGCTGAGACTGATACTGGTGTCGTTCTAGCGCAGATTAAAGCAAGTAACATGTTCCCTGCAGACTTTGCTCATAAAGTAGAGCAAATTGAAGACAAGGATTGGGAACGTGAATGGATGGACAACTTCCACCCAATGAAGTTTGGTGAGCGTTTATGGATCTGCCCTAGCTGGCGCGATATCCCTGAACCTGACGCTGTCAACGTAATGCTAGACCCAGGCCTTGCATTTGGTACCGGTACTCACCCGACAACGGCACTGTGTCTTGAGTGGCTTGAAGGCTTAGACCTGACAGGCAAAACCGTAATCGACTTCGGTTGTGGCTCAGGCATCCTAGCGATCGCGGCGATCAAACTAGGCGCGGCAAAAGTTATCGGGATCGATATTGATCCTCAAGCTCTGCTTGCATCAAAAGACAACGCACAACGCAATGGCGTTGCTGAACAACTCGAAGTGTTCTTACCACAAGATCAACCGGAAGGTTTGCTGGCTGACGTTGTTGTTGCCAACATTCTTGCAGGTCCATTACGCGACCTTTCTGGCATCATCAAAGGCCTAGTTAAGCCAAATGGTGTGCTTGCGATGTCGGGTGTTTTAGATACACAAGCGGAAGATGTGGCGACTTATTATCGTGATGAGCTTCACATTGATCCGATCATTGAACAACAAGAATGGTGCCGAATCTCAGGTCGCAAGCAAGGCTAGACAAGACTTTGGGCGCTAATTGACTGAAATTTAAACAAATTACAAAAACAAATTGTAAATGCTCAAATATTAGTCTTTTCACGCAGCGAAAAAATGCGTAAAATGCGCGCCCTTGCTGGTACAGAACTGTGATGACATTTTTGAAAATCGGAAATTATCAACTTAAGAACAATCTAATCGTCGCTCCTATGGCTGGCGTAACGGATAGACCATTCCGTGAGTTGTGTCTTCGCTACGGTGCGGGGATGGCAGTCAGTGAAATGATGTCCTCCAATCCGAAAGTTTGGAAAACGTCAAAGTCTCAGCAGCGTATGGTACATGAAGGCGAATCGGGCATTCGTTCAGTACAAATCGCTGGTGCAGATCCACAGCTTATGGCCGAGGCTGCTCAATTTAATGTCGATAACGGTGCGCAAATCATCGATATCAACATGGGTTGTCCAGCTAAAAAAGTGAATAAAAAGCTTGCGGGCTCAGCCCTACTGCAGCATCCAGAACTCATTGAAGACATTCTGAAGGCGGTGGTAAATGCTGTCGACGTTCCAGTAACGTTGAAAACGCGCACAGGCTGGGATACAGACAATAGAAACTGTGTCCAAATCGCGAAAATAGCCGAAGACTGCGGCATACAAGCTCTTGCGCTCCATGGAAGAACTCGCGCTTGTATGTACAAAGGTGAGGCAGAATACAAACACATTAAAGCAGCGAAACAAGCAGTATCTATTCCGGTTATCGCTAACGGTGATATCGATAGTCCGGAAAAAGCGAAGTTTGTGCTGGAGTACACCGGCGCTGATGCTTTAATGATAGGTCGACCTGCCCAAGGACGTCCTTGGATTTTTAACGAAATCCTACACTATTTGGAAAACGGCACCACGATGGACCCACTCCCGATTTCGGAAGTGAAAGACATCATGCTTGGTCATGTGCACGCTCTACATGAATTTTATGGAGAGTTTTTAGGCCCTCGCATCGCTCGTAAGCATGTGGGTTGGTATCTAAAAGAACATGAACAAGCGAGTGAGTTTCGCCGTACCTTCAACGCATTCGAAGCAGGTGATCTGCAGCTTGAAGCGCTAGAAGGTTTTTTTGATAACGTTGCACCATAATTACGAGAAGAGCTAGACCGAATATGTTCGAACAAAATCTGACTTCAGAAGCATTGACAGTAACTACAGTTACATCACAAGACCAAATCACGCAGAAGCCACTACGTGACTCAGTTAAAGCATCATTGAAAAATTACCTTGCTCAATTAAACGGTCAAGAAGTCAGCGAGTTATACGAATTAGTATTAGCTGAAGTTGAACAGCCACTACTAGACACTATCATGCAGTACACTCGCGGTAACCAAACTCGTGCAGCAACCATGATGGGTATTAACCGCGGTACTCTTCGCAAGAAACTTAAAAAATACGGCATGAACTAATCGTTCTTTCGTAATTTATTGAATTGAAAGCCAAGCTCATTTTTGAGTTTGGCTTTTTTTTGGCTTGTCGAACCGTGATAGGTAGCTGATTACTCTCCAGTGCGACAACAGCGCCCTTTGTCGACGTTTGCTGAATCCAAGGCTGCCAGAATAGAACAATGGCTTGCATCGTCGTCCACGTGGCCACAACACGCATCATTAATCTTTTTAAGTGCGGTGCGAATCTTAGTTAACTCGGTAATCTTCTCATCAATCATCTCTAGTTTTGCTGAGGTAATCGACTTCACTTCGGCGCAACTGTGCTGTGTGGCCTCGAGACGAATCTCAAGCAATTCTTTGATTTCATCTAAACTCAGCCCTAACTCTTTAGATTTGAGAATAAACGTCACCTGCTTTTGGTTATTTTCATCATATAAGCGATAACCCGACTCACTGCGACTGGCTGGCGCGATCAGGTTATTCTTCTCATAAAATCGCAAGGTATCGGCTGTTACACCGCATCGTTTCGCTAATTCACCGATCTGAAACATGTTTTTTCCTACTGTTTCGTCCATTCCACAATTAACCTTATCGTTACTTTTCAGGCTGAAATGGCACTTTTCATAATTAATTTTGAGATGCCAAACGATTGCGCGAGCTTTTTTGTAATAAATTAGTTAGAATCTGCGCCATCAAATTTGGAGTTGGTTATCTTATAGATTAATCATAAGACTAACCCAAAAGGTCTTTACCAAAACTGGCCAATATTTTATCTCTTACTGGTATCTAAGATAATCCACGCTAAGAAGATAGAAACAAGTTCTTTTTTGGCAAATATCTTTATTTTAACCCCATGAATTTGAGGAAGATGGAAGCATGAATAACGCTCGTCCAATTCGCCGCGCTCTAATCAGCGTATCAGACAAAACTGGTATCGTTGAATTTGCACAAGCTCTTGCTAACCGTGGTGTAGATATCCTATCTACCGGTGGCACTGCTCGCCTGCTTGCTGAAAAAGGCATCTCTGTTACAGAAGTATCTGACTACACTGGTTTCCCAGAAATGATGGATGGCCGTGTTAAGACTCTGCACCCAAAAGTTCATGGTGGTGTTCTAGGCCGTCGTGGTCAAGATGATGACGTGATGGAAACTCACGGTATCAACCCTATCGATATGGTTGTTGTAAACCTATACCCATTCGCAGAAACCGTTGCTAAAGAAGGTTGTACCCTTGCTGACGCTGTTGAGAACATCGACATCGGTGGCCCAACAATGGTTCGCTCTGCAGCGAAAAACCACAAAGACGTCACTATCGTTGTTAACGCACACGACTACGAGCGCGTTGTGGCTGAAATGGACGCGAACGAGAAATCTCTAACGCTAGAGACTCGCTTCGACCTAGCTATCGCGGCATTCGAGCACACCGCTTCTTACGACGGCATGATCGCTAACTACTTCGGCACTATGGTTCCATCTTACGGTGAGAACAAAGAAGGTGACGAAGAGTCTAAATTCCCTCGCACGTTCAACCAACAGTTCGAGAAAAAACAAGACATGCGCTACGGTGAGAACAGCCACCAAGCAGCAGCATTCTACGTTGAAGCAAACCCTGAAGAAGCGTCAGTGTCTACTGCTCGCCAAATTCAAGGTAAAGCGCTTTCTTACAATAACATCGCTGACACTGACGCAGCGCTTGAGTGTGTGAAAGAGTTCGACCAGCCAGCATGTGTGATTGTTAAGCACGCTAACCCATGTGGTGTAGCACTAGGTGAAGACATCCTAGAAGCTTACGACCGTGCATTCAAAACAGACCCAACGTCTGCATTTGGCGGCATCATCGCTTTCAACCGTGAACTAGACGCAGCAACAGCAACGGCTATCACTGAGCGTCAATTCGTTGAAGTTATCATTGCACCATCAGTTTCTGCTGAGGCAGTAGAAATCGTAGCGGCTAAGAAAAACCTTCGCCTACTTGAGTGTGGTGAGTGGACAACTAAGACAACTGGTTTTGACGTGAAACGCGTTAACGGTGGCTTGCTAGTTCAAGACCGCGATCAAGGCATGGTGTCTGAAGATGACCTTAAAGTGGTTTCTAAGCGTCAACCAACAGCTGAAGAGTTGAAAGATGCTCTATTCTGCTGGAAAGTAGCGAAATACGTTAAATCTAACGCTATCGTTTACTCGAAAGGCGACATGACAATTGGTGTTGGCGCTGGCCAAATGAGCCGCGTTTACTCTGCGAAAATTGCAGGCATCAAAGCTGCAGACGAAGGTCTACAGGTTGAAGGTTGTGTAATGGCATCAGATGCGTTCTTCCCATTCCGTGACGGTATCGACGCGGCAGCAGAAGCTGGCATCAAGTGTGTTATCCAACCGGGCGGCTCTATGCGTGATGACGAAGTTATCGCTGCAGCAGACGAACACGGCATGGCGATGATCTTCACAGGCATGCGTCACTTCCGCCACTAATTTCCTCTTCGTATTTGGCACTGTGGCGTCGTTAGCTGCTTTCGTCCACCCCGGTCACATAGCGCGCTATGCTCCCGGGGATGGGCTCAATTGCTGCCTAGCCACATCACCAACTACTTTGAGCAGAATTTATAATTTTGTTTTTTTAAATATTCCGATATTTGAAATACGTAGAGCAAGTCAGTGACTTTAGTTCAAGGAAAACACGCGGAGCTTATGACTATAAGTGAGCATGTTTGGCACAGAAATAAAGGCTCTGAAGCAGCTATAAGGATTTTAAAACATGAATGTATTAATTATCGGTGCCGGCGGTCGTGAGCATGCACTAGGTTGGAAAGCAGCACAAAACCCAAACGTTGAAACGGTATTCATTGCTCCAGGTAACGCAGGTACTGCACTTGAGCCGAAACTTGAGAACGTAAACATCGGTGTTGAAGACATCGCTGGTTTAGTCGCGTTTGCTCAAGAGAAAAAAATCGAACTGACTATCGTGGGCCCTGAAGCACCACTAGTTATTGGTGTGGTTGACGCATTCCGCGAAGTGGGTCTGCCTATCTTTGGTCCAACTCAAGCGGCAGCACAGCTTGAAGGTTCGAAAGCATTCACTAAAGATTTCCTAGCTCGTCATGACATCCCAACGGGTTACTACGCGAACTTTACTGAGATTGAGCCGGCTATCGCTTACGTACGTGAGCAAGGTGCGCCAATCGTAGTAAAAGCTGACGGTCTTGCGGCAGGTAAAGGCGTTATCGTTGCGATGACACTTGAAGAAGCTGAAGACGCAATCAAAGACATGCTAGCGGGCAACGCATTTGGCGAAGCTGGCAGCCGCGTGGTTATCGAAGAGTTCCTTGAAGGCGAAGAAGCAAGCTTCATCGTAATGGTTGACGGTTCTAGCGTGCTTCCTATGGCCACCAGCCAAGATCACAAACGTGTTGGCGACAAAGACACTGGTCCTAATACTGGCGGTATGGGTGCTTACTCTCCTGCTCCAGTTGTGACGCCTGAAATCCACAACCGTATCCTTGAGGAAGTTATCTACCCAACGGTACGTGGTATGGACGCAGAGGGCGCACCTTACACTGGTTTCCTTTACGCTGGCCTAATGATCGATGCTGACGGCACACCTAAGGTTATCGAATACAACTGCCGCTTCGGCGATCCAGAAACGCAACCTATCATGATGCGTATGGAGTCAGACCTTGTTGAGCTTTGCCTAATGGCTATCGACGAGAAACTAGACGAAGCAGAATCGAAGTGGGATCCACGCGCTTCTATCGGTGTTGTTCTTGCGGCTGGCGGTTACCCTGCTGACTACGCAAAAGGTGACGTAATTTCACTACCAACAAGCGAAGTTGAAGGCCAAAAGGTTTTCCACGCAGGTACGACAAATAACGAAGCTGGCGACGTGGTGACAAACGGTGGTCGTGTACTTTGTGCAACGGCACTGGGTAACACGGTTTCTGAAGCTCAAGAGCGTGCTTACGCGTTGACGAAGCAAGTTAGCTGGAATGGTATGTTCCACCGCAATGACATTGGTTACCGTGCGATTGCGCGCGAGCAAGAGCAGTAATCAATTTTGTTACTCGCTTACTTTCCATAACAGTAAGCAAATAGCAGTAAGCGAATAACAGCAAAAGGCGCCTCGATAGGCGCCTTTTTTATTACTCAATCTTTCTAGGAATCTGCGCCTGTACAGACAAATTAGCACTTGGCCTGCAGTAGGCCAAATACTCTCAAACCTTTGATTGTTAGCTATTCTTTCAACAATGATGGCCTAACGACACAATCATGGCTGTCTTCAGCCAGCATCAGTAACTCTTTCACGCTCATCTTACCCAGTGAATCACTGCCAAGAAACGCCGCATAGCTTTCCACAGATGCCAATCGGTCGATCACGAAGCTTGGTAAAGTCTGGTTAAATTCAATGCGATCAAATTCACCACCAGCGCACGTCTTAAAAGAGCTGCCATCCCAGTAACCCTGAACCAATCTTAGCCCTTCGTCATTCTGCTTCATCGTAGTCTCTAGAACCGATTTAGCTTCTTTCTGGTAGTTTTCAAGCTGCTTAGCTTGGATAGGTAAGATTTTGCTGTCGATACGATACTGTTGATACACAGCTTCGCCCGACTTATTGAAACGCACATGGACACGATAAGGAACCAGCTTATTAGAAGAGTTACGCTGCTCGCCTTCACGAATGAATTCACGAAGCACACTTTCTGACCAAGCATAGTCAGTTTGGTACCAGCCGTAATCGCCTACAGTGACGTAGTCAGCTGAAGTATGAGGTTGTGTTAGCTTGTTTGTAACCCAGTAAAAACTTGTCGCGTCGCCCATGACTTGGCCGCCGGTGTGAGTTTCAAATTGCTCTAGGTTTTTGCGAGGGCTTGTTGAAGAACAGCCAATAAGAAATGTAGATAATAGTGAAACGAGAAGAAATGCTTTTTTCATAAAAACCTGTACCGAGGTGGAATACGACTACCTCGGTACAGTTTAGATTATTTCACTGAATCTTTCAGCGCTTTACCTGCAACAAATGCTGGAACATTTGCAGCAGCGATTTGGATCTCATCACCAGTTTTTGGGTTACGACCAGTGCGAGCTGCACGGTGGTTTACTTTAAAAGTACCAAAACCAATTAGCTGAACTTGATCGCCATCTTTAAGAGCATCTGTAACACCGCCAAGAGTCGCTTCTAGAGCAGCTTTAGCTTGTGCTTTAGAAAGGTCCGCTTTTTCAGCAATAAAGTCGATTAATTGAGTCTTGTTCATTTTAGGTTTCCCTTCTTTGTATTTTTGAATTCAATTCACTCTAAAACATAAATGCCCCATCTGGCAAAGGTTTGTCGTCGATCTTTAGCTCTAATGCCGTAGTTTTAGCCATAATATGAGTAATAACTCACAATTTGTTACTGATTTTATTAAGCAAGCCCTTGTTTAAAAGGGGCTGAGAGCAAAATTAATGATGACCTAGCCACTACTTTTTCACTATAATCCACGCTGAATCGCTGCTAAAGCGTACAATTTAATTTAAGGGCAAACATGCTGCTGCTAACTATTTACGTCTCCATTGCTATTGGAGTTTCTTTCATTTGTTCTGTTTTGGAAGCTGTACTTTTGAGTATTAGTCCGAGCTACATTGCTCAACTAAAACAAAATGGGCACCCTGCAGCAGAGTCTTTAGACAAACTGAAAACAGATATTGACCGCCCGCTTGCGTCAATTTTAACGCTCAACACCATCGCGCATACTATCGGTGCTGCGACAGCAGGTGCACAAGCGGCTGTCGTTTTTGGTAGCCAATGGTTAGGTGTCTTCTCTGCCGTGCTAACGCTAGGTATTTTGGTGTTGTCTGAGATTGTTCCAAAAACCATTGGTGCAACCTACTGGCGTCAACTTGCTCCTACTTCAGCAAGTGTGCTGCGTTGGATGGTGTTCTTCCTAACACCGTTTGTATGGTTCTCAGAACAGATCACCAAACGTCTTGCTCGTGGCCACCAAGCACCAAAAATGCGTGATGAACTATCTGCAATGGCGATTTTGGCAAAAGAGAGCGGCGAGTTTGCAGAAGGCGAATCAAAAATCCTGAGCAACCTACTGGGTATTCAAGATGTACCCGTGACTCAGGTAATGACGCCGCGCCCAGTGGTATTCCGTGTTGATGCGGAAATGAGTGTGAATACCTTCCTAGAACAACATAAAGATACGCCATTCTCACGCCCGCTGGTTTACAGCGAGCAGAGTGACAACATCATCGGTTTTGTTCACCGCTTAGAGCTGTTTAGATTGCAGCAAGCCGGTTGTGGTGAGAAAGCTCTGGGTGAGGTAATGCGCCCTATCCACGTGTTGCTGAACAACATGGGCTTGGCTAAGGCCTTTGACCAGATGATGGCAAACCGCCTGCAACTGTCTTTAGTTGTGGACGAGTACGGCACCATTCAGGGCATCATCACCCTAGAAGATATCTTTGAACACCTAGTGGGTGAAGAGATTGTCGACGAAGCAGATAAGACGACTGACATGCAAGAACTGGCGTTCCAACGCTGGGAAAAGTGGAAAGAGACACACGGTGTTATCGAAAACCGCGATGACGAGGACGAGCTAGAGGAAGAAACTCCAGCAGACAACGATTCCTCAGATTCAACATCAGCGGATGACGACGACGCATCAAAAGACAAAGCGCAGAACGAAGACAAAAAAGACGCTTAATCTAAATTTGATATCGTCAGATACAATAAAGGCTCCCTAGGGAGCCTTTGTTTTTATTCGTACCTTGGTGCGATAGCGAATTATAACGCAACACCAATGTTACTGACTGAGTCTTCACGCAGTTCGTGGCGTAGGTCTTTGATCAACTCTAAGTCACGCTCAGTCGTTTCACGTAGAGGTCGGAAAATGGCCCACTGAACGTCCCACTCTTCACACACCGCTTCGTTTTCTTTCTGATTTTCGTTGGTCACTTCTTCAGCGCCTTGAGCAAACTCAAGCTCAGCAACCGTCTTCACCGATTGTTGACTCACTTTAATTACCGCTTCCAACATATGTTCACGGTCAAGCAGGCCATGAATTAGTGTTGCTAGGCCTTGGCATGCGTCCATTGCTGGGTAAACACCATAAAAATCAAAATCATCACCGCTAGGGAATAGCTCTTCAACCTTCTCAAGTTGACGCTCAAAGTTCACCTTTGCTGTTTTAACCGTCAGGATTTCCCAAATGCTATCCAAAACATCACGATAGATTCGAGCTTCCGCAAATTCTGTATTCTCACAAAACATGGCATAGTTAGGGTACATACGCTCACATAGACACGCCATAAAGGTAATTTGTTGCCAAGGTTCTAACTTTTCAAGACGAACCTGCAGTGGATTCTGAAGCATAGTCACTCAATAATTGCAGAAAAAGACAGCGAAAGTGTACTTGATAAACCCTGGGGGGAAAAGGTAAGCCGATGAACAATTTTACGAATAAGCTCTATATTCTTACTGAGCATGACGATACCTATACGCAACTGATTCTAAACCAGGATTTACCCGACCTAGAAATCACTCAATACCCCGAATCAGCACAGATTGTCTTGGCGTCACCACCTCTAATCGCAGAGCGCCTCGGCGAGTTTAAAGAGCTAGATTGGGTACAGAGTACCTATGCCGGAATCAATAAACTCACTCAGCCAGATCTGCGTCAGGACTATACGCTAACCAACGTTAAAGGCATCTTTGGCCCGGCTATCGCAGAATACGTATTGGGTTACACAATCAGTCACTGTAGACACTTCCCTCATTACCACCAGCATCAACAACAACGAAACTGGCAGCCACAGCTTTATACTAGCCTAACTGACAAAACTATGGTGATTTTAGGAACAGGTTCAATCGGCAGTCATTTGGCAAAAACCGCGGCGGCTTTTGGCATTCATACCATAGGTGTCAACCGTACGGGCATCCCATCCAAACAAGAAACCTTTAAAGAGACTTTCCACATCAATGAGATAGAGGCTGCCCTTAAGCAGGCCGATATTGTGGTCAACACCTTGCCATCAACCGCTGAAACCTATCAGCTGTTGAACCAAACCACGTTAGGTTACTGCTCTAATGTGTTGCTGTTTAATGTCGGTCGAGGGGAAAGCATCGACAATAAAGCCTTGTTGCTCGCCTTAAAAAACAGATGGGTAGAACACGCATTTTTAGATGTGTTTGAAAGTGAACCCCTCTCTCAGGAACATCCTTTCTGGAAACTACCGCAAGTCACCATCACTCCACACATCGCTGCACTCAGTGAGCCAAGACAAGTCGTCGAGATCTTCGCAGAGAATTATCAACAGTGGCGAGATGGCTTTACGCTTAATCATGTCATCGATTTTGATAAAGGTTACTGATGTCCTCTTCGTTACTTAAAGAGATTCGACAATGCCGAGCTTGTGAGCCTCACCTATCACACGGTGTTAACCCGGTGATTCAAGCACATCAAAACGCGCGCTTGCTGATCATAGGTCAAGCGCCGGGTATCAAGGTGCATGAGTCGTCCATCCCTTGGAATGACGCGAGTGGCGAACGATTAAGAGGATGGTTAGGGATAGATAGCGATACTTTTTACGACGAGCAAAAAGTCGCGATTGTGCCTATGGGGTTTTGTTATCCGGGGAAAGGGAAAAGTGGTGATCTTCCACCACGCAAAGAGTGCGCGGAGCTTTGGCATAACAAAGTGCTGCAATCTCTACCCAATATTCAAATGACATTGCTGATTGGCCAGTACGCACAAAACCATTACCTAACAAACAAAACCACCAGCACATTGACCGAAACCGTGCGTGATTGGCAAAGGTGGGCGCCTGAGTTTTTGCCATTACCCCACCCTTCGCCACGCAATAATATCTGGCTCAAGAAGAACCCTTGGTTTGAAAATGAAGTCATTCCTTATATCAGGAAACACATCTCAGAGCATTTGGCCTACCATGATCCAAATACCTAATTAACTGCACACAACAAGATTAAACCGCCATCAAATGCCAATTTCAGGCAATAAAAAAGCGCCGTTGGTTTCCCAACAGCGCTTTCAATCATCTTACTCAGAATTACTTGTGGTAAGGCTTAGACAATTCGTGAACAGCGTCAACGAATACACCAGCGTTCTCTGGCGGTACATCTAAGTGGATACCGTGGCCTAGGTTAAATACATGACCTGTACCACCGTCGCCGAAGCCTTCAAGGATGCTGCCCACTTCTTCGCGAATACGTTCAGGCTGAGCGTAAAGCATTGAAGGATCCATGTTACCTTGCAGAGCAACTTTGTCGCCGATGCGAGCTTTTGCATCTGCGATGTTGATTGTCCAGTCTAGACCAACCGCATCACAACCTGTTGCTGCGATAGACTCAAGCCACATGCCACCGTTCTTAGTGAACAAAGTAACCGGTACACGACGACCTTCGTTTTCACGGATTAAGCCATCAACGATTTTGTGCATGTATTGCAGTGAGAATAGGTTGTAGTCACGAGGAGTCAGTACACCACCCCATGTATCAAATACCATTACTGATTGAGCACCCGCTTTAATTTGCGCGTTCAGGTATTCGATAACACTGTCAGCCAGCTTGTCTAGAAGCAGGTGCAGTGTTTGTGGTTCTGCGTACATCATCTTTTTGATCTTAGTGAATGCTTTAGAGCTCCCACCTTCAACCATGTATGTCGCTAGAGTCCATGGGCTACCAGAGAAACCAATCAGCGGCACTTCGCCTTTCAGGTCTTTACGGATCTGACGAACGGCATTCATTACGTATTGAAGCTCACCTTCTGGATCGGGTAAGCCAATCTTCTCTACGTCAGCTTTACACGTGATAGGACGCTCAAACTTAGGACCTTCACCTGTTTCAAAGTACAAACCTAAGCCCATTGCATCAGGGATAGTTAGGATGTCTGAGAACAAGATTGCCGCATCAAGCGGGAAACGACGTAAAGGTTGAAGTGTTACTTCTGATGCCAGTTCCGCGTTTTTGCACAAAGACATGAAATCGCCCGCTTCAGCGCGCGTTGCTTTGTACTCAGGAAGATATCGGCCAGCTTGGCGCATCATCCATACCGGTGTGTAATCAACAGGCTGTTTTAAAAGTGCGCGTAAATAGCGATCGTTTTTTAATTCGGTCATTCCGTTAAATTCCAATTCAATCTTGTCTAGTTTTGATGGCAAGTATTCTAACACTGATTGAAGGGTAAAAGCTGTGTGCTTTGCAACCTAGATCAAGTTATTAACTTTTAAATCAATGCTTAATTTGCACCCAATTACGGGAGCATGTTAAAAATTTGTTCGCTAGCGAAAATTACAATTATAACATCTGAGTAGTCACTACTCAGCATCTCATAACGACATCTTACTTACCCCCTCCACTTGTGGAGGGTTTTTTTTAGCTTTTGACCACCCATAGCCCAAATACTATCACAGGTAAATTAGCGCTCTAGCATCTGCTCCGTAACACCAACTTTTACCACGTCATTAACTGTTTTCTCAATCAACTGTCTCGCAATAGTTCCAACAGGAGCAACATCAGGCAGACTTGTTACGTCAAACCATTGAGCATCCGAAAGCTCACTGTAGTCTGGCTTAAGCGTGCCACCCGCATAATCTGCGAGAAAGCCCATCATCATACTCGATGGAAACGCCCATGGTTGGCTGCCAAAGTAACGAATATTACCGACATCGATACCCGTTTCTTCTTTGACTTCCCTTGCCACACACTGCTCTAGAGTCTCTCCAACCTCTAGGAAGCCCGCTATCACGGTATACATGCCTGTTTTATGTCTTGGGTGCTGCGCAAGCAATATCTTGTTGTGGTTTCGTACAGCGACAATGATGCACGGGAAGATACGAGGATAATGAAGCGTGCGGCAATCTCCACACTGCATCGCCACCTGGTTATGATTGAGGTGATTACGGCCGCCACATTGAGGGCAAAAGCGCATACTTTGAGTCATATGCCCATATTGGATGGCTTTGCTTGCAGTCAAGAAACTCGCTTCAGGCCAGTGCAGCAACTCTCTTAGGCTGACCATGCTCAACTTATTCTCCACATCACAATCGTTGAGCCAATACACCTTGCGACCTTGATGTTGACCAATACAGATTGCATGCTCAATACTCAGCCCTAGCTCTTCAGCAGAGCCAAACGGAAACTGATCATTATTAACCCAAATATCACTACCAGAAACGACGCACCAATAAGCTTGCTCTGTCATTTTTTTATCACTTTTTTTTAACATCCCTATGCCTCATTGCTTGCAGTTCGTTCATTTTACTGGCAATCTAATTTCATACTAGAGTTGTAGCAGAGAATATTTCAAGCTATTACTTTTAGTAGCTACCAATAAAACGGACCCTGCTTAGGCAATTACTTGATCACAAGGTTGTGATCAGATCATGAGGACATGGTCATGCTAAATAAATTCAAACAAATACAAGAACAATGGGGTGGCTCTAATGAGGTCATCGATCATTGGCTCGAAACTCGACAGTCTCTAATCGTTGAGTATTGTAAGCTTGCCGCGCTGCAGCCTTCATCGTCGAAAGCAACTGCAATCACCGAACTGCCTTCTCCAGAAGAGCTCCAAAAATTCAGCCAACACCTTGTTGATTACATCTCTGAAGGTCATTTCAAAATCTATGACATGGTGATGGATAAATGGCAGTCTACTGGCTTCAAAGCAACAGACGAAATCAACCAATCTTATGGTCATATCGTTCTTACCACAGATCCACTGCTCAACTTCACCGATAAATACGCTGCCATTGAAGCGACCGATACATTAGAAAGCTTTGATAGTGAGCTATCACTCGTTGGTGAGATTCTTGAGGCGAGATTTGCGGTTGAAGACCAACTGATACAACAAATTGCCGACAGCCTAGCGGTCCCACCAGGAGCGTAATGGCTTAACATCTTCTAAGCTTGCCTCTGTGCAAGCTTTTTGTTTTGTCTGTATCGTTACCTAAAACATCCAACTCTTCTACCAGAGGTTATTGGTTCGTCCCTACTCTGATGTTTTGCGATAACCAGACTTAACACTTGTCACCAGTTTCACCCTCATGCTCTTGCTGCAAACACTCAAAACTACCTTCGAAAAAGTACTCGTGACTAAGTCCACCAGCCAAGCAATCAAGCAATCAAGCAAACCTATCAAATTCTAATCTATAGGCCCTCGTTAAACACCAATACGCCAGATACAAAAAAGGCACCCAAAGGTGCCTTTTTCTTATCTCTTAGAGACTACTCGTAGAGCTTACTCTTCTGAAGAGAAACCAGCGTTTAGAAGTGCTGCTAGGTTGTCAGTAGCTTGTTCAGCTGAAGGACCTTCTTGCTCTTCTTCACGTTGCTTTTGACGCTCTTGGTGGTATGCGAAACCAGTACCAGCTGGGATCAGACGACCAACAATTACGTTCTCTTTCAGACCGCGAAGGTCATCACGCTTACCAGAAACCGCAGCTTCTGTTAGTACGCGAGTCGTTTCTTGGAACGATGCAGCTGAGATGAATGACTCAGTTGCAAGAGATGCTTTAGTAATACCTAGTAGATCACGTTCGAAACGTACTAGTTCTTTACCTTCAGCTTCTAGCTTACGGTTAGCAATCTTAACATTGTGGTACTCAACTTGTTCGCCAGGTAGGAACGGAGAGTCACCAGAATGAGTGATTGTACACTTACGTAGCATTTGACGAACGATAGTCTCGATGTGCTTATCGTTAATCTTTACGCCTTGTAAGCGGTAAACTTCTTGAACTTCGTTCGCGATGTACTGAGTTACTGCGTGGATACCACGTAGACGCAGGATATCGTGTGGAGTTTCAGGACCGTCGGCGATTACATCACCACGTTCAATCTTCTCACCTTCGAACACGTTCAATTGACGATGCTTAGGAATCATCTCTTCGTAAGCGTCACCGCCTTCACGAGTGATTACTAGACGACGCTTACCTTTCGTTTCTTTACCGAAAGACACAGTACCTGTGTGCTCAGCAAGGATCGCAGGCTCTTTAGGCTTACGAGCTTCGAATAGGTCAGCTACGCGTGGTAGACCACCGGTGATATCTTTGTTTCCGCTCGATTTTTGAGGGATACGAGATAGTGTGTCACCAATGCCAACTTCAGCGCCATCTTCAATGTTTACAATCGCTTTGCCAGGTAGGAAGTAGTGAGCTGGCATATCAGTACCAGGGATCATTACGTCGTTACCTTGCTCATCAACAAGTTTGATAGCTGGACGCATATCTTTACCTGCTGCTGGGCGAGCTGCTGCGTCTGTAACTTCACTTGAAGAAAGACCCGTTAGATCGTCAGTTTGACGAGAAACTGTAATACCATCGATCATATCTACGAATTGGATACGACCTGCCACTTCAGTGATGATTGGCATGGTATGCGCTTCCCAGTTAGCTACAACTTCACCAGTAGTAACTGCTGCGTTGTCGCCTTTGGTTAGCATCGAGCCGTAAGGAAGTTTGTGCTTCTCTTTAGTACGGCCGAATTCATCAATAATCGTCATCTCAGATGCACGAGAAGTGATAACCAGTTTCTTATCTTTGTTAACTACGAACTTAGCATTGTGAAGTTTCACAGTACCAGTTGTCTTAGCTTGGATGCTGTTCTCTGCTGCTGCAGTAGATGCCGCACCACCGATGTGGAACGTACGCATCGTTAGCTGTGTACCCGGTTCACCGATAGATTGTGCAGCGATAACACCAACTGCTTCACCTTGGTTCACTAGGTGACCACGTGCTAGGTCACGACCGTAACACTGCGCACAACAACCGAAGTCTGCATCACAGGTAACAACAGAGCGCACTTTCATGCTATCTACTGAGTTGTCTTCCATGATTTGACACCACTTCTCATCAATCAGAGTATTACGTGGAATCAGTACATCTTCAGTACCAGGCTTAAGAACGTCTTCAGCTACTACACGACCTAGAGCAAGCTCAGAAAGTGCAACTTTAACGTCACCACCTTCGATGTGAGGCATCATGTCGATACCTTCATGCGTGCCACAGTCATGTTCGTGTACTACAACGTCTTGAGCAACGTCTACTAGACGACGAGTTAGGTAACCCGAGTTTGCTGTTTTCAGTGCTGTATCCGCAAGACCCTTACGAGCACCGTGCGTTGAGATAAAGTACTGAAGGACGTTTAGGCCTTCTTTAAAGTTCGCTGTGATCGGCGTTTCGATGATTGAACCATCTGGACGCGCCATCAGACCACGCATACCTGCTAGCTGACGAATCTGAGCTGCAGAACCACGTGCGCCCGAGTCGGCCATCATGTAGATGCTGTTGAACGATTCTTGCTGTTCTTCTTCGCCGTCACGGTTGATAACTGTTTCAGAAGATAGGTTATCCATCATTGCTTTCGCAACGCGGTCATTCGTAGATGCCCAGATATCGATAACTTTGTTGTAACGCTCACCCGCAGTAACAAGACCAGATTGGAATTGCTCTTGGATTTCGCGAACTTCTTCTTCAGCAGATTCAATTTCATCGTATTTCGCTTGAGGTACAACCATATCGTCGATACCTACAGAAACACCAGAAAGTGCAGCGTATGCAAAACCTGCGTACATGATTTGGTCAGCAAATACTACTGTATCTTTTAGACCAAGCTTACGGTAACACTCGTTAAGAAGAGTAGAGATCTGCTTCTTACCTAACTTTTGGTTAACGATGCTGTACGGTAGACCAGCTGGAACGATTTGCCATAGCATTGCACGGCCGACAGTTGTATCAACCATCTTCGTTTCAGTAGTGCTGTTACCATCTTCGTCTACTACAGTCTCGGTGATACGTACTTTAACGCGAGCGTGTAACTCAGCAGTCTTAGTACGGTATGCCTTTTCAGCCTCAGCAGGGCCAGCAAGGTACATACCTTCGCCTTTCACGTTGATCTTGTCACGTGTCATGTAGTAAAGACCCAATACAACGTCCTGAGAAGGTACGATGATCGGATCACCTGACGCTGGCGACAGAATGTTATTCGTCGACATCATCAGTGTACGTGCTTCAAGCTGTGCTTCTAGAGTTAGAGGCACGTGTACCGCCATTTGGTCACCATCGAAGTCGGCGTTGTATGCCGCACACACTAGTGGGTGAAGCTGAATCGCTTTACCTTCGATTAGTACTGGTTCAAACGCTTGGATACCTAGACGGTGAAGTGTAGGTGCACGGTTAAGCAGTACTGGGTGTTCGCGGATTACTTCGTCTAGGATATCCCAAACGATAGCTTCTTCGCGCTCTACCATCTTCTTAGCAGCTTTGATTGTCGTAGCCATGCCACGAGTTTCTAGCTTGCTGTAGATGAACGGCTTAAATAGCTCAAGTGCCATCTTCTTAGGAAGACCACACTGATGTAGACGAAGGTATGGACCTACTGTGATTACAGAACGGCCAGAGTAGTCTACACGTTTACCTAGAAGGTTCTGACGGAAACGACCCTGTTTACCCTTGATCATATCAGCAAGAGATTTCAGAGGACGCTTGTTCGAACCAGTGATAGCACGACCACGACGACCGTTATCTAGAAGTGCATCAACAGACTCTTGCAGCATACGTTTTTCGTTACGTACGATGATGTCCGGAGCAGCTAGCTCTAGAAGACGCTTCAAACGGTTGTTACGGTTGATCACACGACGGTAAAGGTCGTTCAGATCTGAAGTCGCAAAACGACCGCCATCTAGTGGTACTAGAGGACGTAGATCTGGCGGCAGAACCGGAAGTACAGTCAGAATCATCCATTGCGGATCGTTACCCGATGCAATGAACGCTTCAACTAGCTTCAGGCGCTTAGTAACTTTTTTACGCTTAGTTTCTGAGTTAGTTGTTTCTAACTCTTCGCGCATTTCTTCCACTTCTTGATGAAGGTCCATTGTTGCAAGCAGATCTTTGATCGCTTCAGCACCCATCTTAGCAGTGAATTCGTCACCCCACTCTTCTAGACGATCCAGATACTCTTCTTCAGTAAGCATCTGAGATTTTTCTAGATCAGTCATACCTGGTTCAGTTACTACGTACATCTCGAAGTAAAGAACACGTTCGATATCACGTAGAGGGATATCCATTAGTAGACCGATACGAGACGGTAGTGATTTTAGGAACCAGATGTGAGCAACTGGTGAAGCTAGCTCGATGTGGCCCATGCGGTCACGACGAACTTTAGTTTGTGTAACTTCAACGCCACACTTCTCACAGATAACACCACGGTGCTTCAGGCGCTTGTATTTGCCACAAAGACATTCGTAGTCTTTAACTGGACCAAAAATACGTGCACAGAACAGACCATCTCGTTCAGGTTTGAACGTACGATAGTTAATTGTTTCCGGCTTTTTAACTTCACCAAAAGACCATGAACGGATCATGTCTGGTGAAGATAGACCGATTTTGATTGCATCAAATTCTTCGGTCTTATGCTGTGCTTTTAGAAAGTTTAATAAGTCTTTCACATTCAGCTCCTGTAAGGAGTTAAAGGAGCTCACTGCTGTAGCAAGCTCCCTTTTACCAAATAATCCTATCTTCTTTTAAAAAAGAGGAGGGATTACTCTTCGTCTTCTAGCTCGATGTTGATACCTAGCGAGCGAATCTCTTTCAACAGTACGTTGAACGACTCAGGCATACCAGGTTCCATGCTATGGTTACCGTCTACGATGTTCTTATACATCTTAGTACGGCCGTTAACGTCATCCGACTTAACTGTTAGCATTTCTTGTAGAGTATATGCAGCACCGTATGCTTCTAGTGCCCATACTTCCATCTCACCGAAACGCTGACCACCGAACTGAGCTTTACCACCAAGTGGTTGCTGAGTTACTAGGCTGTAAGAACCAGTTGAACGAGCGTGCATCTTGTCATCAACCAAGTGGTTCAGTTTCAGCATGTACATGTAACCAACAGTTACAGGACGCTCAAACGAATCACCAGTACGACCATCAAACAGTTTAAGCTGACCAGATTCTGGCAGATCACCCAGTTTAAGTAGTTCTTTGATTAGAGACTCAGAAGCACCGTCGAACACAGGAGTAGCAATCGGTAGACCGCCACGTAGGTTCTTGATCAGTGTACGAACTTGATCATCAGACAGTTCAGCAATATCAACTTTCTGACGAGTATCACCAAGATCGTAAACCTTCTGTAGGAACTCACGGAACTTATGCAGTTCTTGTTGTTCCTTAACCATTTGGTTGATCTTGTCACCGATACCTTTCGCAGCCAAACCTAAGTGAACTTCTAGGATCTGACCGATGTTCATACGCGATGGTACACCCAGCGGGTTAAGTACGATGTCTACAGGCTGACCTTTCTCATCGTATGGCATGTCTTCAACAGGGTTAATCTTAGAGATTACACCTTTGTTACCGTGACGACCGGCCATCTTATCACCAGGCTGGATACGACGTTTAACCGCTAGGTAAACTTTAACAATCTTAAGAACGCCAGGCGCTAGATCATCACCTTGAGTGATTTTACGACGCTTAGTTTCAAACTTCTTATCGAAGTCTGCTTTTAGCTCATCCCACTGCTCAGCAAGTTGCTCAAGCTGTGTTTGTAGCGCATCGTCTTCTAGAACTTGCTCTAGCCATTGCTTACGACCGATAGTATCAAGCTTAGCTTCAGAGTAACCACCAGACAGAAGTACAGCTTTAACACGGTTAAGAAGGCCACCCTCAAGAATTTGGAACTCTTCAGTTAGGTCTTTCTTAGCTTCTTTAAGCTGCATCTGTTCGATTTCAAGTGCACGCTTGTCTTTCTCTACGCCATCGCGAGTGAAGACTTGTACATCGATGATAGTACCCGAAACAGAGTTTGGTACACGTAGAGAAGTATCTTTAACATCAGATGCTTTCTCACCGAAGATAGCACGTAGTAGCTTCTCTTCAGGAGTCAGTTGAGTTTCACCTTTAGGGGTTACTTTACCAACTAGGATGTCGCCACCCTTAACTTCAGCACCAATGTAAACGATACCTGACTCGTCTAGTTTAGACAGAGCAGACTCACCTACGTTTGGAATATCAGCTGTGATCTCTTCAGAACCCAGCTTAGTATCACGAGCCACACAAGATAGTTCTTGGATGTGGATTGTCGTGAAACGGTCTTCTTGAACTACGCGCTCAGATACTAAGATCGAGTCTTCGAAGTTGTAACCGTTCCAAGGCATGAATGCGATACGCATGTTTTGGCCAAGAGCAAGTTCACCGAGGTCTGTTGAAGGACCATCAGCAAGAACATCGCCGCGTGCAACTGGTTCACCTGGAAGTACAGTTGGACGTTGGTTAATACATGTGTTTTGGTTCGAACGCGTGTACTTAGTTAGGTTGTAGATATCGATACCAGCTTCGCCAGGTACCAATTCATCTTCGTTAACCTTAACTACGATACGAGAAGCGTCTACAGACTGAACTTGACCACCACGTTTAGCAACTGCTGTAACACCAGAGTCAACTGCGATGTTACGTTCGATACCCGTACCTACTAGAGGCTTATCAGCCTTAAGTGTTGGTACAGCTTGACGTTGCATGTTGGCACCCATCAATGCACGGTTCGCATCATCGTGTTCTAGGAACGGGATAAGCGAAGCAGCGATAGATACAACTTGGTTTGTCGCAACGTCCATGTAGTCAACGTGATCGCGTGGGTGAAGACCAGATTCACCTTTTTGACGAGCTGTGATTAGCTCATCTGCAAACGTACCTTCTTCAGTAAGAATGGTGTTTGCTTGCGCGATTACGAATTGACCTTCCTGGATTGCAGACAGGTAATCAACTTCTTCTGTTACTACACCATCAACTACACGACGGTACGGAGTTTCTAGGAAACCGTAATCGTTACAACGTGCAAACGCAGATAGCGAGTTAATTAGACCGATGTTTGGACCTTCAGGCGTTTCGATCGGACATAGACGACCGTAGTGAGTTACGTGAACGTCACGTACTTCGAAGCCTGCGCGCTCACGAGTAAGACCACCAGGACCTAAAGCAGAGATACGACGTTTGTGCGTAACTTCTGACAATGGGTTGTTTTGGTCCATGAACTGTGAAAGCTGTGAAGAGCCAAAGAATTCTTTAACTGCAGCAGAGATCGGCTTAGCGTTGATAAGATCTTGAGGCATGATTGCATCAAGGTCACCAAGGCTTAGGCGTTCTTTAACGGCACGTTCTACACGAACTAGACCAACACGGAATTGGTTTTCTGCCATTTCACCTACAGAACGGATACGACGGTTGCCAAGGTGGTCGATATCGTCCACTTCACCAATACCGTTACGGATACCAATCAGTTTCTTCATCACTTCGATGATGTCTGATTCATCCAGAGTACCGCGCTCTTCTTCTTCTTCACGCTCGATAGAGCTGTTGAACTTCATACGACCTACAGTTGATAGGTCGTAACGTTCTTCAGAGAAGAATAGGCTTTCGAATAGAGACTCTGCAGCTTCTTTCGTTGGTGGCTCGCCAGGACGCATCATGCGGTAGATTTCTACCAATGCAGAGATGCGATCTACTGTGCTATCTGCACGTAGAGTGTCTGACATGAATGGACCGTGATCTAGGTCATTCGTGAACAGAGTTTGTAGAGCCTTGTGGCCTGCTTGAGACAGGTTAGCAAGTGCTTCTAGGCTAATCTCTTGGTTCGCGCCAACGATGATCTCGCCAGTTGCTTCATTGATGTAATCTTTAGATGCAACTTTACCAACGATGTACTCTACTGGTACTTCGATGTGCTCAACGCCATCTTTTTCAAGTTGACGGATATGGCGAGCAGTAACACGACGACCAGTCTCAACGTAAGTTTTGCCGTTTGCTTCGATGTCGAATGACGCAGTTTCACCACGTAGACGATCAGGAACCAACTCCATAAGAAGAGTTTGGTCTTTAACTTCGAAGTTCACTTTGTCGAAGAACAGATCAAGGATCTCTTCAGTCGATTTACCAAGTGCACGAAGAATAATCGATGCTGGTAGCTTACGACGACGGTCGATACGTACGAATAAGTTATCCTTAGGATCGAACTCAAAGTCTAACCATGAGCCACGGTAAGGAATTACACGTGCGTTATAAAGAACTTTACCTGATGAGTGGGTCTTACCCTTATCACTGTCGAAGAACACGCCTGGGCTTCGGTGCAGCTGGGATACGATAACCCTCTCGGTACCATTAATTACGAAAGTACCATTGTCTGTCATAAGCGGAATTTCGCCCATGTAGACTTCTTGTTCTTTAATGTCTTTTACAGTACCTGCTGGTGCATCTCGATCAAAGATAACTAGACGTAGTTTTACGCGTAGTGGCTTTGAGTAAGTAACACCGCGGATTTGACATTCTTTAACGTCAAAAACTGGCTCACCAAGACGGTAGCTAACGTATTGCAGCTCAGAATTGCCGTTGTAGCTCTGAATTGGAAATACAGAACGGAAAGCAGCTTCAAGACCGTATTGACCTTCTGGATCCTGTTCGATGAATTTGTCGAAAGAATCAAGCTGGATCGATAACAGGTATGGAATGTCCAAAACTTGTGGACGAGTACCAAAATCCTTACGGATGCGCTTTTTCTCGGTATAAGAGTAAACCATGGGGTTCCTCAGCTCGCTGATAAGTGACCCAAACCACCCAAAACACTCTTCAGAGGGGGTGGTGACAAACAGCTGTTTAGTGGTAGTGAACAATCATTTCGAAAAAATGACTGTTTTTTTGCTCGGATTATGACGGTTAAACAGCGGAAATTTCGTCATAGCCCTACAGCGCAAAAAGGCCGGTGGTTAATAAACCACCAGCCATTAGCCTTGCGGCTATGAAATTAAGTAATAATTACTTGATTTCAACAGAAGCGCCAGCTTCTTCTAGCTGTGCTTTAAGAGCTTCAGCTTCAGCTTTGTCAACGCCTTCTTTAAGCGCTGCAGGAGCTGAGTCTACAAGACCTTTAGCTTCTTTAAGACCTAGGCCAGTTGCGCCACGTACAGCTTTGATAACTTGTACTTTGTTAGCGCCAGCAGCAGTTAGGATAACGTCGAATTCAGTTTGCTCAGCAGCAGCGTCACCGCCAGCTGCGCCGCCAGCTACAACAGCAGCAGCTGCAGTAACGCCGAATTTCTCTTCCATAGCTTCGATAAGCTCAACAACTTGCATTACAGACATTTCTGCAACTGCGTCTAGGATTTGCTCGTTAGTAATAGACATAACAATTCTCTTTTAAGTCAACAATAAGTTTAAATAGCAACCAGTGAAAAGCAAGGCTTATGCCGCAGCTTCTTCTTTTTGGTCGCGAACAGCAGCGATAGTACGAACCAGCTTGCCAGCAGAAGCTTCTTTCATGCACATCATTAGGCGTGCGATAGCTTCGTCGTAAGTTGGTAGTGTCGCTAGTACTTCAGCATCAGTAACTGCGCCTTCAAATGCAGCAGCTTTGATCTCGAAATCTTTATTCTCTTTAGCGAAGTCTTTGAAAAGACGCGCTGCAGCACCTGGGTGCTCATTAGAGAATGCGATCAGAGTTGGACCAGTGAAAGTGTCTACTAGACACTCGTAGTCTGTACCCTGAACCGCACGGCGTGCTAGTGTGTTACGAACAACTTTCATGTAAACACCCGCTTCGCGAGCTTGTTTACGTAGAGAAGTCATTGCGCCAACTTCAACGCCACGAGAATCAGCTACAACTGCAGAAAGTGCACCACTGGCAGCTTCGTTGACTTCAGCAACAATTGCTTTTTTGTCTTGAAGATTTAAAGCCATTTGGATTAACCTCTGGTTGTGATTACAGCACTCAATACAAAATGTAATGAGCGTTTACGATGTTATTTAAAAATGAATAAATTCACTTCAAACCACAACATCGCCTACGTAGGTTTTATTAAGCTATCAATAATCTAATGAAAATCGACAGCGCCTACGGTCTTGGGATAGATGATTTCAAATTGCTTCAAAACCACCCAACCACAAATATTAGGCGCAGAAGTATACACTAAATCTGCGCCTAAGCAAATTAGTTTGCTTGAGTGTCAAGACTAGCTTGATCAACAGCAACACCAGCACCCATCGTAGTAGAGATGCTTACTTTCTTCAGGTAAGTACCCTTAGCTGAAGAAGGCTTAGCTTTCTTAAGAGCAACTAGAAGAGCTTCTAGGTTCTCTTGAAGCTGGTTAGCTTCGAAAGATGCTTTACCGATAGTAGTGTGGATGATGCCGTTCTTGTCGTTACGGTAACGAACCTGACCAGCTTTAGCGTTCTTAACCGCTTCAGCAACGTTAGGAGTTACAGTACCAACTTTAGGGTTTGGCATAAGGCCGCGTGGACCTAGGATTGTACCTAGTTGACCAACAACACGCATTGCATCTGGAGAAGCAACAACAACGTCGAAGTTCATTTCGCCTTTTTTCACTTGCTCAGCAAGATCTTCCATACCAACGATATCTGCGCCAGCTGCTTTAGCTGCTTCTGCGTTTGCACCTTGAGTGAACACAGCAACACGGATGTCACGGCCAGTACCGTGAGGTAGCACAGTTGCGCCACGAACGTTTTGGTCAGATTTACGAGCATCGATGCCTAGGTTAACAGCAACATCTACAGACTCAACGAATTTAGCAGTCGCTAGTTCTTTAAGAAGAGCAACAGCTTCGTTGATTTCGTATTCTTTAGTCGCGTCAACTTTGTCGCGGATTACGCGCATACGCTTAGTAAGTTTAGCCATGATCTTATCCCTCTACCACTAGGCCCATTGAACGAGCAGTACCAGCAATAGAACGCTTCATTGCTTCGATGTCAGCACCAGTCATATCAGCAGCTTTAGTTTCTGCGATTTCCTGTACTTGAGCGTCAGTTACAGTACCAACTTTCTCAGTGTTTGGACGACCTGAACCAGACTTAACGCCAGCAGCTTTCTTAAGAAGAACAGCAGCAGGTGGAGTCTTAGTTACGAACGTGAAAGAACGGTCGTTGTAAACAGTAATAACTACTGGAGTAGGTAGACCTTTCTCAACAGACTCTGTTTTTGCGTTGAACGCTTTACAGAATTCCATGATGTTCACGCCGTGTTGACCTAGAGCAGGACCAACCGGTGGACTTGGGTTTGCCATACCAGCTGCAACTTGCAGTTTGATATAAGCTTCAACTTTCTTAGCCATGATATTTCCTAATATTTTGGGTACATGCGCTAGCCGTAAGGCGAGCTCCCCATAAATTCAATTAACTCTTTTTTACTTCCGAAGAAGCAAAAAGGCGCGAAATTATAATCATAATTCGCGCCTTTAACAACCCTAAAAAGGTGATTTTTTATACTCTTTTATTTTGAACAACTTATGAAGTATTTATCCACAGCTTGCTCAAAGGTCAGAGTTTTAGTCCAGTTTTTCAACCTGACCAAATTCAAGCTCAACTGGTGTTGCACGACCAAAGATCGATACAGATACCTTAATGCGGCTTTTCTCGTAATCTACTTCTTCAACAGTACCGTTGAAGTCAGCAAATGGACCATCGTTCACACGAACCACTTCACCCGCTTCGAACATTGTCTTAGGACGTGGAGACTCGCTCGCTTTCTCTAGACGGTTCAAGATAGCATCAGCTTCTTTATCAGTGATTGGTGCAGGACGATCAGAGGTACCACCAATGAAGCCCATAACACGCGGAATGCTGCGTACTAAGTGCCATGATTCATCATTCATGATCATTTGAACTAATACGTAGCCAGGGAAGAATTTACGTTCACTTTTACGACGTTGGCCAGCACGCATTTCCACTACTTCTTCAGTAGGTACTAGCACATCGCCAAATAGTTCTTCCATGTTGTGCATTTTAATATGCTCGCGTAGCGACTGTGCAACACGACCTTCAAAGCCAGAAAAGGCTTGAACTACATACCAACGTTTTTTTGGAGCTTCACTCATGAATCAGAACCCTCTACACCCCAGTTGCTAGAGAAACTAGACGGACCATAATGCCGTCAATTCCCCAAAGCACTAGAGACATAACAATACATACAGCTAAAACGATCAATGTAGTTTGCATAGTTTCTTGGCGAGTAGGCCAAACAACTTTACGAATCTCCATACGAGATTCTTTTGCAAAATCGATCGCAGCTTTACCTTTAGTTGTTGTTGCTGCAACGCCTAGTGCGGCAGCAATCAGCACAACTACACCTGCAGCGCGAATTACAACAGACAATTCACCATACAGGTAATTACCCACAACAGCAGCAGCCAACAGAACAAAAGCGACAATCCACTTCATTGTATCTGCTGCACCTGAGCTATCAGGAGTTTCAGCGTTTGCTTTCATAAAACCAACCTGTGATAAGTCTTAAATATAGACGACAATAACCCCGCTGTTGCAGGGCACATTCCTTTGCGTTGCAAAACAACACATCTAACAGTCATTTTAGTCAAAAAGACCGTTTAATTCTTTGCTAAGAGCAAAAATCGATGTCAAAACATCCAACTCTTTTTTTAGCGCAGAAAAAGGGCATCAAATGATGCCCTTTTTACTAGTGGTTCGTCAAATCTTATGCAAAGATTTTAGCTACAACACCAGCACCAACTGTACGGCCACCTTCGCGGATTGCGAAACGTAGACCTTCGTCCATTGCGATTGGAGCGATTAGCTCAACAGTCATTTGAACGTTGTCACCTGGCATTACCATTTCTACGCCTTCTGGTAGAGTGATGTCGCCTGTTACGTCAGTTGTACGGAAGTAGAACTGTGGACGGTAACCTTTGAAGAAAGGAGTGTGACGGCCGCCTTCGTCTTTAGAAAGTACGTATACTTCAGACTCAAACTTAGTGTGTGGGTTGATAGAACCTTTCGCAGAAAGTACTTGACCACGTTCAACGTCATCACGCTTAGTACCACGTAGAAGTGCACCAACGTTCTCACCTGCACGACCTTCGTCAAGCAGTTTACGGAACATTTCAACACCAGTACAAGTAGTAAGAGTAGTCTCTTTGATACCAACGATTTCTACTTCGTCACCTACTCGTAGGATACCGCGCTCGATACGACCAGTTACAACAGTACCACGACCTTGGATTGAGAATACATCTTCAATTGGTAGTAGGAACGGTTGGTCAACTGCACGCTCTGGCTCAGGAATGTAAGAATCTAGTGCTTCTGCAAGCTCAACGATCTTGTCTTCCCACTGCTTCTCGCCGTTTAGTGCGCCAAGTGCAGAACCTTGGATAACTGGTAGGTCATCACCTGGGAAGTCGTATTCAGAAAGAAGTTCACGAACTTCCATCTCAACTAGCTCAAGTAGCTCTTCGTCATCAACCATGTCACATTTGTTCATGAATACGATGATGTAAGGGATACCAACTTGACGACCAAGTAGGATGTGCTCACGAGTTTGAGGCATAGGGCCGTCAGTCGCAGCAACAACTAGGATACCGCCGTCCATTTGTGCAGCACCAGTGATCATGTTTTTAACATAATCCGCGTGTCCTGGACAGTCTACGTGTGCGTAGTGACGTGCTGGAGTATCGTACTCAACGTGAGAAGTTGCGATTGTGATACCGCGCTCGCGCTCTTCTGGAGCGTTATCGATAGATGCGAAATCTTTAGCAACACCGCCGTACACTTTTGCAAGTGTAGTACAGATAGCAGCAGTTAGAGTTGTTTTACCGTGGTCAACGTGGCCGATAGTACCAACGTTTACGTGCGGTTTCGTACGTTCAAATTTTTCTTTAGACATGGGGTGTCCCTCTAGGTACGGATTAGGTGGCTTAAAATAAGACCACGCAACC
Organism: Vibrio crassostreae; assembly: GCF_024347415.1. Taxonomy (NCBI): domain Bacteria; kingdom Pseudomonadati; phylum Pseudomonadota; class Gammaproteobacteria; order Vibrionales; family Vibrionaceae; genus Vibrio; species Vibrio crassostreae. The sequence continues at coordinate 3,288,852 of NZ_AP025476.1, forward strand.
AAAAAAATGGTTTTCTTTATTAAAGGAGAAGAAGCTTTAGACTGGTGCTAATACCCAGAGTCGAACTGGGGACCTCACCCTTACCAAGGGTGCGCTCTACCGACTGAGCTATATCAGCACACAAAATGAGTTGGAGCGTGCAGCGGGAATCGAACCCGCATCATCAGCTTGGAAGGCTGAGGTAATAGCCATTATACGATGCACGCAACACGTAACTCTGTTTGAGCTATTTAACCTTTAGAATATGGTGGAGAGGGACGGATTCGAACCATCGAAGGCAGTGCCAACAGATTTACAGTCTGCTCCCTTTGGCCACTCGGGAACCTCTCCAAATTTTGAGCTTTCTCTCGCTTGCCTTAGAGTAAGGGAGAAAGTGGTGCCGACTACCGGAATCGAACTGGTGACCTACTGATTACAAGTCAGTTGCTCTACCTACTGAGCTAAGTCGGCACAAGTGGGGCGCATTTTATTGAATGATTTTCCACCTTGCAATAGTAAATTGAAAAAAAGTGCAAAATTCTCTTACCAAACTCCTACATACGCCAATTTAGCTCAAGGTTTCCATCTTTAACACGCATCTAGCACAGGAAGATATTTTATTTATCTATCGCTTGATGTATTTTCCATGCACTTGTTTTGTTATCCACTATAGAGTTTTGTATGAGCCCATTTATGTCATTTGACCGCGAACGCTGGTCTGAGCTAAGGAATTTAGTTCCGATGACACTTTCTGAAAGCGACTTAAAAGAGCTTCAAGGCATCAATGAAAAACTCACAATGGAAGAGGCTGTGGAGATCTATCTACCACTTTCTCGGCTGTTGAATCTCTATGTAGCAGCCAGACAAAACAGAAACTCGGTACTTCACGAGTTCCTAGATAAGAAAGAGAAAGCGCCACCTTTTATCATAGGTATTGCAGGTAGTGTTGCGGTTGGTAAAAGTACAACTGCGCGACTGCTTAAAGCCCTACTCTCTCGTTGGGAAAACCACCCAAAAGTTGAGCTAGTCACAACGGACGGTTTCTTATACCCAAATGAAGTGTTGGAAGAGAAAGGGTTGATGAGTAAAAAAGGCTTCCCTGAGTCTTACGACATCAAGCGTCTTGTGAACTTTGTCTCAGATGTTAAAGCGTGCAAAAGAAATGTCACCGCACCGGTATACTCGCACCTAACTTACAACATTACTGATGATGTTAAGTGTGTCGACCTACCCGATGTACTTATTATTGAAGGGCTTAATGTCTTACAGAGTGGCATGAACTACCCACACGAACCGCATCGTGTGTTTATTTCAGACTTCCTTGATTTCTCACTCTATGTTGATGCTAACAGCCAGCAAATCAAAGAATGGTACATCAATCGTTTTATGAAGTTTCGCGATGGCGCGTTTACTAAACCTGGCTCGTACTTTAGTCATTACACTAAGTTATCGAATCAAGCGGCACTGGATAAAGCGGAAGGTATCTGGAGTTCAATCAATGGCTTGAACCTTGAACAAAATATCCTTCCGACAAGAGAAAGAGCGCACCTGATTTTGCGAAAAGGCGCCGATCACATGGTTGAAGAAGTGTTACTCAGAAAATAGTAACGCCTTAATCGCCTTTTCTTAGCGATATTTCACCACCAATATAACTCTCGAGGCCATTCTCTGTTTTGAGTAACACGGCACCTTGTTCATCGATGCCCTGAACAACACCTTCAATTTCTCTAGGTCCAATAATCAACCTAACATTGCGACCTAAGAAATTATCTAAGCGATTCCAACGCTCTACAAAATTGGACATTCCTTTCAGTTCATAATCCACAAGAGACTTGTCCCAAGCATTGATCAGAGCCTGCGCTAATTGGTTACGATCAGGCACCTTTCCGTCACACACTTCTTTAAGAGAAGTCCACGGTTGACCAATACCTGATGTCGTTGGATCCATAGATAGATTCAGCCCTAAACCAATAACAATATGAGCTGCGCCACCCGATTGCCCAGAGAGCTCGACCAAGATACCCGCGAGCTTCTTGTCATTGTGGTATAGGTCATTCGGCCACTTAAGCTTGATGCCTTCAACGCCCATCTCTTCCAAAGCCTCTACAACGGCTACTCCAACCACAAGGCTTAAGCCCATCGCAGCAGCCATCCCTGCGTCGAGTCTCCAATACATTGAAAGGTAGAGATTTGCACCAAATGGCGATACCCACTCTCGTCCGCGACGTCCACGCCCCGCAGCTTGATATTCAGCAATACAGACAGAACCCGATTCGAGGGTGTTAGTACGCTCTAATAGGTGTTGGTTTGTAGAACCGATGATTGGAATCAGCTCAAGAGAAGCATCGCGACTAACTGCAGACAATTTTTCTTGGTCAAGCATATCTAAACGGCTAGCTAGCTTGTAACCCTTGCCTTGTACTCGGTAGATATCTAAACCCCACTCTTGAATACCTTTAATGTGCTTACTGATAGCCGCTCGTGATACACCAATCATTTCACCTAGGTCTTCACCTGAATGAAACTCACCGTCAGCAAGACATCTCAATAGTGCAAGCTTGGTACTGTGTTCTCTCATACCAATGACTCCAAAGCCTTATCTAGGTTTGTCTCTCGGTCTCGTCCCATAAAACGTACTTCATGTTCCAATCGAATATCGAATTTATTCAAAACGGCCTGACGTACTCGCTCTGCAAGCTTAAGGATATCCACAGCAGAAGCCTCATCAGAATTGATGATAACCAATGCTTGGTTAGGGTGAACCTGAGCGCCACCTTCTGTCACGCCCTTGAACTGGCATTGATCAATCAGCCAGCCAGCAGCGACTTTGATCATGTCATTACTCTCATAGCCGACAATGTTTGGATATAGAGCTAACAGGCGATCAAAATGATCTTTGGTGATCACAGGGTTTTTGAAGAAGCTGCCCGCATTCCCTTGTATTCTAGGGTCTGGCAGCTTACTCGAACGGATAGCACACACTTCATCAAATACAGTACGAGGAGTGAGACTATCGGCTGCTAGGCTTTTTAACGGGCCATAGTGATTGCATGGCTCCCACTCTTTCGGCAACGTTAAACCAATCGCAACAACAATCGCTTTACCGTAGAGAGCATGTTTGAAAATAGAATCTCGGTAACCAAAGAGACACTCTTCCTTGCTTAATCGCTTAACTGTATAAGTATCCAGACATAGGATATCAACGTACTCGCATATGTCTTGCAGTTCAACGCCGTACGCACCAATATTTTGAATCGGAGCAGAGCCTGAACAACCGGGTATCATTGCTAGATTTTCTAGGCCACCCAGCCCTTTATCGACACTCCACTTAACCAAACTAGGCCAATCCTCACCACCATTAACATGTAGATGGTGATGGCTATCTGTCTCGGTTAACGTAATCCCGGCTAACTGGTTCACAATAATCAAACCTGCAAAGTGCTCAGTAAAAAGCATATTACTGCCCTTACCCAATATTAACTTTGGCAAAGTTGACCACTTAGGGTCTTGATAAACCGTAATCAGTTCTTCGATAGTCGAGACTTCAACCAACGCATCACAAGTCTGATCGATGGAAAAAGTATGAACGTTTTTTAAACTAGCATTGAGATGGAATTGCATGACGATATTCAATTAACTTACACTGCAACCATTCTACAGCAGATAAACCAGTGGCGCAGTGACTGAATGAACAATGTCATCATTACCCAATTAGACCCAGTAAAGGTTCCCCTAGTAAAACGTTTCTACAAGGAACATTATCCAACAGGGAAAGCCAATAAGAGTGAGCTTATCTATTCGTTACTGATGGATAACGAGCTTTGTGGTGTCGTGCGTTTTCGGACGATAGCAAATGCTCGCTTGCTTACTGGAATGGCTATATCAAAACAACATCGTGGTAAGCAATTAGGCTCTCAGCTTATGGATTATTGCGCTCAGCATACATTGACAGAAAACGACTACTGCTTTGCCTACGCTCACCTCACCAGCTTTTACTCACGACATCAGTTCGTACAGATCGCTCCAGAACAGCTACCCAATGGCTTAAGAGTTTTATATGAGCGCTATTCGAATAGCGGAAAAGATCTCATTCCTATGCATTTTCAGCAAAATTGTTAGAGAATGCCTCGATTATCTAGTATTTGATGCTATCCCTTTGGTAAAATTAAAGGTTCGCAATTTTGCATATTTTTAAGGTAAAACAGTCAATATGATTGCCAGTAGGAATCCATTCATACAGTTGCCAACCATAGCGCAGAATCCTGACAAGTTTGAAGTACTACTATCAGCGCAAGAGTTTCGAACTCGTCTACTTGATGAGATATCTCGCGCAACGACTCGTATTAGTTTAGTCGCTTTGTATCTTGAAGATGATGAGGCTGGCCGTGAGATCCTAACTGCCTTATATGAAGCAAAGCAAAAGAATCCAGAATTAGACGTGAGTGTTTGTGTCGACTGGCACCGAGCGCAGCGTGGATTGATTGGCGCAGAGTCTTCTGAAGGCAATGCGGCCATGTATAAAGAGTTCGCAGAAAAATATCAGCACGCTGTGCCTGTCTATGGCATTCCAGTTCGCGGTAAAGAAGTCTTTGGCGTATTGCACTTAAAAGGCTTTATCGTCGATGACAGCGTGATATACAGCGGTGCAAGCCTTAACAATATCTACCTAAATTACCATAACCGCTATCGCTTTGATCGTTACCACGTTTTAAACAACGCAACTCTTGCGGACTCGATGTTTACCTACGTACACGAACAGATGGTTGCTGACAGCGCTGTTTATGACTTGGCTGATAAGAACAAGCCTGTGACCAAAGAACTGAAACCAGCGATTCGTCAGTTTCGTGCATCATTGGCAAGATCTCAGTATCAATTCGATGGTCAAGAGGTTTCAGCAAACCAAGTTGCTGTAACACCATTGGTTGGTATCGGTAAGAGGCGTAACCGACTGAATCAGGGAATTAATCAACTCGTCGCTCAAGCTAAAGATGAAATCTTTATCTGCACACCTTACTTCAACTTCCCACCTAGCCTAGCTAAAGAAGTGAAGAAAGCGCTTAAGCGAGGCGTAAAGGTCAGCATTGTTGTTGGCGATAAGACAGCAAATGATTTCTTTATCTCGCCAGAAGAAGAGTTTAAAACGATTGGCGGTTTACCATACCTTTACGAATTGAACTTACGTCGTTTCGCTAAAGCGAATGAAGCTCATATAGCTAGCCGTAATCTATCAATTCGACTTTGGCAACACGATTCCAATAGCTTCCACCTAAAGGGGATTTGGGTCGATAAGCGCTACATGCTACTAACAGGCAATAACCTAAACCCTCGAGCATGGAAGCTAGATCTAGAGAACGGCATCTTTATCCAAGATAACTACCATCACCTAACAGACAAATTCCAAGCTGAAGTGGATAATATCCTTCAACACACTCAGCTTATCTGTACTTATAAGCAGTTAGACAAGATAGAGAGCTACCCGACGGAAGTTCAGAAGTTGATTCGCAAGATCACTCGCGTGAAAGCCGATAGAGTGCTTAAACAAATACTGTAGTCGATGTTAAAAATAACCATCTATCAACGCCTAGCAAACGCTAGGCGTTTTTGTATCTACGAGATAGCTAAATCCCTCTTTAGAAGGTGCAACAGAAAAAGTTGAAAGAGCCACCTTCATTCGTCAGATTTGAGAGCAAACAGCGCCTGTCGGTTTCTATAGAGACACCTCAATAGGTAGCAATGAGGTCTGTAGCAAAAGTCCGAAGTTCATACATCAAAAACGACGAAAGCCTAGTCGTCAGACTAGGCTTTCTAATATGTGCAGGAATAGCGTGAAGTGCAGGGGCTCGGTACCTTAACAACACTCATACAACCTAACAGCAAAACACTTTTCTTCAAATGTAAAAAAGCCCTGCTATTGCTAGCAGGGCTTTTCTAATAAGTGGCGGAGTGGACGGGACTCGAACCCGCGACCCCCGGCGTGACAGGCCGGTATTCTAACCAACTGAACTACCACTCCGCAGTGGTCAACTCACTAAGTGAGCGTCCATATCTCCAGGTTGGTCAACCTAAAGATTTAATTTAAAGCCTGGCGATGTCCTACTCTCACATGGGGAAGCCCCACACTACCATCGGCGCTATTGTGTTTCACTTCTGAGTTCGGCATGGAATCAGGTGGGTCCACAATGCTATGGTCGCCAAGCAAATTTTGCTTTTACTTTCAGTTTTTTAAAAACTGAAGGCAAAATAATCTGGAAAGCTGTTAAATTCTCTTCAAACTCATTCAAGCGTTTGGTATTTCTATTGAGTCCACAAAACCCCTTGGGTGTTGTATGGTTAAGCCTCACGGGCAATTAGTACAGGTTAGCTCAATGCCTCGCAGCACTTACACACCCTGCCTATCAACGTCGTAGTCTACGACAACCCTTTAGGACGCTTATAGCGCCAGGGAAAACTCATCTCAAGGCTCGCTTCCCGCTTAGATGCTTTCAGCGGTTATCGATTCCGAACTTAGCTACCGGGCAATGCCATTGGCATGACAACCCGAACACCAGAGGTTCGTCCACTCCGGTCCTCTCGTACTAGGAGCAGCCCCTTTCAATTTTCCAACGCCCACGGCAGATAGGGACCGAACTGTCTCACGACGTTCTAAACCCAGCTCGCGTACCACTTTAAATGGCGAACAGCCATACCCTTGGGACCGACTTCAGCCCCAGGATGTGATGAGCCGACATCGAGGTGCCAAACACCGCCGTCGATATGAACTCTTGGGCGGTATCAGCCTGTTATCCCCGGAGTACCTTTTATCCGTTGAGCGATGGCCCTTCCATTCAGAACCACCGGATCACTATGACCTGCTTTCGCACCTGCTCGAATTGTCATTCTCGCAGTCAAGCGGGCTTATGCCATTGCACTAACCACACGATGTCCAACCGTGTTTAGCCCACCTTCGTGCTCCTCCGTTACTCTTTGGGAGGAGACCGCCCCAGTCAAACTACCCACCAGGCACTGTCCGTAATCCCGATTCAGGGACCAACGTTAGAACATCAAAACTACAAGGGTGGTATTTCAAGGACGACTCCACCACATCTAGCGACGCGGTTTCAAAGTCTCCCACCTATCCTACACATGTAGGTTCAATGTTCAGTGCCAAGCTGTAGTAAAGGTTCACGGGGTCTTTCCGTCTAGCCGCGGGTACACTGCATCTTCACAGCGATTTCAATTTCACTGAGTCTCGGGTGGAGACAGCGTGGCCATCATTACGCCATTCGTGCAGGTCGGAACTTACCCGACAAGGAATTTCGCTACCTTAGGACCGTTATAGTTACGGCCGCCGTTTACCGGGGCTTCGATCAAGAGCTTCGACCGAAGTCTAACCCCATCAATTAACCTTCCGGCACCGGGCAGGCGTCACACCGTATACGTCATCTTACGATTTTGCACAGTGCTGTGTTTTTAATAAACAGTTGCAGCCACCTGGTATCTGCGACTCTCGTCTGCTCCATCCGCAAGGGACTTCACTGATAAGAGCGTACCTTCTCCCGAAGTTACGGTACCATTTTGCCTAGTTCCTTCACCCGAGTTCTCTCAAGCGCCTTGGTATTCTCTACCCGACCACCTGTGTCGGTTTGGGGTACGATTCCTTACAATCTGAAGCTTAGAGGCTTTTCCTGGAAGCATGGCATCAATGACTTCACTACCGTAGTAGCTCGACATCGTATCTCAGCGTTAAGAAAGTCCGGATTTACCTAAACCTTCCGCCTACATACTTGAACCTGGACAACCGTCGCCAGGCCCACCTAGCCTTCTCCGTCCCCCCATCGCAATTGTAAGAAGTACGGGAATATTAACCCGTTTCCCATCGACTACGCCTTTCGGCCTCGCCTTAGGAGTCGACTTACCCTGCCCCGATTAACGTTGGACAGGAACCCTTGGTCTTCCGGCGAGGGAGTTTTTCACTCCCTTTATCGTTACTCATGTCAGCATTCGCACTTCTGATACCTCCAGCAGCCCTTACAGACCACCTTCAACGGCTTACAGAACGCTCCCCTACCCCACATACCCTAAGGTACGTAGCCGCAGCTTCGGTGTATAGCTTAGCCCCGTTACATCTTCCGCGCAGGCCGACTCGACCAGTGAGCTATTACGCTTTCTTTAAATGATGGCTGCTTCTAAGCCAACATCCTGGCTGTCTGAGCCTTCCCACATCGTTTCCCACTTAGCTATACTTTGGGACCTTAGCTGGCGGTCTGGGTTGTTTCCCTCTCCACGACGGACGTTAGCACCCGCCGTGTGTCTCCCGGATAGTACTTACTGGTATTCGGAGTTTGCAAAGGGTTGGTAAGTCGGGATGACCCCCTAGCCTTAACAGTGCTCTACCCCCAGTAGTATTCGTCCGAGGCGCTACCTAAATAGCTTTCGGGGAGAACCAGCTATCTCCAGGTTTGATTGGCCTTTCACCCCTAGCCACAAGTCATCCGCTAATTTTTCAACATTAGTCGGTTCGGTCCTCCAGTTGATGTTACTCAACCTTCAACCTGCCCATGGCTAGATCACCTGGTTTCGGGTCTAATCCTAGCAACTGTACGCCCAGTTAAGACTCGGTTTCCCTACGGCTCCCCTAAACGGTTAACCTTGCTACTAAAATTAAGTCGCTGACCCATTATACAAAAGGTACGCAGTCACACCACGAAGGTGCTCCTACTGCTTGTACGTACACGGTTTCAGGTTCTATTTCACTCCCCTCACAGGGGTTCTTTTCGCCTTTCCCTCACGGTACTGGTTCACTATCGGTCAGTCAGTAGTATTTAGCCTTGGAGGATGGTCCCCCCATATTCAGACAGGATATCACGTGTCCCGCCCTACTCGTTTTCACTGATGATGAGATGTCGATTACGGGGCTATCACCCTTTATTGCGGCACTTTCCAGAGCCTTCATCTGTCTCATTAAAAGCTTAAGGGCTAATCCAATTTCGCTCGCCGCTACTTTCGGAATCTCGGTTGATTTCTCTTCCTCGGGGTACTTAGATGTTTCAGTTCCCCCGGTTTGCCTCCTGTTGCTATGTATTCACAACAGGATACTTACTTATGTAAGTGGGTTTCCCCATTCAGGAATCCCAGACTCAAAAGGTTATTACTACCTAATCTGGGCTTATCGCAAGTTATTACGCCTTTCATCGCCTCTGACTGCCAAGGCATCCACCGTGTACGCTTAGTCACTTAACCATACAACCCGAAAGGGTCTTAGCGTATGGCAACTAACCAAGGTTTTTGGTTGTCATTAAGAAGGGTTAATTCTCAATGACTGTTTGCCGGACTCAATGTGATTCAAACAAGTTTGAATCGAATACAAGACACTTGAATGTGTTTGTTGTGTTTATCTAAAAGATAAACATTGAGAACTTTTAAATTTGATTGAATTACTCGTAAGTAATCAATCAGTCAGCTTTCCAAATTGTTAAAGAGCATGAGACTTTAAGAACCAGTGTTCTAAAATTCACATTTTCTAAAGACTCTCACAGTCGAAAAATCCAACCAGCGACATAAGAAGTGGTTTGGAGTTTTAACTTCCAAGAATATTTAGAGAATGGTGGGCGATACCGGGCTCGAACCAGTGACCCCCTGCTTGTAAGGCAGGTGCTCTCCCAACTGAGCTAATCGCCCACTAAAAGTTTTAATTCCTTCGTGGAGAAAGAATGGTGGGTCGTGCAGGATTCGAACCTGCGACCAATTGATTAAAAGTCAACTGCTCTACCAACTGAGCTAACGACCCAATGGTATCCCGTAGGGGAGTCGAACCCCTGTTACCGCCGTGAAAGGGCGGTGTCCTAGGCCTCTAGACGAACGGGACACTGCTAATTTATTTCCACTTTAAAAAGTAGAAACAAACTTTGAAGAACTTGGGAGTTCTTCATCTCTTTGCTTTTCTAAACCTAATCAATCTGTGTGGACACTTATCGTGAATATCTTCGTATAAGGAGGTGATCCAGCCCCAGGTTCCCCTAGGGCTACCTTGTTACGACTTCACCCCAGTCATGAACCACAAAGTGGTGAGCGTCCTCCCCGAAAGGTTAAACTACCCACTTCTTTTGCAGCCCACTCCCATGGTGTGACGGGCGGTGTGTACAAGGCCCGGGAACGTATTCACCGTAGCATTCTGATCTACGATTACTAGCGATTCCGACTTCATGGAGTCGAGTTGCAGACTCCAATCCGGACTACGACGCACTTTTTGGGATTCGCTCACTATCGCTAGCTTGCTGCCCTCTGTATGCGCCATTGTAGCACGTGTGTAGCCCTACTCGTAAGGGCCATGATGACTTGACGTCGTCCCCACCTTCCTCCGGTTTATCACCGGCAGTCTCCCTGGAGTTCCCGACATTACTCGCTGGCAAACAAGGATAAGGGTTGCGCTCGTTGCGGGACTTAACCCAACATTTCACAACACGAGCTGACGACAGCCATGCAGCACCTGTCTCAGAGCTCCCGAAGGCACACCTGCGTCTCCGCTGGCTTCTCTGGATGTCAAGAGTAGGTAAGGTTCTTCGCGTTGCATCGAATTAAACCACATGCTCCACCGCTTGTGCGGGCCCCCGTCAATTCATTTGAGTTTTAATCTTGCGACCGTACTCCCCAGGCGGTCTACTTAACGCGTTAGCTCCGAAAGCCACGGCTCAAGGCCACAACCTCCAAGTAGACATCGTTTACGGCGTGGACTACCAGGGTATCTAATCCTGTTTGCTCCCCACGCTTTCGCATCTGAGTGTCAGTATCTGTCCAGGGGGCCGCCTTCGCCACTGGTATTCCTTCAGATCTCTACGCATTTCACCGCTACACCTGAAATTCTACCCCCCTCTACAGTACTCTAGTTCACCAGTTTCAAATGCAGTTCCGAGGTTGAGCCCCGGGCTTTCACATCTGACTTAATGAACCACCTGCATGCGCTTTACGCCCAGTAATTCCGATTAACGCTCGCACCCTCCGTATTACCGCGGCTGCTGGCACGGAGTTAGCCGGTGCTTCTTCTGTTGCTAACGTCAAGAGATAGCGCTATTAACGCTACCCCCTTCCTCACAACTGAAAGTACTTTACAACCCGAAGGCCTTCTTCATACACGCGGCATGGCTGCATCAGGCTTTCGCCCATTGTGCAATATTCCCCACTGCTGCCTCCCGTAGGAGTCTGGACCGTGTCTCAGTTCCAGTGTGGCTGATCATCCTCTCAGACCAGCTAGGGATCGTCGCCTTGGTGAGCCATTACCTCACCAACTAGCTAATCCCACCTAGGCATATCTTGACGCGAGAGGCCCGAAGGTCCCCCTCTTTGGCCCGTAGGCATTATGCGGTATTAGCCATCGTTTCCAATGGTTATCCCCCACACCAAGGCAATTTCCTAGGCATTACTCACCCGTCCGCCGCTCGACGCCCATTAACGCACCCGAAGGATTGTTAGTGTCGTTTCCGCTCGACTTGCATGTGTTAGGCCTGCCGCCAGCGTTCAATCTGAGCCATGATCAAACTCTTCAATTTAAGATTTTGTGACTCAACGAATACTGACTTCAAAACTACTATGTAATTTTAAAGCTATTATCTTTCCAACAGAAAGATAATGAATTGACTGTGCCGAATAACTACAAGTAGTTAAACGTATTGGTCACTCAGTTCATTGAAATCAATTTTGATTCCGAAGAATCTGTTTTATCTAACGATAAAACGTTTTGATATTCATCAACGAGTGCCCACACAGATTGATAGGTTTAAATTGTTAAAGAGCTTTGCTTTCAGTGCCTTAGCACTTAAGCAGGACGCGTATAATACGCTTTCCACTTTGAAAGTCAACATAAAATACTAAGAAAACTTAGAACTCTATGGTGACTTGTCTACTTTGTAGACAAAGTCGAAATTAAAGCCTGGCGATGTCCTACTCTCACATGGGGAAGCCCCACACTACCATCGGCGCTATTGTGTTTCACTTCTGAGTTCGGCATGGAATCAGGTGGGTCCACAATGCTATGGTCGCCAAGCAAATTTTGCTTTTACTTTCAGTTTTTTAAAAACTGAAGGCAAAATAATCTGGAAAGCTGTTAAATTCTCTTCAAACTCATTCAAGCGTTTGGTATTTCTATTGAGTCCACAAAACCCCTTGGGTGTTGTATGGTTAAGCCTCACGGGCAATTAGTACAGGTTAGCTCAATGCCTCGCAGCACTTACACACCCTGCCTATCAACGTCGTAGTCTACGACAACCCTTTAGGACGCTTATAGCGCCAGGGAAAACTCATCTCAAGGCTCGCTTCCCGCTTAGATGCTTTCAGCGGTTATCGATTCCGAACTTAGCTACCGGGCAATGCCATTGGCATGACAACCCGAACACCAGAGGTTCGTCCACTCCGGTCCTCTCGTACTAGGAGCAGCCCCTTTCAATTTTCCAACGCCCACGGCAGATAGGGACCGAACTGTCTCACGACGTTCTAAACCCAGCTCGCGTACCACTTTAAATGGCGAACAGCCATACCCTTGGGACCGACTTCAGCCCCAGGATGTGATGAGCCGACATCGAGGTGCCAAACACCGCCGTCGATATGAACTCTTGGGCGGTATCAGCCTGTTATCCCCGGAGTACCTTTTATCCGTTGAGCGATGGCCCTTCCATTCAGAACCACCGGATCACTATGACCTGCTTTCGCACCTGCTCGAATTGTCATTCTCGCAGTCAAGCGGGCTTATGCCATTGCACTAACCACACGATGTCCAACCGTGTTTAGCCCACCTTCGTGCTCCTCCGTTACTCTTTGGGAGGAGACCGCCCCAGTCAAACTACCCACCAGGCACTGTCCGTAATCCCGATTCAGGGACCAACGTTAGAACATCAAAACTACAAGGGTGGTATTTCAAGGACGACTCCACCACATCTAGCGACGCGGTTTCAAAGTCTCCCACCTATCCTACACATGTAGGTTCAATGTTCAGTGCCAAGCTGTAGTAAAGGTTCACGGGGTCTTTCCGTCTAGCCGCGGGTACACTGCATCTTCACAGCGATTTCAATTTCACTGAGTCTCGGGTGGAGACAGCGTGGCCATCATTACGCCATTCGTGCAGGTCGGAACTTACCCGACAAGGAATTTCGCTACCTTAGGACCGTTATAGTTACGGCCGCCGTTTACCGGGGCTTCGATCAAGAGCTTCGACCGAAGTCTAACCCCATCAATTAACCTTCCGGCACCGGGCAGGCGTCACACCGTATACGTCATCTTACGATTTTGCACAGTGCTGTGTTTTTAATAAACAGTTGCAGCCACCTGGTATCTGCGACTCTCGTCTGCTCCATCCGCAAGGGACTTCACTGATAAGAGCGTACCTTCTCCCGAAGTTACGGTACCATTTTGCCTAGTTCCTTCACCCGAGTTCTCTCAAGCGCCTTGGTATTCTCTACCCGACCACCTGTGTCGGTTTGGGGTACGATTCCTTACAATCTGAAGCTTAGAGGCTTTTCCTGGAAGCATGGCATCAATGACTTCACTACCGTAGTAGCTCGACATCGTATCTCAGCGTTAGTAGCGGTCCGGATTTACCTAAACCACCCGCCTACGTACTTGAACCTGGACAACCGTCGCCAGGCCCACCTAGCCTTCTCCGTCCCCCCATCGCAATTGTAAGAAGTACAGGAATATTAACCTGTTTCCCATCGACTACGCCTTTCGGCCTCGCCTTAGGAGTCGACTTACCCTGCCCCGATTAACGTTGGACAGGAACCCTTGGTCTTCCGGCGAGGGAGTTTTTCACTCCCTTTATCGTTACTCATGTCAGCATTCGCACTTCTGATACCTCCAGCAGCCCTTACAGACCACCTTCAACGGCTTACAGAACGCTCCCCTACCCCACATACCCTAAGGTACGTAGCCGCAGCTTCGGTGTATAGCTTAGCCCCGTTACATCTTCCGCGCAGGCCGACTCGACCAGTGAGCTATTACGCTTTCTTTAAATGATGGCTGCTTCTAAGCCAACATCCTGGCTGTCTGAGCCTTCCCACATCGTTTCCCACTTAGCTATACTTTGGGACCTTAGCTGGCGGTCTGGGTTGTTTCCCTCTCCACGACGGACGTTAGCACCCGCCGTGTGTCTCCCGGATAGTACTTACTGGTATTCGGAGTTTGCAAAGGGTTGGTAAGTCGGGATGACCCCCTAGCCTTAACAGTGCTCTACCCCCAGTAGTATTCGTCCGAGGCGCTACCTAAATAGCTTTCGGGGAGAACCAGCTATCTCCAGGTTTGATTGGCCTTTCACCCCTAGCCACAAGTCATCCGCTAATTTTTCAACATTAGTCGGTTCGGTCCTCCAGTTGATGTTACTCAACCTTCAACCTGCCCATGGCTAGATCACCTGGTTTCGGGTCTAATCCTAGCAACTGTACGCCCAGTTAAGACTCGGTTTCCCTACGGCTCCCCTAAACGGTTAACCTTGCTACTAAAATTAAGTCGCTGACCCATTATACAAAAGGTACGCAGTCACACCACGAAGGTGCTCCTACTGCTTGTACGTACACGGTTTCAGGTTCTATTTCACTCCCCTCACAGGGGTTCTTTTCGCCTTTCCCTCACGGTACTGGTTCACTATCGGTCAGTCAGTAGTATTTAGCCTTGGAGGATGGTCCCCCCATATTCAGACAGGATATCACGTGTCCCGCCCTACTCGTTTTCACTGATTATGAGATGTCGATTACGGGGCTATCACCCTTTGTTGCGGCACTTTCCAGAGCCTTCATCTGTCTCATTAAAAGCTTAAGGGCTAATCCAATTTCGCTCGCCGCTACTTTCGGAATCTCGGTTGATTTCTCTTCCTCGGGGTACTTAGATGTTTCAGTTCCCCCGGTTTGCCTCCTGTTGCTATGTATTCACAACAGGATACTTACTTATGTAAGTGGGTTTCCCCATTCAGGAATCCCAGACTCAAAAGGTTATTACTACCTAATCTGGGCTTATCGCAAGTTATTACGCCTTTCATCGCCTCTGACTGCCAAGGCATCCACCGTGTACGCTTAGTCACTTAACCATACAACCCGAAAGGGTCTTAGTGTATGGCAACTAACCAAGGTTTTTGGTTGTCATTAAGAAGGGTTAATTCTCAATGACTGTTTGCCGGACTCAATTGTGAATCAAACTATGTTTGATTCGAATACAAGACACTTGAATGTGTTTGTTGTGTTTACCATAAAGGTAAACATTGAGAACTTTTAAATTTGATTGAATTACTCGTAAGTAATCAATCAGTCAGCTTTCCAAATTGTTAAAGAGCTTGATTTCTTTCGAAACCATTTTTAAAGATTCTTAGGGAAAAACCCTTAAAGATGGTGGAGCTATGCGGGATCGAACCGCAGACCTCCTGCGTGCAAGGCAGGCGCTCTCCCAGCTGAGCTATAGCCCCATCTAGGTCGATATTGGTGGGTCTGAGTGGACTTGAACCACCGACCTCCCGCTTATCAGGCGAGCGCTCTAACCAGCTGAGCTACAGACCCAATATCGTCTCTTAACTTTTCTAAACCTAATCAATCTGTGTGGACACTTATCGTGAATATCTTCGTATAAGGAGGTGATCCAGCCCCAGGTTCCCCTAGGGCTACCTTGTTACGACTTCACCCCAGTCATGAACCACAAAGTGGTGAGCGTCCTCCCCGAAAGGTTAAACTACCCACTTCTTTTGCAGCCCACTCCCATGGTGTGACGGGCGGTGTGTACAAGGCCCGGGAACGTATTCACCGTAGCATTCTGATCTACGATTACTAGCGATTCCGACTTCATGGAGTCGAGTTGCAGACTCCAATCCGGACTACGACGCACTTTTTGGGATTCGCTCACTATCGCTAGCTTGCTGCCCTCTGTATGCGCCATTGTAGCACGTGTGTAGCCCTACTCGTAAGGGCCATGATGACTTGACGTCGTCCCCACCTTCCTCCGGTTTATCACCGGCAGTCTCCCTGGAGTTCCCGACATTACTCGCTGGCAAACAAGGATAAGGGTTGCGCTCGTTGCGGGACTTAACCCAACATTTCACAACACGAGCTGACGACAGCCATGCAGCACCTGTCTCAGAGCTCCCGAAGGCACACCTGCGTCTCCGCTGGCTTCTCTGGATGTCAAGAGTAGGTAAGGTTCTTCGCGTTGCATCGAATTAAACCACATGCTCCACCGCTTGTGCGGGCCCCCGTCAATTCATTTGAGTTTTAATCTTGCGACCGTACTCCCCAGGCGGTCTACTTAACGCGTTAGCTCCGAAAGCCACGGCTCAAGGCCACAACCTCCAAGTAGACATCGTTTACGGCGTGGACTACCAGGGTATCTAATCCTGTTTGCTCCCCACGCTTTCGCATCTGAGTGTCAGTATCTGTCCAGGGGGCCGCCTTCGCCACTGGTATTCCTTCAGATCTCTACGCATTTCACCGCTACACCTGAAATTCTACCCCCCTCTACAGTACTCTAGTTCACCAGTTTCAAATGCAGTTCCGAGGTTGAGCCCCGGGCTTTCACATCTGACTTAATGAACCACCTGCATGCGCTTTACGCCCAGTAATTCCGATTAACGCTCGCACCCTCCGTATTACCGCGGCTGCTGGCACGGAGTTAGCCGGTGCTTCTTCTGTTGCTAACGTCAAGAGATAGCGCTATTAACGCTACCCCCTTCCTCACAACTGAAAGTACTTTACAACCCGAAGGCCTTCTTCATACACGCGGCATGGCTGCATCAGGCTTTCGCCCATTGTGCAATATTCCCCACTGCTGCCTCCCGTAGGAGTCTGGACCGTGTCTCAGTTCCAGTGTGGCTGATCATCCTCTCAGACCAGCTAGGGATCGTCGCCTTGGTGAGCCATTACCTCACCAACTAGCTAATCCCACCTAGGCATATCTTGACGCGAGAGGCCCGAAGGTCCCCCTCTTTGGCCCGTAGGCATTATGCGGTATTAGCCATCGTTTCCAATGGTTATCCCCCACACCAAGGCAATTTCCTAGGCATTACTCACCCGTCCGCCGCTCGACGCCCATTAACGCACCCGAAGGATTGTTAGTGTCGTTTCCGCTCGACTTGCATGTGTTAGGCCTGCCGCCAGCGTTCAATCTGAGCCATGATCAAACTCTTCAATTTAAGATTTTGTGACTCAACGAATACTGACTTCAAAACTAATATTCATTCGAAAATGAACATGTAATTCTAAAGCTATTATCATTCCAACAGAATGATAATGAATTGACTGTGCCGAATAACTACAAGTAGTTAAACGTATTGGTCACTCAGTTCATTGAAATCAATTTTGTTACCGAAGTAACTGCTATTACCTAAGTAATAACGTTTTGATATTCATCAACGAGTGCCCACACAGATTGATAGGTTTAAATTGTTAAAGAGCTTTGCTTTCAGTGCCTTAGCACTTAAGCAGGACGCGTATAATACGCTTTCCACTTTGAAAGTCAACATAAAATACTAAGAAAACTTAGAACTCTATGGTGACTTGTCTACTTTGTAGACAAAGTCGAAATTAAAGCCTGGCGATGTCCTACTCTCACATGGGGAAGCCCCACACTACCATCGGCGCTATTGTGTTTCACTTCTGAGTTCGGCATGGAATCAGGTGGGTCCACAATGCTATGGTCGCCAAGCAAATTTTAAAATTCGGAAAGCTGCTTCTCTATTTAATAGAGCTTTAAAAGTTTCTCTTCAAACTCATTCAAGCGTTTGGTATTTCTTTGAGTCCACAAAACCCCTTGGGTGTTGTATGGTTAAGCCTCACGGGCAATTAGTACAGGTTAGCTCAATGCCTCGCAGCACTTACACACCCTGCCTATCAACGTCGTAGTCTACGACAACCCTTTAGGACGCTTAAAGCGTCAGGGAAAACTCATCTCAAGGCTCGCTTCCCGCTTAGATGCTTTCAGCGGTTATCGATTCCGAACTTAGCTACCGGGCAATGCCATTGGCATGACAACCCGAACACCAGAGGTTCGTCCACTCCGGTCCTCTCGTACTAGGAGCAGCCCCTTTCAATTTTCCAACGCCCACGGCAGATAGGGACCGAACTGTCTCACGACGTTCTAAACCCAGCTCGCGTACCACTTTAAATGGCGAACAGCCATACCCTTGGGACCGACTTCAGCCCCAGGATGTGATGAGCCGACATCGAGGTGCCAAACACCGCCGTCGATATGAACTCTTGGGCGGTATCAGCCTGTTATCCCCGGAGTACCTTTTATCCGTTGAGCGATGGCCCTTCCATTCAGAACCACCGGATCACTATGACCTGCTTTCGCACCTGCTCGAATTGTCATTCTCGCAGTCAAGCGGGCTTATGCCATTGCACTAACCACACGATGTCCAACCGTGTTTAGCCCACCTTCGTGCTCCTCCGTTACTCTTTGGGAGGAGACCGCCCCAGTCAAACTACCCACCAGGCACTGTCCGTAATCCCGATTCAGGGACCAACGTTAGAACATCAAAACTACAAGGGTGGTATTTCAAGGACGACTCCACCACATCTAGCGACGCGGTTTCAAAGTCTCCCACC
The DNA here is from genome assembly GCF_024347415.1 of Vibrio crassostreae. Taxonomy (NCBI): domain Bacteria; kingdom Pseudomonadati; phylum Pseudomonadota; class Gammaproteobacteria; order Vibrionales; family Vibrionaceae; genus Vibrio; species Vibrio crassostreae. Next base: position 3,307,370 of record NZ_AP025476.1, read on the forward strand.
TATCCTACACATGTAGGTTCAATGTTCAGTGCCAAGCTGTAGTAAAGGTTCACGGGGTCTTTCCGTCTAGCCGCGGGTACACTGCATCTTCACAGCGATTTCAATTTCACTGAGTCTCGGGTGGAGACAGCGTGGCCATCATTACGCCATTCGTGCAGGTCGGAACTTACCCGACAAGGAATTTCGCTACCTTAGGACCGTTATAGTTACGGCCGCCGTTTACCGGGGCTTCGATCAAGAGCTTCGACCGAAGTCTAACCCCATCAATTAACCTTCCGGCACCGGGCAGGCGTCACACCGTATACGTCATCTTACGATTTTGCACAGTGCTGTGTTTTTAATAAACAGTTGCAGCCACCTGGTATCTGCGACTCTCGTCTGCTCCATCCGCAAGGGACTTCACTGATAAGAGCGTACCTTCTCCCGAAGTTACGGTACCATTTTGCCTAGTTCCTTCACCCGAGTTCTCTCAAGCGCCTTGGTATTCTCTACCCGACCACCTGTGTCGGTTTGGGGTACGATTCCTTACAATCTGAAGCTTAGAGGCTTTTCCTGGAAGCATGGCATCAATGACTTCACTACCGTAGTAGCTCGACATCGTATCTCAGCGTTAGTAGCGGTCCGGATTTACCTAAACCACCCGCCTACGTACTTGAACCTGGACAACCGTCGCCAGGCCCACCTAGCCTTCTCCGTCCCCCCATCGCAATTGTAAGAAGTACGGGAATATTAACCCGTTTCCCATCGACTACGCCTTTCGGCCTCGCCTTAGGAGTCGACTTACCCTGCCCCGATTAACGTTGGACAGGAACCCTTGGTCTTCCGGCGAGGGAGTTTTTCACTCCCTTTATCGTTACTCATGTCAGCATTCGCACTTCTGATACCTCCAGCAGCCCTTACAGACCACCTTCAACGGCTTACAGAACGCTCCCCTACCCCACATACCCTAAGGTACGTAGCCGCAGCTTCGGTGTATAGCTTAGCCCCGTTACATCTTCCGCGCAGGCCGACTCGACCAGTGAGCTATTACGCTTTCTTTAAATGATGGCTGCTTCTAAGCCAACATCCTGGCTGTCTGAGCCTTCCCACATCGTTTCCCACTTAGCTATACTTTGGGACCTTAGCTGGCGGTCTGGGTTGTTTCCCTCTCCACGACGGACGTTAGCACCCGCCGTGTGTCTCCCGGATAGTACTTACTGGTATTCGGAGTTTGCAAAGGGTTGGTAAGTCGGGATGACCCCCTAGCCTTAACAGTGCTCTACCCCCAGTAGTATTCGTCCGAGGCGCTACCTAAATAGCTTTCGGGGAGAACCAGCTATCTCCAGGTTTGATTGGCCTTTCACCCCTAGCCACAAGTCATCCGCTAATTTTTCAACATTAGTCGGTTCGGTCCTCCAGTTGATGTTACTCAACCTTCAACCTGCCCATGGCTAGATCACCTGGTTTCGGGTCTAATCCTAGCAACTGTACGCCCAGTTAAGACTCGGTTTCCCTACGGCTCCCCTAAACGGTTAACCTTGCTACTAAAATTAAGTCGCTGACCCATTATACAAAAGGTACGCAGTCACACCACGAAGGTGCTCCTACTGCTTGTACGTACACGGTTTCAGGTTCTATTTCACTCCCCTCACAGGGGTTCTTTTCGCCTTTCCCTCACGGTACTGGTTCACTATCGGTCAGTCAGTAGTATTTAGCCTTGGAGGATGGTCCCCCCATATTCAGACAGGATATCACGTGTCCCGCCCTACTCGTTTTCACTGATTATGATGTGTCGGTTACGGGGCTATCACCCTTTACTGCGAGACTTTCCAGACTCTTCACCTGCATCATTAAAAGCTTAAGGGCTAATCCAATTTCGCTCGCCGCTACTTTCGGAATCTCGGTTGATTTCTCTTCCTCGGGGTACTTAGATGTTTCAGTTCCCCCGGTTTGCCTCCTGTTGCTATGTATTCACAACAGGATACTTACTTATGTAAGTGGGTTTCCCCATTCAGGAATCCCAGACTCAAAAGGTTATTACTACCTAATCTGGGCTTATCGCAAGTTATTACGCCTTTCATCGCCTCTGACTGCCAAGGCATCCACCGTGTACGCTTAGTCACTTAACCATACAACCCGAAAGGGTCTTAGCGTATGGCAACTAACCAAGGTTTTTGGTTGTCATTAAGAAGGGTTAATTCTCAATGACTGTTTGCCGGACTCAATGTGATTCAAACAAGTTTGAATCGAATACAAGACACTTGAATGTGTTTGTTGTGTTTATCTAAAAGATAAACATTGAGAACTTTTAAATTTGATTGAATTACTCGTAAGTAATCAATCAGTCAGCTTTCCAAATTGTTAAAGAGCATAAAGCAAAAAGCTTTAATCAATAACTTACGTTATTAATTAAAGCTCTGGCTTTAACTAAATCTAAACCATCAATCTGTGTGGACACTTATCGTGAATATCTTCGTATAAGGAGGTGATCCAGCCCCAGGTTCCCCTAGGGCTACCTTGTTACGACTTCACCCCAGTCATGAACCACAAAGTGGTGAGCGTCCTCCCCGAAAGGTTAAACTACCCACTTCTTTTGCAGCCCACTCCCATGGTGTGACGGGCGGTGTGTACAAGGCCCGGGAACGTATTCACCGTAGCATTCTGATCTACGATTACTAGCGATTCCGACTTCATGGAGTCGAGTTGCAGACTCCAATCCGGACTACGACGCACTTTTTGGGATTCGCTCACTATCGCTAGCTTGCTGCCCTCTGTATGCGCCATTGTAGCACGTGTGTAGCCCTACTCGTAAGGGCCATGATGACTTGACGTCGTCCCCACCTTCCTCCGGTTTATCACCGGCAGTCTCCCTGGAGTTCCCGACATTACTCGCTGGCAAACAAGGATAAGGGTTGCGCTCGTTGCGGGACTTAACCCAACATTTCACAACACGAGCTGACGACAGCCATGCAGCACCTGTCTCAGAGCTCCCGAAGGCACACCTGCGTCTCCGCTGGCTTCTCTGGATGTCAAGAGTAGGTAAGGTTCTTCGCGTTGCATCGAATTAAACCACATGCTCCACCGCTTGTGCGGGCCCCCGTCAATTCATTTGAGTTTTAATCTTGCGACCGTACTCCCCAGGCGGTCTACTTAACGCGTTAGCTCCGAAAGCCACGGCTCAAGGCCACAACCTCCAAGTAGACATCGTTTACGGCGTGGACTACCAGGGTATCTAATCCTGTTTGCTCCCCACGCTTTCGCATCTGAGTGTCAGTATCTGTCCAGGGGGCCGCCTTCGCCACTGGTATTCCTTCAGATCTCTACGCATTTCACCGCTACACCTGAAATTCTACCCCCCTCTACAGTACTCTAGTTCACCAGTTTCAAATGCAGTTCCGAGGTTGAGCCCCGGGCTTTCACATCTGACTTAATGAACCACCTGCATGCGCTTTACGCCCAGTAATTCCGATTAACGCTCGCACCCTCCGTATTACCGCGGCTGCTGGCACGGAGTTAGCCGGTGCTTCTTCTGTTGCTAACGTCAAGAGATAGCGCTATTAACGCTACCCCCTTCCTCACAACTGAAAGTACTTTACAACCCGAAGGCCTTCTTCATACACGCGGCATGGCTGCATCAGGCTTTCGCCCATTGTGCAATATTCCCCACTGCTGCCTCCCGTAGGAGTCTGGACCGTGTCTCAGTTCCAGTGTGGCTGATCATCCTCTCAGACCAGCTAGGGATCGTCGCCTTGGTGAGCCATTACCTCACCAACTAGCTAATCCCACCTAGGCATATCTTGACGCGAGAGGCCCGAAGGTCCCCCTCTTTGGCCCGTAGGCATTATGCGGTATTAGCCATCGTTTCCAATGGTTATCCCCCACATCAAGGCAATTTCCTAGGCATTACTCACCCGTCCGCCGCTCGACGCCCATTAACGCACCCGAAGGATTGTTAGTGTCGTTTCCGCTCGACTTGCATGTGTTAGGCCTGCCGCCAGCGTTCAATCTGAGCCATGATCAAACTCTTCAATTTAAGATTTTGTGACTCAACGAATACTGACTTCAAAACTACTATGTAATTTTAAAGCTATTACCATTCCAACAGAATGGTAATGAATTGACTGTGCCAAATAACCGAGGTTATTTGTATTGGTCACTCAGTTCATTGAAATCAATTTTGTTACCGAAGTAACTGCTATTACCTAAGTAATAACGTTTTGATATTCATCAACGAGTGCCCACACAGATTGATAGGTTTAAATTGTTAAAGAGCGCTAGCGTTTTGTGATTCACATCTCAGTCGCTAGGGGTGCGTACTATACCTGCACCACTTTGAGAGTCAAGGGTTATTTTCAAACTCTTTTTCTCTACCGATTTCGCTGTGTGACTTTCGTCTCACTCCGTGTCGGTGTGGCGGCATTATAGAGAGATTGAGATGGAGCACAAGGGCTTTTTGAAATAAAAGTTTTGTTCGCCTAAAAAGCCACCAGATCCGCATTTTTCGAATAAAAACTAAACATTTGAGACGTATCACAGCAATACATTGGAAAAATGGAAGCCATGAACGTAAGATTCATGTGTCTATTTTGTTAATGGTAGATGCGTCTATTTCGTTTATTAATATGTAGTATTCCGATATGAACTCAAAAAAATCGATGTTGTTAATTGTCGCACTGGCTGTATTAGGCGGCATTGTTTTCTCTCAGGTAGATATATCGCCTGCAATTACCTTTATCCTTGGTGTCTTGGCTTCCGCTTTTGTTGTTAACTTTTCAAGCACCGACTCAAAATCAGATTCAGAACCTAAGGCTTCAACCAAAACACTTTATGTGGGTAACCTTCCATATAAAGCGAACGAATCACATGTACGTGAATTATTCTCAGAGCATGGTGAAGTATTTGCAGTACGTTTAATGAAAGACAAACGTACTGGTAAAAGAAGAGGCTTTGGATTTGTTGTTATGGCAAGTAATGATGTGAATCATGCAATCTCTGCACTTAACGATAAAGATTACATGCAACGCACTTTAAAAGTACGTGTTGCAAATGATCCTAAACATCCTGAAGCGGACGAATCTGAACTGAGTTAAACCCTAACTGCTTTAACATACTATTTAGTGCACTTTCTTTTTTAGGAAGTGCACTACAAAAAACCTCACGCACTCCCCCTTCTTTATTAATGCTTTCCAAACCTAACAAATCTTGAACCCGCTTAGCTATCGCTTTACCAGAATCTATCAGCACTACACTTTCACCTAATACTTGTTGAATCTCTGATTTGATCAGTGGGAAATGGGTACACCCTAATACGGCCACATCAATTGTGTTGATCATCGGTTGAAGGATTTGCTGTAACTCTTCAAGACTAATCTCCTCACCTCTGAGTTTATCTTCGGCCATATCCACCAGCCGAGTTGAACCCAACAGCTCTACTCTTTTATTACTCGAGAAGTTTTTGATGAGCTCGTGTGTGTATTCACGAGTAATCGTCGCAGGAGTTGCAATAAGTCCAACCGCTTTATTAGCCAGTAACGAGGCAGGTTTGATTGCCGGGACAACACCGACAATAGGGATAAGGTTATTAGCGCGAAGTGTAGGCAGGACTATCGTACTGGCCGTATTACAAGCTATCACCACAATATCAATAGCGTGACTCGCCACAAAACTGGCGACGATATTTTGGACTCGCTGAATGAGGACTTGCTGGTCGAGCTCACCATATGGGTAAGCCTCGTTATCGAATACATAGATATAGTTGTGATTTGGTAGTAACTGGCTTATCTCTTTATATACAGACAGACCGCCAACTCCAGAATCAAAGATCAATATGTTTTTTTGTAGACTATCCGACACAACGATTACCTATAATAAGTTTCGCTGCAATGATACTCCTTCGCTTAGTTTTCGCCAATCTTCACTCTATATAATGCAAGCCTGATAGCGTTGATGAACAAAACGCTCACCTTGCTCTACATTTTCTAACTCTATCTTGAGCTTTCCTTTAAAACACGGTGCTGACGTCACTAGTGTATGGAACTCACCATCTTCTCCACATGGGTCGACGTGACTTGGCAAACTGTCTATTAGTTCAGGCGTGTATTCTTTCCCGCAATAGCTCATATCTAGTGCATCTCTATCAACTGTGACGAGTAAGGTTTCGATTCCTCTGTTTATTATCTCACTAGCAAGAGCCTGGCTACTCTCTCCCATTAGTGGAAACACACACTCCCAGCCAGCCGGTTCTATATAGCTTTTTCTATAGTCGGCAATGCCATTGCAAAACATATCGCCAAATGCGACCGCATCAATTGATAAGCAAGACCCTTCCAATGCTGAGACAATCGTACTTTGGTAAATCTCATTGCTCGGGAACACTTCAGGAAGCTCTATGGTGATGAGTGGCAAACCGATTAATTGTGCCTGCATGGCAACGACATCAATAGGAGTTACCTGGAAAGGGACTTCATCTCCAACATAGGTAGTATAAAGAGCAACAACTTCATACTCAGCACTCTCAAGCAAACGCTCTAGGGTTAAGGTAGAGTCTTTACCTGATGACCAGCTTATGACGACTTTCTTTTTCATTGATATACCCAATAAGAAAAACCGCCCGAAGGCGGTTTAGGTGTAAATTAGAATTGGTAAGTAGCATTTACGTAATATGTACGCTCTGGTGATGGGTATCCACCAGCAGTCTCGTACTCTTCGTCAGTTAAGTTATCCACTCGACCATTTAAAGTAAGGTTTTCATTCGCATAGTAATTCACCGAAACATCAAACAGACTATACGCTGCAAGATCTTCAGAGAAGTCCGGTCTCTCACCTACATATTGGTAGCCTAGCGAAACATCAACCTCATCGAAACTAGCCACTGCATTATACTTGTAAATCTTCTTAGCTCTGCGTATCAATTGATCACCAGATTGATCTTCTGGGTCTTGAAAGTTAGCGCTCACTTGATGATTAATAAAGCTAGTATCAAATCCAACGACCATTTCCACACCACGTAGTTGGCTTTCGCCATCGGTATTGTAGTACTTGCTTGTCGCGTAGTTGTAATCAATTAAGTCTTCGACGTTCGTGTCATAGCCAGTAATCGACCAATCAACATCCTTGATTAAGCCACCAAAAGTCAGCTCGAATGAATCTGCCTTTTCAGCTTCTAACTGTGCATTACCGTAGTAGCTGTATAGTTGATATAAGTTAGGTGCCTTGAAGGATGTGCCATAAGCTGCTTTCACGACAAGCCACTCAGCATAACGATAGCCTAACCCTGTGTTGTAAGTGGTTTCGATACCAAACTGTTCATTGTCATCCACACGGACGCTCAGCTCGCCAAACACTTTATCCGCATCTGCATTTAATGCAGCGAAGTACGCAACATTCGTTCTGTCGTATTCAGTATTCGAAGGCTTAACAATATAAGCCTCATCACGCCAATCTACACCGCCACTAAGAGTCAGTGCCGAAGTTAGTTTGTATGAATTCACCCATTGAACATTTAACTGTTCAAGCTCATCAGATGTTGCTGACGCAGAGTTCTTGCCTAAAGACTGTTCGTAGTTCCAGTTATCTTGATTCTGATAGTTAACTAGGAAATCAGACTTAAGTTCACTGCCACTATATTTAACACCAGTAGCAAAGGTAGAATTTTGAACTTCAGCTTCTTTGTAAGAATGGACTGGGTTACCGGTATTAAAATCAACATACGAACCATCATATTGAGAAATGGTTTCAAACATGCGGAAGTTCGCAAAGCCACTCCACTGTTGGTCGAAGTTATGTACGTACCCAATCAAAGCATTACGTGATTCAAACCCATGACGGTCGCCATCGTTTACTCCAGGCATGGGGTGAACGTTATAGCCTTCATCAGAATCGTAACCAACCGATACATTCAAATGACCATTTTCGCCAACTTTTGTACCACTAACAAAACTTAACTCTTCATAATCACGGCTGCCTAATCCCGCACTCACTACCGTTTCTTCATTGTCAGAACTGGCAACTGTAATGATATTAATCACACCACCAATAGCTTCTGAACCATACATAGCAGCACGAGCGCCTCGTACATACTCGACTCGTTCAACAAATGTGATTGGCAGCTGGCTGAAATCGACACCACCTTTTGCAGCGCGAGCAAAACGAATGCCGTCAATTAACACAAGAACCTGATCAGAGTTAGCACCTCGAACAAAGATCGAAGCTTGCTGGCCTCTACCACCATTCTGTGTAACTTGAATGCCCGTTAATCGTTTGAATACATCAGTTAGTGACTTAGCTTGAATACGAGCTATATCTTGACGTGTCACAACCTCAACTTGAGCTACAACACTTTCGGTGCTTTGCTCAAAACGGTTAGCCGTAACCACCATGGTTTCGTCGGCAGATGCTTGTTGGGCGTGTAAATTGGAGATAGGTGAAAGCAGCGATGCTACAGCAACCGCTAAAAGGGATTTGTTCATGTTGTGATCCTAAATCGCGTAAAGTCCTACCAAACCACATTTATGGTTTGGCCGCTGGCAGGTATTCGGACTCAAGAGCACAACCTTATGGTTACCTTGTATTCGACTTCCCACAAAAAGCTATTTGCAGTGTCTTATGAATACTTGTTCTCTTTTACCGCTGCGCGTCAGTTCTGGATTCGCACCAGATTCCCTCTTCAGCCATCTATACATCCAAATGGCACCAGCTTGCCGAAGATAGTATTGACCTCTGAATCATTTGTCTAGTCTAAGATAGTTATAAGCTATAGTTTTCATGGCCTATTTACACTGATTGGCTCTCAACACTGGACAAGCGCCTGTGATTGAATAAAATCTGCGCTCTTGATTTAAAAGCACGACAGCAAAAGGCATAACAATGGCGAATTTAGATGTAAACCCGCAACGCTACCAAGAACAACTGGCAGAAAAGACTGAACGTCTTACTGAAATGTTCTCAGAATATAATGTGCCTGAGCTGGAAGTGTATGAATCTCCAGAACAACACTACCGCATGCGTGCTGAGTTCCGCGTGTGGCATGAAGGTGACGATATGTATTACGTCATGTTCAATCAAGAGACTAAAGAAAAATATCGCGTAGACCAATTCCCTGCTGCTAGCCGTCTAATCAATGACTTGATGCCTCTACTAACAGATGCAATGAAAGAGAACCACTCTCTACGCCACAAGCTATTCCAAGTAGATTTTCTTTCTACGTTGAGTGGTGAGATTTTGGTATCACTGCTTTACCACCGTCAATTGGGTGAGCAATGGATTCAAGATGCTAAAGCACTTAAGCAACAATTGAATGATGAAGGTTTTAACCTAAACCTGATTGGTCGTGCGCGTAAGATGAAAATCGTCCTTGATCGCGATTACGTAATTGAAAAGCTAGATGTGAATGGTGACAGCTACATCTACCAACAAGTAGAGAACAGCTTTACTCAACCAAACGGTAAAGTAGCAGAGAAAATGTTGGAATGGGCTGTCGACTGTACTCAAGACAGCAAAGGTGACTTATTAGAACTTTACTGTGGTAACGGTAACTTCTCATTAGCACTGGCACAAAACTTTGAGCGTGTACTAGCGACTGAGCTAGCGAAGCCATCTGTAGAGTCAGCACAGTACAACATTGCGGCGAACAAGATTGATAATGTTCAGATCATTCGTATGTCTGCGGAAGATTTTACCGTAGCAATGGAAGGTAAACGTGAATTCCGCCGTCTGCAACAAGCAAACATCGATCTGAAGAGCTACAACTGCAACACTATCTTTGTTGATCCACCACGCTCAGGCATGGATGTTGATACTTGTAAGATGGTTCAAGGCTACGAGCGTATCATGTACATCTCTTGTAACCCTGAAACGTTGAAAGAGAACCTAGAGATCTTAAGCGAAACACACGATATCACTCGTTTTGCTCTGTTTGACCAGTTCCCTTACACCCACCACATGGAAGCGGGTGTGTTCTTAGAGCGTAAAGCATAAACCTCGCTTTCTCGACCTAAGACAAACAGCAGATACAAAAAAACGAGCCCATTGGCTCGTTTTTTTTATTTCTAAATCAGCTTAAGCCGTTTTACCGATAAAGCCTAGTTTCTTACCTACCCAGGCTAAAAGCAGCATCGCGACAATAATCGCGAAGAAGTTTGAGCCAGCGTCTGGGTGTTGTGCTTTCACGAAAGCCGAGTGGCCAAATGCACCCACGAAGAAACAAGCTAAACCTACTAGTGGGATATCTTCAGATACTGGGTTAGTTAGGTATTCTTGGTAAAGCGCTTGTACAGCCAAAACTAAAGCGATAAGCGGAAAAATAGAGAAGCCCACTTCGCTCATTGTTACCCAAGATAACAATGCATCACCACACACACCGGCTACAACAGCAAGTACGAGTGTCTTTCTTTCAGAACCACGGTTTACAGTATTATTTTCATTCGACATTATTCAATCCCGCCTTTTAATCGGTTACGTTCACGTTCTTTACGATACCAAAAAGCTCCTTTGGCCATCATTCGCAATTGCATGATCAAGCGTTCAGCCAATTCATCTCGCTGACGTCGATCTAAATCTAATGCTTCTGCCCCTGAGTTGAAAACTAAGATGACCGAGGCTTCAGCTTGAGTAAAAGCTTCGTCCCTTGTCATGCCAGTCGTTATCAAATATTCGGTTAACTCAGCAGAGAAGTGCTGTATCTCACGAGCTACCGCTGCACGAAACTCAAATGAAGTTCCTGAGCGCTCTCGCAATAACAGTCTGAATACGTTAGGGCTGCTTTCAATGAATTCCATAAAGGTTTCAACCGATGTGCGAATCACACTGCCTTCTTTTACTATGCGTTGTCTAGCTTGACGCATTAACTGGCGCAACAGTAAGCCACCTTCATCAACCATGGTTAAGCCAAGCTCATCCATGTCTTTGAAGTGACGATAAAAGGAAGTCGGTGCTATTCCAGCCTCACGAGCGACTTCTCTCAAGCTTAGATTGGAAAAACTACGATCAGCGCTGAGTTGGCTAAATGCTGCATCGATTAAGCTGCGACGAGTTTTTTCTTTTTGCTGTGCGCGAATGCCCATTGGTTTCATACTTTATCAATTTCTTCTTTTACAGCCTAAACAGGCATGTCTAATACTCTGTTCAATATAACGCGAATCACTTATTTATATAAGGCACTCTGGTTATATAAGACACTAAACATACCTCTTTGTTCACGTATCGAAGTAAATACGTTCGAAGAAAAAATTTCAATATCCACACTGTCATTTGGAGACATACGACATACCAAATATTATTTTTTCGATAACACTGCGTGATCCCACCGACTCTCTGATGCCCTTTTCATGTACCAAAGAACAGAATCAGTTAAAATCTCGCTAAAGCAATGTTAATCAAATATAACAAGGAAGATATCTATGCCGCACTCCAACCACTTTGATGTAATCGTAATTGGTAGTGGCCCCGGAGGAGAAGGGGCAGCGATGGGATTAACCAAAGCCGGGTTGAACGTTGCAATCATTGAGAAAGAGAGCAGCGTTGGTGGTGGTTGTACTCACTGGGGAACCATTCCTTCAAAAGCACTGCGTCATGCCGTAAGCCGTATTATCGAATTCAACAGCAATCCGCTGTTTTGTCAGAACAATAAAAGCATTCACTCAACGTTTTCCAACATTTTGGGTCATGCTAAATCCGTAATCGACAAGCAGACTCGATTACGTCAAGGTTTCTACGACCGCAACCAGTGCACGCTGGTATTTGGTACTGCACGTTTTATCGATACCAACACTGTCTCGGTAATGCAAAGCGATGGCACTGAAGAACATTACAGTGCAGACAAGTTTGTTATCGCGACAGGCTCTCGCCCTTACCAACCAGACAACGTGGACTTCTTACACGAGCGTGTTTACGACAGTGACTCAATTCTTTCTCTTAAACACGACCCTCAACACATCATCATTTATGGTGCTGGCGTTATCGGTTGTGAGTACGCGTCTATCTTCCGCGGCTTAGGTGTCAAAACCGATCTCATCAATACTCGAGACCGCCTACTGTCATTCCTAGACAATGAAACCTCTGATGCGCTTTCTTACCACTTCTGGAACAGCGGTGTAGTGATTCGTAACGACGAAACCTTTGAGAAAATCGAAGGCACGGACGATGGCGTGATCATTCACCTAGAATCCGGCAAGAAAATGCGTGCCGATTGCCTACTGTATGCCAATGGCCGAACCGGTAATACCGATAAGTTGAACCTTGGTGCGGTTGGTTTAGAGGCGGATTCTCGTGGACAAGTATCAGTCAACACCAATTACCAAACCAATGTTGACCATGTTTACGCGGTAGGCGATGTGATTGGCTACCCTAGCCTAGCGAGTGCGGCTTATGACCAAGGTCGATTTGTTGCTCAGGCAATTGTGAAAGGTGAAGCTGAACGCCACCTTATTGAAGACATCCCAACCGGTATCTACACCATCCCTGAGATCAGTTCTGTTGGTAAAACCGAGCAAGAACTAACGGCTGCGAAAGTACCGTACGAAGTGGGACGTTCTTCATTCAAACACTTAGCTCGAGCTCAAATCGCTGGTAAAGATATTGGTAGCTTGAAGATCCTGTTCCATCGCGAAACCAAAGAGATTTTGGGTATCCACGTGTTTGGTGAGCGTGCCGCTGAAATCATCCATATCGGCCAAGCGATTATGGAGCAGAAAGGTGAAGCAAATACCATCGAGTACTTTGTAAATACCACCTTTAACTATCCAACGATGGCAGAGGCTTATCGTGTTGCCGCTCTTAACGGCCTTAACCGTTTGTTCTAAATAAAGAACTAACAGGAGTATTTGACCACCCATAGGCTAAATACATAGACAGCAAGCCATGAGCTTGCTGTTTTCATTTAAACCATTGAAAAATATAGTAACTAAAGTAATTAGATCATGATGTTCTAAATGCCATTTAGTCTGTACATCTTCTATTTGTACCCGTTAGAACTAAGCGAGGAATTCGCCCTTCTTCCACTGAGAAACAAATAACACACCAAGACCAATACCACGCATTGCCATAAAGCTCAGCATCGCAAGCCACAGAGCATGATTTTCTAAACTGGACGCTAGGAAGAAAATAACAAAGAAGCAGCAGGTCGCGACAAACATACTATTGCGCATGTCCTTGCCTTTAGTTGCTCCAACAAAAATACCATCGAGTAAGAAGCACCACATTGAAACCAGTGGCATTGCGATCAACCAAGGCAGGTACACCTCAGCTTGGCTTTTTACATCTGGGATTGTGGTGATCATATTAATTAAGCTAGAGCCAGCGATTGCGAACACTATGGTCAACACCAAACAAATATTAAAGCTCCAGAAGAAAGTACCAATCAATGACTGGTTCAGTTCATCTTTGTCTTTCGCGCCTATCGCTTTACCGACCATCGCTTCCATTGCGTAGGCAAAACCATCCATCCCATAAGAGATGATCATCAAGAAACTCATCAACACTGCATTGGCCGCCACGACATCATCGCCAAAGCTTGCTCCTTGGAAGGTCATGAAAGTGAAAGTCGCTTGTAGACACAATGAACGAAGAAAGATATCGCGATTCAGTTTTACGAAACGACTCAAACCATGGCTGGTTTTCTTAAGCAGATCCCATGGCGATGGTAACTGCTTCTTCGCCCAGATTCGGTAAACACAAATCAAGCCAAATGTTAGACCGGCATAATCAGCCATTACAGATGCAAATGCTGCACCTTCCACTTGCCATCCTAAGCCGATAACAAAAACGATATCCAAAACGATATTGGTGATATTGGTGATGATCACCACCCACATTGGCGCTTTGGCATTTTGAGTCCCGAGCAGCCAACCTAGAATTACAAAGTTAGTTAGCGCAGCAGGTGCACTCCAGGCGCGGATTGAGAAATATTGCTGACCATAGTGCTTAACTTGATCACTGGCGCTACTCAATGAGAAAACTAAATCGGCGACTAGACTGTGTAAAAGCAAAAAGACACCAGCAAACCCTAAGGCCATGGTCACACCTTGCACGAAGACCAAACCAAGTTGCTTGCCATCATTCGCACCATAAGATTGTGCGGCTAGCCCTGTTGTCGACATACGCAGGAAACCGAGCAACCAAAAGGTCACGCTGATCATTGTGCCGCCCAGTGCCACACCACCTAAATACCAAGAGTGCTCGAGGTGACCGATAACCGCCGCATCGACTAAGCCCAGCAGTGGAACAGTAATATTAGAGAGAACCATCGGGATCGCGAGCAACAGCACTTTTTTGTGCATCGCCTGATTGGATAGCGTTTGAAAAATAGTTTGGGGATTAAATAGCTTCACGATCACCTCTTAGATTAGAGGCGATAGTTTAACCTAATGGGTGGGCTTTCACTATGTTGTGGAATTTTACTTATACCGGCTATGTACTCAGTTACTCGAAATACAGAGCCGCTAGGGTTACCACTTAACGAGCACTAACTGTGGCGTTAAACGCTTTTTGACCTGAGAGATCTTACACAATAATCGCTGCCACAATTTCCAACGATTGCATTGCTGGTCTAGGGGAGAAAACGCTTTTACCCATTGTGCCCATGGCAGCCAATTGAGAACACTGTTTATTGGAGAAGACAGGCCATGCGCATACTTTCCAGAACCGAGCTTTTGCCCAAGAGCACTAGAGCTTTTATCTCCAGCTAACACTAAACACGCGTGTGCATGAGTAAAGTAGCGGCTCAAAGACTGAATAAAGTTCGCGGTCTGTTGTTCATTGCAATCGAGCAGAGCATGTTCACACACCACCATCACCGAGGCTTGTTCTGGAATATTAAGTTCATCCAGCCAAGTTAGGTCATCGACAGAACCACACTCCAAACGATAGCGTTCATTTTTGTGGAACAGGCGTTGGCGCCACACTAGGTTTTCCGTGACATCCAACTCAACCCAATGGCAGCGTCCATTATCCAAACGGTAGAAACGGGTGTCGAGCCCTGCCCCAACATTGATGATCCAAGCATCTGGGTTGTGAGATAGAAATTGCTGAACTTGAGAGTCACAAAGTTGAGTCAGTGTTGCGTAGAGAAGTTGTTGCTGGTCTAGCTCGCCAGTAAGACATTCAGGTGCGAGTTGGCAGCGCTTGCAAGCTTGAGCTGCGATAGGGTCATAAACGAGACCGTCATCGGCTAGGCTTTCACGACTACGAAACCAAAGGTGTTGAACGAGGTTGGTCGGAACTTGTAATTCTTGATGTGCAGACCCTTGTTCAGAAGAAGCCTTTTGCACAGAGGAGCGCGGCTTACGAGTAAGCGGCTTCATTTGAGGTTTGGTTGGGTTTGACATCATCATCTTCCTTGTATCTCGACAAAGAAGATGATAATGAATATCAATTACAATAACAAGTTATTGAGAATAAATATCAATAAGCTGTTTGTACTGACTACATCCAGTCGGTGTTGCGAATAATACCAACCGCAAGCCCTTCAATAGACAAGTGTTGAGATTCTAGATCGACATGAATTGGAGAAAACTCTTCATTTTCAGCATGTAACAGAACCGTTGAACCTTTACGTTCTAGGCGTTTTACCGTTACATCATCATCGACACGAGCCACTACAACCTGACCATCGCGGACATCTTGTGTTTTATGAACAGCTAATAAATCACCATCCATAATACCGATGTCTTTCATACTTTCGCCATTTACACGAAGTAAGAAGTCTGCTTGTGGTTTAAACATGCCTGGATCAACTTGGTAATGCATTTCTACATGCTCTTGAGCCAAGATAGGCTCACCAGCGGCAACCTGACCGATTAATGGTAAACCTTGCTCTTCGTTTGCTGCATCTTCAAGCAAAATACGAATACCGCGAGACGCACCCGGGATAATCTCAATCGCTTCTTTACGAGCAAGAGCTTTCAAATGTTCTTCTGCAGCATTGGCAGAACGGAAACCTAGTTCACGCGCGATTTCTGCACGTGTCGGTGGCATACCGGAATCTTCGATCTTACCTTTGATAAGGTCAAAGACTTGTTGCTGGCGGGGCGTTAACGGCTTCATGATTCACCTGTCTTTTTATACAGTTGACTGTGAGTATATCCAGTAACTGAACAAAAGCAAAGCAATTGGTTGTTTTTAGTTCATTTTTAGCAAATTACAAAAACAAGATCTCTAGCCACACATAACCTGCGAGTGCCAAACAGATGAAAACCGCTGCCGAGCCGACATCTTTCGCCATTCCAGATAACTCATGATGCTCACTGCCGATTCGGTCGACAACCGCTTCAATCGCGGTATTGATTAGCTCGACAACCATCACCAATACCACAGATGAGATCATCAAGATTCGCTCAACTTGGCTTACATCTAAGTAAAATGCCAACGGAATAAGCACGGCCGCCATGAACACTTCTTGTCGAAATGCAGCCTCGTTTTTAAACGAACTCGTAATGCCTTGCCATGAAAAGCCTGCTGCTTTGATGATGCGTTTGAATCCGGTGTTTGATTTTTTGGTCATTTTTAACCCTATACTCAATCAGTCGATGAATGATTTTCCACAAACTTAACGGCAATATGACTATTTCCATTAAAAGGTTAGACCAGTTTCTGGTATTCTTGCATCGATTAAATTTACGCCTAGGCTTATCCCTATTTCACTCATAGGATTTATCCTTTTTATCATAGAAATAGAGATACGCTTCAGCACATTGAAATAACTATTGAGGCAGTGAACCTATATGTCTTCTGGACAATCTTTTTCACGTTCATTAATGAAGCTACCTTTATCCGTATTGGTAAAGGGCACATCAATTCCTTCAAACCCTGTTGAGGATTTGAACATTGATTTGAGCAAACCGATTGTATACTCCTTACCGTTTCGCTCAAGTGTAGACATTCTTACATTACAAAAACATGCACTTGAATTAGGCCTACCTGATCCGTTGAGCAAGCTTGAAATCAACGGCAAATCACTGCAACGCTACGTTTTCATCTCTTCTCGAAAAACTCTGCTGCAAGACGATGATTATGTACCAAGCTCTTCAATTGAAGTGTTCTCTGAATTGCTTTCACTGCACGCTGACGACTCTGAACTCGATGTTCAAGTTATCCCTGCTACAGTGCTGTGGGGACGTAAGCCTGGTAAAGAGAATAACCAGAAGCCTTACCTACAGGCAATGAACGGCTTAGAGAAATCAAAAGCTGTATTGCTAGCCGGTCGTGACTGTCTGGTTCGTTTCAGCCCAGTGGTTTCTCTACGCTACATGGCTAACTCACACGGCACCGACAGCACCATCGCGCACAAATTGGCGCGCGTGGCACGTATTCACTTCTCTCGCCAAAAGCTTGCTGCATCAGGTCCTAACCTGCCAAGCCGCCAAGCTCTGTTTGATCGCCTATTAAAATCAGAAGCGATCAAGAAAGCGATTGAAGACGAAGCACAAGCAAAGAACATCTCGATCGAGAAAGCGAGCAAAGAAGCTCAAGACATCATGGACGAGATTGCTGCGAACTTCTCGTACTCGCTGATCAAGCGTGGTGAGAAGATTCTTGGCTGGCTGTGGAATAAGCTGTACCAAGGCCTACATATCAGTAACGCTTCAACGGTTCGTAAGCTGGCTCAAGATGGTCACGAGATTGTTTACGTGCCTTGTCACCGTAGCCACATGGACTACTTGCTGCTTTCTTATGTGCTTTACCACGAAGGCATGGTGCCTCCGCACATCGCTGCGGGTATCAACCTAAACTTCTTCCCTGCCGGTCCTATTTTCCGTCATGGTGGTGCGTTCTTTATTCGTCGTAGCTTCAAAGGCAACAAACTGTACTCGACGATTTTCCGTGAATACCTAGCGGAATTGTTCGCTAAAGGTTACTCAGTAGAGTACTTCAGTGAAGGTGGTCGTTCTCGTACAGGTCGTCTACTGCAAGCGAAAACGGGCATGCTAGCGATGACAATCCAAGCAATGCTGCGCGGCATGAACCGTCCGGTGACTTTGGTTCCTGTATACATCGGCTACGAGCACGTGATGGAAGTAGCGACTTACGCGAAAGAGCTTCGAGGTAAGCGTAAAGAGAAAGAAAACGCGAGCTTGGTGATTCGTACCATTCGTAAGCTGCGTAACTTTGGTAAAGGCTACGTGAACTTCGGTGAGCCGATTCAACTGAACCAATACCTGAATGAGCACTCACCAGAGTGGACCAAAGACATCGACCCAATGGGCACCAGCAAGCCACAATGGATGAACCCAGTGGTTAATGACTTAGCGACCAAAATGATGACGCACATTAACGATGCGGCAGCAACCAATGCCCTGACCCTTTGTGCAACGGCACTATTGGCTTCAAGACAGCGCGCATTGTCTCGTGACTCTTTGGTTTCTCAGATCAATTGCTACCTGTCTCTGCTTAAGAACGTTCCATATTCGGCAACGTTCACAGTGCCAAAAGACAGCGCTGAAGAATTGGTAAAACATGCTGAATCACTTAACAAGTTCTTGATTGAATCAGACTCAATGGGCGACATCATTTCACTAGACCGTCACCAGTCAATTCTGATGACCTACTACCGAAACAACATCATTCACTTGTTTGCTCTGCCATCGTTAATTGCACAGATGACCATTCGTCAGCGCGGTTTATCGATTGACGCGATTCAAGAGAACGTTGCTACTATCTACCCGTTCTTGAAGAAAGAGCTATTCCTAAGCTACGAAGAAGACAAGCTTGAAGGCGTGGTTTCTAACATCATTGAAGAGCTGGTTAACCAAGGTATGCTTGTGATTTCTGATAACGAAGTCACCATCAACCAATCAAACAGCCAAGCACTGATGCTATTAGGTCGTACGATTTCAGAGACGCTACAGCGCTACTCGATTGCTCTAAACCTGTTGGCAGAGAATCCTGACCTGGATAAATCCGATCTTGAACAGAAGAGCCAAGACATTGCACAGCGACTTGGTCGTCTACAAGGCATCAATGCACCAGAGTTCTTCGATAAAGGCGTGTTTGCATCGATGTTTGCAACTCTGAAACAGCAGCAATATCTGGATAACGATGGTAACTGTGATTTAGAAAAGACTCAGCAATTCGCTAAGCTTCTCTACTCAATGCTTTACCCAGAAGTACGTTTGACGATTCAAGAGAGTATCCACCAAGCAGAGTAACAATCCGTTTGGCGTCGCTTTCATAGCAAAGCGAAACACGATCAAAAAAGGCACCCACTGGGTGCCTTTTTCTTTAGCGTTCGTTAACTCGAAAAGCTGATGCTTACCAGAAGGTAATGAATAAGCCTACAGTCACTGCCATTCCAACATAATTATTGTTGAGAAATGCTTGGAAACAAAGGTCTCGATCACGGTGGCGCATCAGGTGTTGTTGATACACAAACAAACTTCCTGCTACCAACAATGCCCAATAGAAGGTATCACCTAGTTGGTAATACATGCCTAACGCAATCAGCATCGCTAGGGTGACGAGTTGCAAAGAGCCAACAATCAGTTTATCGAAGCGACCAAATAAAATCGCCGTCGATTTAATACCAATCTTCAGGTCGTCATCTCGATCAACCATCGCATATTGCGTGTCGTAAGCAATCGTCCACAACGCGTTAATCACGAATATAAACCACACAATGCTTGGCAGTTCATTGGTTTGTGCCGCCCAAGCCATTGGTATCGCCCAACTAAACGCTAAGCCGAGAAACAACTGTGGAAGATGCGTAAAACGCTTCATGAAAGGGTAAATGAACGCCAGACCAACACCAATAAATGAGAGCTTAATGGTCAGTGGATTCATGGTCAGTACCAGCAAGAAGGAAACCACGGCTAGCACTAAAAAGAGCAGAATCGCTTCCTTACTGGAAACCAAACCTGAAGGTAATGGACGCTGCTTGGTACGTTTAACATGACCATCTACTTTACGGTCAGCAAAGTCATTGATCACACAGCCAGCCGAACGCATCAACACCACACCGAGTACGAAAACAACCAAGACATCAAAATCAGGCATACCTTGTGCGGCGATAATCAGTGACCACAAGGTCGGCCAAAGAAGTAACAGGGTACCAATCGGGCGATTCATTCGCGTTAATTGCCAATACGCCTTCGCTTTGGTGGCAAGCATTTACACACTCTCCTTAGAGTAAATGGGTGATGTTGGTAAAAACAGTTCAGCCACAAGCATCGGTTTATGGTTCATCCATAATCGAGAACGACGTGCGAGTAATTGCTCATCGCCCGCGATAACCCAACCGACTTGCAGCGCATCTCGCTCCACGTTCTCAGCACTGAAAACGGTCAATCCAAGCGGGACATTACCTTGTTGAGAAAGGTCAGAGTGCTGATGATCTTCTAGCGTGACTCGGGGAATCAAGGTTCGACCTAACACCCACGGTTCATCATCACCCTTTAAAATCACTTTACGCAGTAAGCAATCAAACGATGATAAAAGATGTTCCTCGTCTTGTTGTAGCCTTGAGCGTTCTACAACTTGATTATGAAGCAACTCAACAGACAGGTGCTGACAGCTCTTACCCAACTTGCGGGAAAGAGAACCTTGCTCCATAAGCCACTCTTTGGTGGTTTCATTAGGAAAATCAAATGTTTCTGTACTTTGCCAATCTACATTCATTAACGAATTAAGATACAGCGATATTGGCTGATTCATACTAGTATTCAATAGGTGACTTTACACGTACAATAAAGCTTCAACTTTCGAACAAAATTAAAGCGTTCTTCGAATTGTAAACGTATTTAGATTTAGACCGCTCATTGTAACAAGACTAATGCGTTTCGAATATCGCGAATAAACTAAAGAAAAGTCACAAATATGCACAAACGTTATGTAGCCCAAATAATTCTTGCGATTACCCTACTCTTTTCAGCATCAAGTTTCGCTGAAGAGGAATTGGCACCCAAACTAGCCTACTTCACGCTAGAGCCAGACCTGACCACCAATTTTTACACTAAAGGTAAAAAACTGGGCTACATTCAGGTTCGCCTCGATATTATGGTTGCGAACAGCAATGACCTAGCTGCCATTGAGCATCACCAACCATTAATCCGCGATGCCGTGATTGAATTACTTGGTAAACAAAACGAAGAAACGATTAAGTCTCTGTCTGGTCGTGAAGATTTGAGAAAGACTTTGGTTGAACACCTCAACAAGATTCTTCTGCCTGAGACGGGCAAAACCCTGATTGCTGACTTACTGTTTACCAAATACCTTTATCAGTAATGATGTAAAAACGAATCCTAATAAAAAAGCGGCTCATCTGGCCGCTTTTTTGTATCTATCGATTCTCGGTAACTAACGCGCTAGCTTGTTGCCGATTTCGGCGCTTTCATTGAATCTATAAAGCCGATAATCACACCTGCGACTAAACCTGCCAAGTGAGCGGTATTAGCGATGGCCATAAATGGCTGCATGTATCCAAGAACTAACCACACCAACATAAAGCCAACGATCTGTCTTGGGATACCTAAACCGAGTTGCGGCGCCTTTGCTCCGACAACCCATAAGTAACCAACCAAGGCATACACTACTCCAGATAAACCACCGAAGTTCGCCCCTTCGACCCAGTATTGTCCAGCACCAGAAAGCGCTGAAGATACGGCAAAGATCTGAAGTAACTTAAGACCACCTAACTTTTTCTCAATATCTCCGCCCAGTTGCCACCACCACAAGATGTTGAATGCGATGTGCATAACCGAGAAATGCAAAACAGCATGACTGAGCCAGCGCCATAATTGCCATTGCTGCCCATCAACCGCAGGGAAATGTAAGGCGTTAAAAATCGCCTGCCCGAAACCTATCTGCTGCAGAGCAAAAATCACCACACATACCAGCATGATACTGAGTGTCACAGGGCCTGCTTTGGCTTTTATCATGCCCATGAAGCTTGGTGTATGATAATGAAAGTTGCTCTTCCTGGTCTCTGCCATGTCCCAAGACGCCGCTTGATAGCGCTTATGATTGGGTTCCGACAAGAAGCGATTGAGCTCAGCTTCGGTTTCAACTTGAAATTGACCATCAATAAGCCAAAGCGCAAAACGCCCTTCCCCCTCAGGAGACATCTGAATAGGGATCTGACGAGACGCCATATAATCAATAAATGCTTGAGCAAGACGTGGGTTGTCTAACACCATCAATCTAATCATTGGTACTTCCTATTCATACTATGAGAGATGCTTGGAGCGATAAAGGTAATTAACCAGCAATCACAGGAAGTTCAGCACGGTGCCAAGCTTCGAAACCGCCATCTACACTATATACCTCTTCAAAGCCTTGGTTCACTAAATATTGCGCTGCACCTTGGCTGCTAATACCGTGGTAACACATCACCAAGATAGGTTGTTCGAACTCAACCTCATCCATGAACGACACCATCGTATCGTTAGTCAGGTGGTAGGCTGTTTGTGAGTGGGCAACCGCAAAAGACTGCGGGTCACGTATATCGACAAGTCGAGCGTTGCCTTGTTCAATGAGGGCTTGAGCGCCTTTAACATCGATATGTTTAAACTGGTCCATGACTTTCTCTTTTATACTGATTTACTTTGCTGCCATTGTAACCTATCCCAAGGCTAACATTCACATCCACTTAATAAGGTTATCCACCAGCGATCACTTTTACACCATTTGTGGATAAATCTGTGAATTGCGTGAATAAAGTGCCTTTTTAAAAATAGATCCACAACATGTAGTAAGGATCCTGATCTAACTGTGGGTTAACTGAAAAATATCCCCACTCGAAAAACCCCGTCAAAGCCTTACTACACCCTGCTTTTAGACAGCTGACGAATAAACTTCTCACAGAGTTATCCACAAAATCATTTTGCAAATTTCGATCGCAAAAGTTGAGAAATCGATCCAAAATAAAAAGGCCGAGATCTCTCGATCTCGGCCTTTTCAAAATTCAGTTATTTGCTAGCTCTGAAGCTAATAGAAACTAGATGCTATTAGAAGTCGCCAACGGCTTGCTTCAATTTCTTCATCGCATTCTTTTCTAACTGGCGAACACGCTCTGCAGAAATGCTGTAGGTATCCGCTAAGTCTTGCAGGGTTGCTTTGTTGTCGTCTAACCAACGTGAGCGAACAATGTGTTGGCTACGCTCGTCTAAGCTTGCTAGTGCGAGTCCTAGGCGATTATTGGTGTGTGACTCCCAGTTAGCCGCTTCTACCGTTTCAGCAACGTCTGATGCTTTGTCTTCTAGGTAGTAAACTGGAGCTGTGTAAGCAGAACCGCCGTCGTCATCGTCCATGGGCGCTTCAAACGTCGCGTCTTGTGCCGCTAAGCGAGATTCCATTTCACGAACTTCAGAAGGCTCAACGCCCAGTTCACGAGCAACTGTCTCAACTTCACCGTTATTAAACCAACCTAAACGCTTTTTAGACTTACGAAGATTAAAGAACAGTTTACGCTGTGCCTTAGTTGTCGCAATTTTAACGATGCGCCAGTTACGCAGAACGTATTCATGGATTTCAGCTTTGATCCAGTGAACTGCGAAAGAAACCAATCGAACACCAACTTCTGGATTGAAGCGCTTAACAGCCTTCATCAAGCCGATGTTACCTTCTTGGACGAGATCAGCCATTGGCAGCCCGTAGCCAGAGTAGCCTCTTGCGACATGCACCACGAATCGTAGGTGGGAAAGGATCAAGCCTTTCGCAGCATCGATCTCACCTTTGTAATGTAATCGCTCTGCAAGTCCACGTTCCTCTTCAGGTGTCAGCATTGGGTAGCTGTTCGCTGAGCGGATATAGCTATCTAAACTATCTTGTGTGACTAAAGCCATTTGATACGCTTGGTTTGCCATTCGGTTCCTCATCAATCTCTGATCTGGAGTAATACATCTATTAAAACCCGACAATCTTGAACCTAAAATGAACAGGTTTCAAGGAGGGGGAAGTAATTATGCATAATCAATTCGTCTATACAAGGCAAAAACTGGTTAAGAAGTGCCTATTTTTCGTCTAAATATGACTCTATTCACCTAAACTGGTTCAATTTCTTTTAGGTGACGCTGTGCAGAAAGCTTCGCAGCCACACTACCAAGCAGAGTTCCGACGATCAAAAGCAGTAAAGATTCATCCCAGCTCAGGCCAATTAAGCGGAAGTGGCTGTCATACAACTGAGCCAAGTCATCCACTGCACTGTTCAGTAATACGGTAATTAATGCCGTCATTACCCAAGCGCTAATCGAACCTAATACGCCAAACCACATCCCAGCATAAAGGTATGGTCGAAGAATGTAGCTGTCGGTCGCACCAATCAGCTTCATGGTTTGAATCTCTTCTTTATGCGCCAACACATTAAATCGTAGTGTATTGCCGATAATCAGAAATACCGCGCCCAACATCAATACCGTTAAGGTAATCACGATGACAGCCGCGAGTGCTTTGATCGCATCTAATCGAGCTAACCAATCTTCGTCTAGACGAACATCGGTTACTAATTCTTGTTGTTTAACTGTGCCTGCCAGTTCTTTAATTAAGGTATCGCTGTGTACGCTTGGCGTAATCACCAGCACACCTGGCAGTGAATAATCATCTAGGATAGTTAGGGCGTCTTCAAAACCAGAATACTGGCTGAGGTCTGCAAGCCCTTGCTGCGGAGATATGTACTCCACCAGCTCAACTTGATCCCAACTTTCGATTTCATCCTTGAGCACCATTACTCGTGGCTCAGGAATACCATCCTCTACATAAGCACTTATTTGTGACGGGCTAGTGACATCTTGCGCTACTTCACCCACATTTTTACCCAACAGGTACAAACAAGCTGGCATCGCCAACGCCATAGAGATCACCGCAAGGGTCAGCAAGTTGCCTAACGGGCGCTGCCACATTTGCGAGAACGATGACTTGGCTTGTTTCCAGTGAACAACAAAGAAGCCGTCGCTTGAAGCGCGGTTTGCTGCTCGATTAGATTGAGGTTTTTTGATGCGCTTATTCGCGGCCATAGTCTTCAACCTCACTCAAAAATCCTTGGTTTAATTCAAGATGGCGGTACTGAGGGCGAGTGTTCACTAACCCGATATCGTGCGTCGCTAGGATGATCGTCACACCTGCGCGGTTGAACTCTTCAAATAATCGCAACACACGGTTAGATAATTCAGGGTCTAGGTTACCCGTCGGCTCATCCGCAAGCAGTAGGGTTGGACGGTTCACCACAGCCCGAGCAATGCCCACACGTTGCTGTTCACCACCAGAAAGCTGGCTTGGCAAACAACGGGCTTTATCTAATAGGCCTGTCTTATCCAACGCAGCACTGACTCGGCGTTTTATTTCGTTTTCAGAAATAGATTCAATACGCATAGGCAGAGCGACGTTATCGAAAATCGAACGGTCCATCAGCAGGCGATGGTCTTGAAAAACAATCCCAATATTACGGCGTAAGAAAGGGATGTCTTTGGCTGGGATACGAGTGATATCGTGATCGTTGAACCAGACACGTCCATCGGTTGGACGCTCTATCGCGCAGATCAACTTCAGCAAGGTACTTTTACCAGCCCCAGAGTGCCCACCCAAAAAAGCCATCTCTCCACGTTTCAGGTGAAAGTCCACTTTTTGGAGCGCTTGTCTTCCACCTCGGTAGGCTTTACTCACTTGCTGAAATTTGATCACCGAAAATTCCTCTTACGATCACTAATATCAAATTTAAAAACGGTAGCAGATTAAGGATAAACCACTTTGCTACTCGCGTTACTCTTCGCGGCTAAATAGTGCTTCAATGAAGTCTTTAGATTCAAATGGGCGCAGGTCATCAATACCTTCACCCACACCAATGTAGCGGATTGGAATCTGGAACTGGTCAGCAATTGAGAAAATTACGCCACCTTTCGCCGTACCATCTAACTTAGTCAGTGTAATACCGGTTACTGGAGCCACTTCACTGAATAGTTTCGCTTGGCTGATAGCATTCTGCCCCGTACCGGCATCGAGCGTTAGCATGATTTCGTGTGGTGCAGAGTCATCAATCTTCTTCATTACACGAACAATCTTACGCAGCTCTTCCATCAAGTTGCTCTTGTTCTGCAAACGACCCGCTGTATCGGCAATCACAACATCAACGCCACGTGCTTTCGCTGCTTCAATCGCATCGTAGATAACAGACGCACTGTCCGCACCTGTGTGCTGAGCGATAACCGGCACATCATTACGCTGACCCCAAACCTGAAGCTGTTCAACGGCTGCAGCACGGAAGGTATCACCCGCCGCTAGCATCACTTTCTTGCCTTCATTTTGGAATTGTTTTGCCAGTTTACCGATCGTGGTTGTCTTACCTACACCGTTCACACCAACCATTAAGATAACGTAAGGTGTTTTAGTGGTATCAACAACCAGTGGCTGTTCTACTTGGCTTAAGATGTCTGCCATCTCTTCTTTGAGCAGACCATAAAGCGCTTCACCGTCTTTTAGGTCATTGCGAGATGCTTTTTCTGTCAGGTTTTCAATGATCTTAACCGTGGTATTCATACCCACATCAGCGATCAGAAGTTGCTCTTCTAGCTCTTCAAACAGATCTTCATCGATTTGCTTGCCTTTGAACAGACCGAAGAAACCGGCGCCGATGTTTGCTTTAGTGCGGCTTAGGCTGCGCTTAAGGCGAGCAAAGAAGCTTTCTGTTGGCTTCTCTTGTACTTCTTCAACCTTAGCTTGAGGAACAACCACTTCTTCCTGTTCTGCTTCTGCTTCTGCTTCTGCTTCTGCTTCTGCTTCTGCTTCTGCTTCTGCTGCGACAGGTTGCTGTTCTTGTTGAGTTTCTTCAAGCGCTTGCTCAGATGCAGTTGGCTTAGCGACTTCAGCTTCAGGCGCGACCTGTTCAGCCTCAACTTGTGATTCAACTTCAGTTTGATCTTCAACGCTTTCTACGTTCGCTTCATTCTGAGTTTTTGGGCTTTGTTCTTCTTCACCAAAACCAAGCCACGATAATAATCCGCGCTTCTTTTTTTCCGTCATCAGAGGAGTTTCCTAGATCTACTAATTAGCTGTATTGACTTAATACACGTCGACTCTTTGCTATTGTTATACAATACAAGCTTGTACAAACGAATAGTAAAGAAAAATGACAAAGCAGTGATAAGTTTGCTTTTAGCTTGATACACTTTGTCATTGCAAATTTATTTAATACACGAACCCACTTAAATTGGGCTCGGTATAGTATCACTTTATTAGCGGTCAAAAAATCTATGGTAAGACGTCGCCAGCAAAACACATCACAAAAAAAGCCATCCGGAGGCTTTGTTCGAATTATTAGTGGCTCATGGAGAGGTAGAAAACTGCCCGTCCATGATTTAGAAGGATTACGCCCAACCATTGACCGAGTAAAAGAGACACTCTTTAACTGGGTGGCTCAAGATATCCCACATTCAACTTGCTTGGATGTATTTGCCGGTTCTGGCGGTTTAGGTTTTGAAGCAGCTTCTCGCCAAGCAAAAATGGTGACGCTGCTCGAAATGAACCAAAAGGCTGCTAAACAACTTTCTGATAACGCGAAAGAGCTCAAAGCAGACAACATCAATGTTGTAAATACTGACGCTATCTCTTTCCTTAAGAAGCCAGGCACCCCTTACGATATGGTTTTCCTTGATCCACCATTTCGTAAAGGCTTATTGGCAGAAACAGTACAACTGCTTGAGAGTAACGGTTGGCTTGCAGACGATGCCATCATTTACGTCGAGACAGAGAAAGAGCTGAAACTCGAAGCTATGCCAGAGAACTGGGAATTGCATCGCGATAAGACTACCGGACAGTCAAGTTACCGACTGTTCAATCGAATCACTGAAGAATAGGAGTTATTGAATGAAGTTCTTGCTTCCACTAGCAAAAGCAGCCATCGCCTTTGTTTGGTTTATCTTAATCGTAAATATTTTCTACCCGTTCCCGGGTAATGCGGCGATTGCGCTTTATATCATGACAGCGTTCTTGTTCTTCATGCACGGCCTGCAGATGCTGATTTTTATCGGTGCTTTCGGCGACAAGATCGAAATGTCACGTTGGGAGAAGTGGTCAATATTGATTTTCGGTGTCTTTGCCCTACTCGATATCCGACGCAAGCACATGATGTAATCAAGCTTAAGCTCAGATATAAAACGCTTAGCTACAGAAAACATCATGACAGAAACAGTAGAGACAAAAACGCCGCTCATTTGAGCGGCGTTTTTTTATTCAGCGATGATACTGATGTTAACCCATGTAGCCTTTCACACCATCTAGGAACATTTGCGTCGACAGCATAACCAGCAACAAGCCCATCAAGCGTTCGATGGCTTTAAGGCCTCTCTCACCCAACACTCGCAGGAAGAAGCCATTAAACATCAGAATGAAGAAGGTAGCGCCCCAAGCCAACATCACCGCGGCTGAAAGCTCTAACATGTTGTCAGGGTGCTGTGTCGACAACAGAATTAATGCCGCAATCACTGAAGGGCCAGCAATCATTGGGATCGCCATCGGCACAATAAACGGTTCTTCACCCGCCGCGAGGCCAGTAATACTACCCGCACTTGGGAAAATCATCTTAATCGCGATGATGAACAGAATAATACCGCCAGAGATACTCAAGGTTTCAGGCTGCACATGCAGGAAGTTCATAATGCTTTGACCAGCAAACAAGAACAACAGCAGGATAATCAGCGCAAACATCAGTTCACGAACAAGAACAATACGACGACGCTTCGGATCAATATGCTTAAGGATAGAGAGCACGATTGGCAGGTTGCCAAGCGGATCCATAATAAGAAACAGCATGGTTGCTGCAGATAAAATTTCCATAAGTTTGTCTCGAAAAGCGTAAGTGCGCGGAGTATAGCAGCCTCAACATTGATTTTCGAACGCAGTAATAAAAGGATTAACTTATGTAATTAGAAGATGGTTTTTCGAGAGCAACTAGAAAGGTAGAAAGGCACAAAGGAGAAAAGTAAAAAGTAAAAAGTAAAAAGTAAAAAGTAAAAAGTAAAAAGTTAATTTAAAGAGTGGAACCGAAAACATAGCATCCACTCTTCTTATATATAAAAGCCAAAAGGCTCTGAAACCAAGTCACTGGGAATTAGTGGTTACACACACGTTCGCGATTAGTGCAAAGCTTGTCATCAATAACTACGACCTTTTCCATCTTCAGGAAAAACTTCAGCAATCCATCTAAATCCAGGCCGTTCAGCTTACAGGTATGGAAACGAGCTTCTGCGCCATAAGTTTGAGCAAGCTCTTGCGTCAACTCTTCACGAGTCAGTGGCTTTTCACTCAGTAGGTTTAAAACGTTGTGTGCATGAATTTCGGTAGTCATAACTCTATCTCATGTTTAATGAAGTAGACGTAGATTACCTACTTTCATCTTAGCTGCCTTGATGTAGCTCAGAGTTAAGCTAGCTCTACCCTAAATGGTAAGGGAAGCAACAATGAGAGCATGAGCCAGAAAGTAACTGCCCGTCACCCAAAAGTAGGCACCCTTAATGGGGCTACGATAGAAGTTTAGCGCGTATGCTAATGCAGAAAGCAGCAACACGGCACAACCAGCAAAACCCACCGCATGCGACAGTTGAGGATCAAGCAACCAGAGCTCACCAGAAGCCCATGCAAGCTGAATAAGCACGATACCCATGATAACCACAGGAAAGACGAGTTTGTCTAAGCGAGGCAGAAGTAAGAAGAAAGCAACGACACAAGCCGCTAACAGGAGTGCGAACAACCACCAGACCATTTCTCCTGATAGCTGTAACCAAAATGCTTTGCTGTAACAGAGCTGAGCCAGCAAGAAGCAAACAAAATGCAGAGGACGTTTTTGAGTCACAGTATGCAAGACATCTGCGATCGCAGAAACCGCCAACCCAGCAACGACCCAATAGGTAAAATCAGCAACGACAGATTGAGTTAAAGCAATGGTCGCTAATAATACAAAGGTAAAAACCTTATACGATAAGGCCTGACCGATATGTCCATGCTTCGTTCCTGCTATTGCTCCGATACCAGACAAGGAAACCGCCAACCAACTCCACATACCATTTGCCCTATTGCTTTAAATCGTCGCCAGTCTAGGCACACGAGTGTTGATGTAAAGCCTCAGCCCCTCAAAATTGGATCTTGATTACGCTTCCACTAAAAAGAGTCTCTTTAGATTGAAGTCGTAACAATTACCACAGTGACAATGACTATTCGTTTAAAACTAGAGCGAATCATCATAAAACCTATTCAAACTGACATTAGAGCCGCCATACTTGAATTTTGGTCAATTCTAACCTATTGGTTCCATAAAAACCGGCCAAATCCCGGCAAAAACCACACTTAAAAAATTAAAATAAATACATTTAAAACAAACAATAACAATAACTTAAAAAACAAACTCAAGCTTAATAGGAAAATAAAAACTCCGACCAACCCTAGACTTGTAAAGTAGCCAGTTTTCTTTTTTAGAGCCCAGTTTTGTCAGGTTATTTCAAGCCCCCGGTAAAAATCGCCACAAAAACCAAGTCGAAAACTTAAAAAATCAACCAAAACAAACCTAACCACCGCCAACCCTCATTAATACAGTTTAACAACCTTTAACAATATAAATTACACAAAACAACCATTATAAAACAATAGGTTAAATTAAATTAGAACAAACATAAATCACAACGAACAAAATAAGAGCACACCATAAAACACAGTTAAATACACTCAAACAAGCAAAAAACTCATAGTTTTCTACTACTTTTAAAGCTTTCGAAAGTAATTCTTGATCTAAAGCCATAAGTAGTGCTATTCTTTAAAACATAGCGAGAGACAACCAAATTTAGGAGTAGTGTTATGATTTCATCTTCGCAAAGACAAGGACTTGTAATGATCGCGGTAGTTGTAGGTCTAATGACACTACCGATGATGTACTAAGCAAGTTACAGATAAAAAAAGGGACGCCATGAGCGTCCCTTTTTTTGTTCAATTTTTTCATTTCGAAAACAGATGCAGTGTTAGCACATCCCAGTTCGCATAATAGAAACCTGCGGCAGCCAAAGTCATTGCCATCATTAGTAAGATCGCAACTCGCCAAATAAAACGACCACTACGTGGAGTCAGCTCCTTCTCACAGTCGTTACACATCATGATGAACTTATGTTGGTCTTCCAACTTAGCCTCATGTTCATTGACTACCTTGTTACGACACGTTGCGATATAACGCAGCTTGCTCACCATATCGTGCGGTAGCCTTTCTTCACAGCTTGTTACAAGCTCATGCAATCCTTCGCCTTCGGCATGATATTGAAGCCTCAATAATTTCTCTATATTGCGAGTTCTTGTCACCACTTTTTCAATATCGGTCATCTTGGCCCTCCCACTCCACACTATAATTCTAGTCGAGCATTTCCCTATTCTTATACAAAATCACTGTTATTTACGAGAGAAAGAGACAATAAATAACAATGCTTTATCCCAAACTGGCCATTAAATGTGATGTCCGCCGAAAAATAATCAGCTTGGCTTACAACAGTTCACGAATAACGGCTTTAAACACATATCCCTATTGCCTGAAAGACTAGAATAACCATCACGACTACATGGAGGTTATATGCCTAATTCACTCTTTTTTGCCATTTTTGCACTCGCTGCTCTAGCGGCTTGGGTATTTATTGGTTTCTATCGAAAACACTCGCAAGGTGAAAATGCGCCAGAGAAGAAAGTGAATGTCACTGTGTTAGACAAACAATCCATCGACCTTCCTGACGCAGAACCTGGCCAAGAAGATCAAGAGTACTGGATTTACGTTCAACGTGGTGTGGTTGGTCCGAAACGCGAATTCCAAGTCGGAATCCACTATTTCCACGCCCTTAACCCCGGCGACAAAGGAACCTTAACCT
The DNA here is from genome assembly GCF_024347415.1 of Vibrio crassostreae. Classification (NCBI taxonomy): domain Bacteria; kingdom Pseudomonadati; phylum Pseudomonadota; class Gammaproteobacteria; order Vibrionales; family Vibrionaceae; genus Vibrio; species Vibrio crassostreae. The sequence goes on from NZ_AP025476.1 coordinate 3,339,151, forward strand.
ACCAAGGCGATAAGTTCTTACACTTTGCGTTGAAACGCTAGTCGTAAGCCGCTTCAACGATTCATCAAAAACCGACCATCAGCGATAATAACTAATGGCCTTAGTATTAACGACTAAGGCAATAACCAACGCGTTTTCTCAGACTTAGATACCATCCAGCTCATCCAAAGCGCACCTGCGCCACTGATCACAATCCATAATGGGATAACCCACGCAGGGTGTCCCTGGTACCAACCAAACTCTTTCATTGGCCACAAGAAGATAGGATGCAGCAGGTAGATACCTAAACTGTGCTTACTGATAAAGCCAACCACTTGGTTACTTTTCTCAGATAATCCTTCTCCATAATAACGACACAGCATAAACACCATGCTCGCTGCTAATACCGTATTCAACGTCTTGTAAGATAACCAGCGCCCCACCGTGTACTCTTCTGCTACCAAGCTTGCATCAACTACCATGTAAACCGTGGTTAGTAACGCTAACCCACCCAGTAACACACTCACGCCGACTGTCACCTTGTTAAGTGGCACAATCTTATACAGCAAGTATCCCAATGGTAAGTAACCGGTGTACAGCCACAATTCGTGGCTCCAAGGGCCGTCGATTTTCAGTAAGAACAGTAATGTTGTGAGCAGCCATACCGCCGTAAAGGCATAGACCGATCTATCACCGTACTTTCTGACCATGATCTGCAAGAACGGAATCACAAAGTAGAGCGGGATAAAGTAATAGAAGAAACCGAGGTGGTAATAGGTGTAATGATGGTAGCTATTGAGCAACACGTCCCAACTGACGTCGGCATCAAAGCCCATCGCAGACCAACCAGATAGGTAGGTATAGAAAAGCGACCAAACGATGAAAGGTATCAATACTTTGCCTAGACGTCGCTTGAGGTAGTACTTAGCGTCAAACGGGCGCTGATCGCTTAACATCAAAGCACCCGTTATCAATATAAAGACAGGCACCGCCCAGCGGCTGAAGCCATTTACGGTGATTGCTGTTAACCATTCGCCGAAAGGAATGGTTCCTAGTTCGTTGCGATAAGGCGCCAAAACATGAATCGCGATAACCGCTACGGCCGCGACACATCGTGCTAAATCAAAAAAAAGAATTCGCTGCTTCATGTAAATGCCTGATTAATATTCAATCATTCTACTATAGCAATAAAAAAGCTGACCGGAATAAATACCAAGTCAGCTTATTGTTAAAGGAGAAGCATATCGCGAATTAATCTTATACGAATGAGCAGTTGCAACTTTCGCCCTTACGAATGAGGCCTATGCGGCAGATGTTTGCGGCACCTTAGGTAAACGCAAAGAAATCACCGTTGTGATTGCTAAGAACGCGAACGATACCCACAAACACGCAGACAAGCCGCCCATTTGGAATACTAAGCCTGACAAGATTGTGCCAATCAAGCGACCCATTGCATTCGCCATGTAGTAGAAACCAACATCAAGCGATACCCCGTCGCCTTTCGCATAACTCACAATCAGGTATGAGTGAAGGGACGAGTTCACCGCGAAGATGGCACCAAACACCATCAAACCCCCCACGATAACTAGCTCTGGTTGCCAACCAATCTGTACCGCATAAGCAATGGCAGCGGTCACGATAGCCAGAGCACCCGCCCATAATAACGCTGCATGACCGTCTGGAACTTTGCCTTGCGCCTTACCCGTAATCTTCGGCGCTATGCCTTGTACAAAGCCATAAGCGATAGTCCAAGCCGCTAAGAAACCGCCAACCCATGAGTGATCCCAACCAAACACGCTGCCGAGATAAATTGGCAAAGCAATCACAAACCACACATCACGAGCACCAAACAAGAACATGCGAGCTGCAGATAGGATGTTGATGGATTCAGATTTAGAGAAGATCTGTTTGAACTTAGGCTTGGTTTTCGCTTTACCCATGTCCGCTTCTAAGCTCAGCACACTGCCAATGAAGACCAAAGTCAGCACAGCTGCCATCGCAAGCACTGCATATTGGAAGCCAATCGTTGAAAGCAGTAAACCGCCAATAAAGAAGCCTGCACCTTTCAGGGCATTCTTAGAGCCTGTCAGAATTGCAATCCACTTATACAGCGCGCCTTGCTGTTCATCCGGCACTAAGGTCTTAATTGAGCTCTTGGCGCTCATCTTATTGAGGTCTTTAGCGATACCAGACAAGGCCTGCGCCGCCATTACCCAAGGAATAGTCAACATCGCCGTTGGCACCGCGAGCATACCCAAGGCGACAACTTGCATCCCCAAACCAATGTTCATGGTCTTATTGAGGCCAAGACGTGCGCCCAACCAACCACCGATTAGGTTCGTCACCACACCAAAGAATTCATAGAAAAGGAACAGCGAGGCGATCTCTAACGAACTGTAGCCAAGGTCGTAAAAATACAAAACCACCAGCATACGAAGTGCACCATCAGTAATGGTGAAGTTCCAGTAGTTGAAGGTCACCAACATGTATTGGCGAACGCTCTTACTTAGATTTGAAAACATAATGCTATCTCTGCAACCAAAACAAAAAGAGCTTTTGGATCATGATAAGTTCAACACTCCAGATACCAAAAGCTCCCTGTCTAACACTGATGACTATTAGCTATTCGCTACGCCATTAATGTACTCAACCTGGATAGATTTAGTGAAGGCACCTGGACGCAGTGCCTGAACTTCTTGAACGATCTTATCGAGGTCCCAGCCTTTTTCTAAAAGCAGATGAGCTGCGAATAAACCTGTACGGCCAGAACCGCCCATGCAGTGCATCGCTACCTTACCGCCATTATCCACAACTTGATGTAGCTCTGGGCTTGCTGCTTGCCACTTCTGCGCAAAGTCAGCACCCGGTGCACAATCATCTTCGATTTCAATTTGGAACCATTGCATGCCTAGTGCTTGTGCTTTCTCGCCTAGCTCAGAAACATTCTTGCTCGCCAGTTCTTCACTGTCTAAAGCCGTCACAATTGCTTCTGCGCCTTGCGCTTTAAGTTGAGCTAGAGATGCATCTAGGTCTGCGTCTTTAGTGCCTGGGCATGGAGTCAGGATAAGTGCACCTTTCTCAAGGTCTAGTTGCCACGTTGGATGTGTCATTGTGTCTTCCCCAGATTCTTATTTAGAAAGGCCGACAGTACGAACTAACTCAGCCGTACGTGTCGCGTAACCCATTTCGTTATCGTACCAAGCGTAGATCTTAACCATGCGCTTACCCACTAACATAGTTGATAGTGCATCTACGATGGTTGAGCGTTGGTCGCCTTTGTAATCGATAGAAACCAACGGACGCTCTTCAAAGCCAAGAATACCTTTCAGTTCGTTCTCAGACGCTTCTTTTAGCATCGCGTTAACTTCTTCTGCTGTTGTGTCTTGCTTCACTTCGAAGATGATGTCAGTCAGAGAAGCGTTCGCTAGTGGTACACGAACCGCGTGGCCGTTAATACGGTTTTCAAGCTCAGGGAAGATCTCAACGATCGCTTTAGCACTGCCCGTTGTTGTAGGAATAAGGCTCATGCCACATGCACGTGCACGACGTAAGTCTTTGTGGGGCGCATCAAGAATAGTTTGCGTGTTGGTTAGATCGTGAATCGTGGTGAAAGAGGCATTCTCGATACCCAGCTTCTCGTTGATCACTTTAACCACAGGTGCGATACAGTTTGTTGTACAAGACGCTGCCGTTACGATTTTGTGTACTGCTGGGTCAAAGATGTTGTCGTTCACACCAACAACGATGTTTGCGATGCCTTCTTCTTTCACTGGCGCCGATACCACAACACGCTTCACGCCCTGCTCTAGGTATTTGTTTAGGAAAGATGTCTTACGGTGAACACCTGTCGCTTCGATAACCACATCACAGCCAGACCAATCGATCGCATCGATGTCGCGCTCTTGTGTGGTCTTGATGCGCTGGCCATTAATGATCATCTCATCGCCTTCTGCATTTACTTCGTGGTGAAAGCGACCTTGAACTGAATCGAACTCTAGAAGATGTGCTAACGTTGCGGTATCGCCCGCTACATCATTAATTTGTACAAACTCTAGCTCTGCCCAGTCGAATGCTGCGCGAAGTGCTAGACGGCCAATACGACCAAAACCATTAATACCTACTTTAACTGTCATCGTATGCTCTCTCAGCTAGTGGTGAATCTAAAAATATTCAATTAAACGCAACATTGAGGGCGTGAAGTCATTGCTTCTAAGCGCTCAATGTCTTGTTGGTATTCAGTTTTCAAACAGTTCGATGCGATAAGGTCATCAATTAACTTTAGCATCCAACCCGGTAAATCTTGTGACAGGCGGTAAAACACCCACTGCCCTTGGCGAACGTCAGTCAAAATACCGTTTGAGCGCAACTGCGCAAGGTGGCGTGAAACCTTTGGCTGACTTTCTTGTAATGCCTGTGTCAACTCACCAACAGAGAGGCACTCTTGGCGCACAATCATCATTAAGCAACGCACTCGCGTTTCATCAGACAGTAATTTAAAAAATTGGTGAGGAAGCATAAGTACATACTCATATATGGATATGCGTATATCTTAGTTATAAAAAAACGCACGTCAAGGCGTGCGTTTCAATTGTCATAAAAGTTTAACGAATAAACATCAGAGCTTGTTGGTCACGGTATGACTCCAACGGCGAGCTTCAGTAAGCTCCGTTTTGACCTGATCCACGCTTAACCCTAAATCAGCGCAGTGCTCATCAATCTGTTGCCAATCGGCATGTTCAAAGCTCTCTTCAAGCGCGAGTAAGGTACCGTATGGTCCTTCTCTACGAAGCAGAGCCACCTTGATACTTTTACACAAAGGCAGTTGCTCAACTAAATTCTCTAACGATAGGTCGAGCAATGCATCCAGCAACGAGAACAAACCAATCATAAAGGCTTGTTCAGTGTGCCCTTCAAACGCTTGGTAACGAGACATGCGCTGACAAAATTGCGCCCGCTGTAAAGACAAGCCATACAACTCTTTCGGCTTTTTATCAGAGACATAAGACGCCACCGCCAGCGAAACAAACATTTTCAGCTTCTCTTGCCCCAAGTAAACCAAGGCTTGACGAAATGACGAGATGGTCACCTCAAGACGAGGCGACATAGTGTTCACAAAACGCAGTAGCTTATAAGACAAAGCGACATCCTTTGCGACGATGCTCTCGACACGCTGAAAGTCGACATCCGGCTTGCACACTTCTTGGAACAGCTCCATGGCAATCACTTGTTCAGGGCTGATGTACTTGGTCTTGATGATTTCCGGTTTGCTAAAGAAGTAGCCTTGGAAGAACTTAAAACCCGCCTCTTTCGCTTGCTGGAATTCTTGTTCGTTTTCGACTCGTTCAGCAAGAAAGCTAAATTTCTTCCCTTGATGCGCCCTAACCAAATTACACGCCTCATCTAAGCCCATCTGCATGATATCGAGCTTAACAATATGCGTATATCTGAGGAAACGTTCCCATTCTGGAGTCGAAGTAAAATCATCTAGGGCGATCATGTAGCCCGCTTGGTAGAGCTCTTTAACGGCTTCTAATAACTCGTCGGTCGGCTGGCAGGTTTCAAGGATCTCAACCACCACCTTGTCTTTCGGCAAGCTCAGTGGCAGCCGACGAATCAGGCTTTGATACGGGAAGTTAATAAAGCAGCGTGAAGAAGGGATCGAAGGGTTCAGCCCGACCGACAAGAAATTCTCAACAATCAGACGATACGTTGCTCGATTAGACTCTATATGCGCTGGATAGGCATTCCTTTCTCCGTCACGAAACAGCAGCTCATAACCAAGCGTGTTTTTGTTTCGGTTTAAGATAGGTTGTCGAGCAACGTAGGTAGCGGTCATTTCTTGATAACTCTAATTGGTTGAACTATAACTCTATTGCTTTCACTAGGCTTTAGCGGCAGCCAGCAATGCGCCGCAGCCCATGAACATACCACCAAAGATTTTATTTATCTTACCCATTATGCGATCTGAACGAATAAAACGTCCCATTTGTGACGCTAATGAGGTGTAACCCAACATAACAACGCTATCAATGAATACCGTCGTCACACCTAGCACTAATAACTGTGGTGCTTGCGGTTGTGTTGGATCGATAAATTGAGGGAACAGAGCCACCAAAAACACGATAGATTTAGGATTGGTAAGGTTAATCAGCACCGCATTTCTTAGCAGCTTGCCACTCGATAACGTTGAGCTTTCTTCAGAAGCCATTAAGCTAGAGTTGTCGCGCCACTTTTGGATACCCAACCAAAGAAGATACACCACCCCCACCCATTTGATGATGGTGAACGCCAATGCAGATTGAGCGACTAATGCACCAATACCCGCTCCCACCAGCATGATGTGAAATGCAAGGCCAAGCTGTAAGCCTGCGATCGACGCGAGTGACTTCTTAGTGCCATAACTTAGCCCATTACTGATTGAGTTAACGGTACCTGAGCCCGGAGCCAAACTGAACAAAATCGCCGTGACGACATAAGCAAGCCAAACATGAGTATCCATTTGCATTTCCTTACTAGTTCTTTAATCTAACAACATTAGTAGCGATAAAGCTCTCACATGCACCAGTTCAGGTAATTTCCCATGGAAAACCACAGCGCCGCCCCGTTTTCGTACACGCAAGAACCTCAATTCGAGCAAGCGATTAAACACCCGATCCCCACCCTTTGGCAACAACGAAAAGATGGGTATGTAACATCATCCGGTAAAAAGAGGCTGTACTGGTGTAGCCTTACTTCAGAGGCGCATACCAAGGCGATTGTTATTTCAAATGGCCGCATCGAGTGCTGCCAAAAATACCAAGAACTCTTTTATGATTTCTATCAACAAGGCTATGACGTTTATTCATTTGACCACCAAGGTCAAGGCCAGTCTGAACGTATGGTAACAGACTCTGACATCGGTCACATTCATGAGTTTGATGATTATGCATCTGACATGTCTGACGTCATTGCCAGTTTTGATCTCAGTAAGTATTCCAATCGCTATCTGCTCGCGCATTCAATGGGCAGTACCATCGCGACTCGCTACCTACAAACTCATCCAGACCACCCGTTTGATAAGGTCACTCTGTGTGCGCCGATGTTTGGCATCAACACTGAATGGTACCTAAAACCTATCGCGATGATTGTTGGACAAGTGCTTACCGCATATCACGCCAAGCCAGTTTACGCGCCGGGGCAGCAAGCGTATTACTCAAAGCCTTTCGAAAACAACTTACTGAGCCACAGCAAGGTTCGTTACCAGTGGTTCCGTCGCTTATATGACGAGTCACCCTCTTTGCAGGTGGGTGGGCCAAGCACGCGCTGGGTATGGCAAGGATTAATGGCAGCCAAGCAAGCGATTCAACAAACTCGCCAAATCAAAATCCCTCTACTATTGATTCAAGCTGGAGAAGAGAAGATTGTCAGTAACGATGCTCAAGTGAAGTTCATCAACAAGCTGAAGAAAACCAACTCGGATTGCCAATTTAAGGTCATCGAAGGTTCTAGACATGAGGTGTTGTTTGAGAAAGATGAGTATCGCAATCCAACATTGGGTGCTATTACTCAGTTTTTTGCTTAGCGTTAGCATGACAACAAGAAAAGTAACGGACAGAAGAGATAGTCGCTAAAGAGGAAGAGAAGTAAGTGAGCTTTGCCCTCTTTTCTTGCATGAATTTGGCATACAATTTCTACCTAGAGATATTGTAGTTAAAACGATTCTAGCGTTGGCTAGCGTCAATATTGATTCAGCATTTTGCAATGAGGGTTAAATGAGTATTCCTGCACTTAAAGATTCCGTGAAAATTGTCGCTTCTGATTTAGATGGTACGCTTTTGGCTCCCAACCATCAGCTAAGCGACTTTACCAAGTTGACGCTAAAGAAATTACACGACCAAGGTTATACCTTCATCTTCGCTACGGGTCGTCACCACGTCGATGTGGCGGGTATTCGTCAGATCGCAGGCATTCCGGCGTACATGATCACATCAAACGGTGCACGTGTGCATGACCAGAACGATCAATTGATGTATAGCCAGAACGTACCTCAGGAACTCGTTCAGCCTGTTATTGATATCGTTCGCCAAGATCCAAACCTCTTTATTCACATGTACCAGAATGAAGATTGGCTACTAGACCGTGAAGATGAAATGCTAGCTAAGTTCCACAGTGAATCTGGCTTTAGTTACAAACGCTTTGAAGCTGACAACGCACCAAGCGAAGGCATCGCGAAAGTCTTCTTCACACACCCAGATCAGGATCACGAATATCTCGTCACGTTTGAACAAAAGCTAAGAGATGCTTTTGGCGACAAACTGAACATCGCCTTCTCTACACCTTGGTGCTTAGAAGTGATGGCTGCTGAAGTATCTAAAGGCCACGCCTTAGACGCTGTTGCGAAATCATTGAACCTGACACTGGATAACTGTGTTGCCTTTGGTGATGGTATGAACGACGCTGAAATGCTGGCTATGGCGGGTAAAGGCCTAATCATGGGCACATCACATGAAAAAGTGATGAAAGCTCTGCCAGACAATGAAGTGATTGGCAGCAACGCAGATGATGCCGTTGCTCACTACTTAGAAAAGTACCTACTCTAAGCGGTCCCAATAAAACATAAAGGCAGCCAATGGCTGCCTTTTTTGAACCTTACGCTAAAAGCTCTCTCTAACGCTATCGAGAACCGAGTACTTCTTTACTTAAGATGCTCTGCCACTCCTGCGCTGTAACAGGCATGATGGACAAGCGATTACCGCGCTTCACCAATGGCATTTCTGATAGCTCTGGCATTGCTTTCAATGTTGCTAAGGGAATCAAACGCTCAGTCACTCGTACAAACTCGACATCAACCATTATCCAACGTGGGTTATCGGGTGAAGACTTAGGATCGTAGTAATCACTCTCAGGATCGAATTGAAAGTGGTCTGGGTAGGCTTCTCTGGTTACTTTAGCGATCCCCGCTACGCCAACTTTTTTACATGATGAGTGGTATATCATCACCAGATCGCCAAGCTTGACGTCATCACGCATCATGTTTCGAGCCTGATAGTTGCGTACACCCTCCCAACAAGAGGTTTTTTGTACTCTAAGAGTCTGAATAGAAAAGGTGTCAGGTTCTGTTTTAAATAACCAATATGCCATAATAAATCCAATTAACGGTTGCTCCGAGGAAGATATAACATGAAGGTAATGAAAAACCCAGTGACATGGTTAGTCGCATTCGCGCTACAAGGTTGTGTAACGGCGCCAGATACGCAGCAACAACCTGAAGTTCCACCAGCAACCTTGGACGAGCCATTGAGCATTCAACCGCAAACCTTCATCATGCGTGGTCAGGTTGTGGTTGGCCATGAGAGCCGAACCTTTACCCCTTGCGGTAGCCAGCAACAATACTGGTTAGACTTATCGCCAGAGCTAGCACTCGAGGCTCAAGGCTTAGCGACCAGACCTTATCAAGCCTTGTATGGTGAGCTCATCGGTCACCTAACGGTACCAAGCCAAACTGGATACAATGCCGACTTCACCGCACGCTTCGTGGTTGACCAAGTCAATATCCTCACTGCAGAGAACCCTGATCGTTGTGGCCAACCTTTGCGCTCTACTCGTGTGTTCGGTAATGAACCATTCTGGTCAGCGACTTTTGATAAAGACCAGCTGAAATACACCAAGATGGGCGAACAGCCACAGATCCTCAGCATTGAATCCAGCCGCACCACTCCAAGCACTCGTGACTACCAACTAGAAGGTCAATCAGCGCAAGGCGAACTCAACCTGATCAAAGAAAGCTGTAGCGACGGCATGAGCGACTCTATCTATGGCTGGGAAGCCAAGCTCAACCTCAACGACAGCAGCTACAATGGCTGTGCAACGCTCTCTAACCAAGATCCAACGCTGAACTGGAGCGGACTCTACTTCGCTAGCTCAACGCAAAACTCAGGGTTCTCTATCAATCTTGAACTCAACGATGACCACAGTGCTATCACGACTTATTCATACAGCAATGGAGACCCTTCTATTGTTGAGCAGGGCTTCTGGCAGCAACTGAACCAAAATCAGGTACAAGTGGTGATGACTCGCCATCAGCAACAGTATTTGATCTCCGAGCGCATCTTCACGCTTGATAACGGCAAGCTGGTCGCTGAAAAAGAGAAAGTGGGCAACGTTGTCTATCCGATTGCCAATGGCGGTCTGGTACTGTTCGAAGCTAAGAGTGCGCAAGCGCAAGTAAACACCAAAGCTAACGTTGATCTGACCGCGAAGCAGGTGAACTCCAGTGATCAACTTGCTCCAAAAGTCGACCAAGCGATCCGCGAGTATTTTAAGATCAACAACAGCTCACCTGACGATACCAAGTACCGCTGGTTAACCTACGACCTCAACGGTGACGGCAAAGAAGAGCTGTTCGCCCAACTCGATTGGTGTGGTTCTGGTGGCTGTACACTGCTGATTTTCGAAAACCATCAAGATAACTGGCGCTTCAATAGCCGAGTGACACTGGTTAAGGGCGACATACGCTTAGGTAAATCGCAAAACCACGGCTGGCAGGATCTGATCTTCAATGTCAGTGGCGGCGGTACTACACCTGCAAAACACACCCTGTCATACTCAGGTGTCAGCTACCCGCTAAACCCAAGTGTCGCTCCAGTTGCAGATGATGCTGATATCAGCGACGTGGTGTTGTTTGCTGATGGTATCTCACCCGCACAAAGTGGAGTGAAGCTGTAAACATGAGTAACCAACAAGCTTGCCCTGGTTGTGGCTTCACTCACCAATGTATTTGTCACTTGATACCTAGTGTCAAAAGCCAAATCGATCTTGTGCTGCTCACTCATGAGAATGAACTGTCACGCGATACCAACACCGGAAAGCTGCTTCAGCAATCCCTTGAGCAGTGTCAGTCCATTGTATGGCAAAGGAAAACACCACCAGCGGAGCTAATCGCGCTGCTTGAAGATGAAACACGACAACCGTTTCTTTTATTCCCAAGTGATCAAAGTATCGAGTGCCAGCAAGCCGTGATGACCCAAGCCCAGCGTCGTAAGCCGCTATTCATCATCTTGGATGGCACATGGCAAGAAGCGAAGAAGATGCTTAACAAGAGCTCGTGGTTACAAGCTGTACCACAAGTTCACCTCGACATCACCAGCGAATCCTCTTACACCTTGCGCCGAAATCAAGACAGCGGCCACTTGTGTACTTGTGAAGTGGGTATTGAGTTACTCAAATCTTTAGGTGACAGCGAGTCAGCCAAGCTCATTGATGACTACTACCAGCATTATCTAAAAGTCTTCCATGCCGACAAGTGTGGCCACGCCCTCAAATAGACCAAGCAGGCGCGCGCGAGGCAATAAACACATTTCAGGACAAGACCGATACTAAAAACAAAAAGGGTGAGCCATAAGCTCACCCTTTTTACATCGTACTTTAGTTATTGAGCCAACCAGTGTTTCACGTGAAACGCTCGCTCCATCAAAACAAACGCTGAGGTTGACCAAAGTAATAGCCTTGCAGGTAATCGACCCCCATGTCTTCGGCAATACGACACACCTGCTCATTATGAACGAACTCAGCCACCGTCTTAGCATTCAGAATCTGACATAAGCTCACTAACTGCTGAGCGATCTTGCGTTGCTTTTTATCTTTATCAATATTGCGAATCAAACTGCCATCAAGCTTGATCACCTGTGGTTCTAGCTTCAATATCTCATCAATGTTCGAATAGCCCGAACCAAAGTCATCAACAATAATATTCACACCAAGATCGCGGAAGTGGTTACACACCTCGATCAAGCGACCGTAATCCTGAATTTGTTCCGTCTCTAGCACCTCCAAGCCAATACGCTGTGGGTGACTGATTTTCTTGATCGCTTGCTCAAGGTGAAGAATGGTTTTCTCATTGCTGAAATCTTGTGGTGCTAAATTAATTGAGAACGAATCGGTTCGCTGACTCATAAAATCGAAGGTGCGCGTTATCATCTGACGACTGAGGCGTGTATAGAGATGGGTTCCTTCAATGATTGGTAAGAACTTACCCGGTGCAATCAGCTGACCGTCCTCTTCAATTCGAACCAAACACTCGTGGCTCTCTACCTGATGACTGTGTGCTGAGACAATCGGTTGAGAACACGCCACAATATTCTGATTAAGCACAGCGCGACTCACGCACGACAGCCAACCAAGTTGTTCTTGGCGATGCTTCTCCAATTGAATGAGTGCCTTGGCGCTCACTAAGTGTTTGTTTTGGCTGACGGCGCTACGCCGCGCATCAATCGCCTTCAACAATAAGTCATCAATAGAGGTAGTCGGGAAATCTCGACGGCTGGCAATACCCGCACAGATAGACACCGACAAGTAATCAATATCGGGTAAACCGGTCGGCTCAAAATTTACATGCTCGGTTTGATCGGCAAATTCCGAAAATCGCTGATGAATATGTTCTTGGCTCGCCCAGCTATCAAACACCACCGCCCACTCACCAATACCGATACTGTAAAGCTGACAACCCTCATCAAAGAACTGCCACAGCGCCTTTTGAAAGTACTCACTCAAATCATGCAGAAGCTTGTCACCCACTCGATAGCCGTACTTCTCATTGATCTGACCAAAGGTCGTGACCTTCAAAGCTAACAAATGGCTGTCACTGCTCATCTTCGACAGCTTCTCACGCAACACACTTCGATTGGGCAAGCCAGTACGGTGATCAATTCGGTAGCTCGCCGTCAATGCAGTAGCTTGCTGCTGAATCTTACTCGCCATGCTGTTGTTCATGTCATCGACATCAAGCAGTGCATTTCGGATCAATGAAAACAGAGGGGATATGTTAGTCGCGGGTTGTGTCTCTAACGGCAATACCGCCTTACCCTCGCCCTCTCTAAGCGTGAGGTAAGTGAGGCTATGGTGCAAGATTCGCTGTTGGCTATTCTCTTGATAAAGTTCTCCCATGCAGTAAACGCCATAGCTGTCGGCCAATTTTTGAAAAACCTCAACCTCTTGGTTGCCATCGATAAAGTCGATGCGAGAGGTGCAGTTGTAAATAAAGAACTGTTCTGGTCTATGAGAGGCGATCTGTTGCACGCCCAGTCGTATCTGCTCTAAGGTCAGTGATGGATGGTCATAACAAAACCGGACCTCATCGCCCACTTGAAACTGGCCACTGAATTCTATCTCTCCACTTTCCGCTACCTTGAGCGGTAAGTGAATGTTTTGCTCTTTCGGCTCACCGACCATCAACGGAAAGTTATGCAGTTGTTCCAAAGGCACTTCGAGACCATCAGCGAGGTAACGATTATAGAGTTCGCGAACAGGCATGCCATCCAACTCCAGCAACCGGTTATCTTGAGCACCTGTTACTCGGAAAGTCCGGCCAATAGGGTTCCACTCAGTGAAGTAACCCTTTGTGATTGCGAGCTCAACACTGTGCAGCGCAAGCATCACATAGGCATTCTCATAGCAAATGCCGTCTAGCATCACCCAACGTCCATTCTCTGTGATGGTCGATGCACCGCCACAGATCGGTAATGAATATCTCGACTGCTCAAACGCTGAAAATAGATCTCGGTTATTTATCTGCAAGCGGTCTGCGAAACAAATGATGCTTTGAGTATTATTATTGCACTCAAGCTGTTGCCACATAGCGTGGCTATCAGACAATGGTTGTTCGCTATATTCGACAACACCACAGGAGTATGACGTCGTGTCAAAGCGGGTAACAATCAGATAAAGACCTTGGTGCAGGATTACGCCTTGGCTGATGTAGTGGTTAGCACTGCAACCAATCAGTTTGGCATTGGGGAATGTCGATTGAATCACTTGGCAGGCAGCCAAAACAGAACCTTTCTCGAAAGACGAAAACACCTGAATCAGTAGGCTTTCATGTTGATGAAAATCTATCTTTTCCAATTCACGTTGGGTTTGCTCAATGTCTTGTATCAGGAGAGAAGTCGACTGCATATTCACATTAATCGTTACGTTAATGATTTGTTATTGTGCTTATTATAGATAAGGCTTGCACGGAATACTTACAATCATCTTGTGAATAATGTGACCTTAGTTAGACATCACCCATTCCACCAAAAAGTAGTCATTAATGGTGATTGAGCGTTTTCGATGTCAGTCATGATAGGAACTCGTAATCTTTAACAGCTAAAACAGTCGCTTAGGCTCACCGAAGTAGTAACCCTGTAGATAATCGACACCCATTTGCTCTGCTATCTCACAAACCTGTTGGTTGTGGACAAATTCAGCGACCGTTTTGGCATTGAACACTTGGCATAAGCGAACCAACTGAGAGGCGATATTTCTTTGTTTTTGGTCTTTATCGATATTACGAATCAAGCTACCGTCGAGCTTAATGATCTGCGGCTCTAGCTTGATGATTTCATCGATATTGGAGTAACCAGAGCCAAAATCATCAACAATGATTCTCGCCCCGAGTGCACGGAAGTGATCACACACCTCGATCATGCGGCCATAATCTTTAATCTGTTCTGACTCGAGAACCTCTAAACCTAGTCGAGTGGGATCGTTCATGCCACTGATCGCAGCCTCGAGCACCTCAAGCGTCTTGTCGCTCAACAAATCTTGTGGGGATAGATTGATAGAAAATGAGCTCTGCTTATCCGCCATATAGCCAATAGTACTCTTAATCATGTGTCGACTAAGACGCGTGTATAGATGGGTGTCAGCAATGATAGGTAAGAACTTTCCTGGTGGTACAATGGTACCGTCCGACTCCATGATTCTGACCAAACACTCTTGGCCAATCATTTCGTGCGTACCCGATTCCACAATCGGCTGTGAGTAGGTGATGATGTTCTGATCTAAAATCGCACGACTTACACAGCTCAACCAACCGAGTTGCTCTTTGCGGTCTTCTTCGCTCACCTGGATGTCTTTGGCATTGGTGATGTGGGTATTGTTCCGAACCCCATAACGTCGAGCTTCGATCGCTTTCAATAAGATTTCGTCACCGCTGTCGGTTAAGAAATCACAACGACTGGTAAAGCCGCCACACAAAGAAACTGACAGGTAATCAATATCAGCCAAACCATACGGCTCAAAGTTGATGTGTTCGATGTCATCCGCGAACTCAACGAAACCTTCTTTTATTCTCGCACTACCAACACTGGCATTAAAGATAATCGCCCACTCTCCGACACCAATACTGAACAGTTCAACCTTCACGCGAGGCTCTTTCACGACACGAAGCTGCAATCGTTCGATAAAGTGATTAGACAGATCAAGCAGTAACTGGTCACCCACTTGGTAGCCGTATTTTTCGTTAACTTGATGAAAGTTCGTTAGCTTTAACGTGAGTAAGTGTTCACTAAATAAAATCGTATTGAGGCGTTCTTTTAATACGATACGATTCGGCAAGCCAGTGCGTGAGTCAATGCGATAGCTCTCGGTTAAACGACGCGCTTGTTGATGGAGCTTCTTTTCCATCTGAGTATTCATACTGTCGAGATCAGCGACTGCATTTCTGACCAGGTTAAGTAATGGCGACACTGTTGAGCCACACTGAAAGTCTTCACAATGAAACTCTTTGATCTCGTCAGACTCGCGCATAGCAATATAAGTCAGGCTGTGATGCAGTATTTCTTGACGGTCTTCATTACGGTATAGCTCCCCCATACAGTAGGCACCACACGTGTTCACTATCCCTTCAAATGGCTTGAGCTCAAGTTTACTGTCGATAAACTCAAGTCGAGATACACAGTTATAGATGATCACCGATTCAGGCTGATGCATCGCAAGCATCTCGGCACCATGACGTACCTTTTCAGCGGTCAAAGAGGGGTGGTTATAACAAAACTGCGCCTCTTCACCAACATTCCAAGGGCTATCAAACTCGATACTGCCATCATCATTAATACGCAGAGGCGTCGAGATACCCTTCTTTCTGCCAAGCTCTCGATAAAGCGGAAAGCTCATCAGTTGACTAAAAGGAAGGTCTTTGCCATCCGCAAGGTAATGTTTGAATACTTCGATAGCCGGCTTGTCATTCAACGCGTATAAGCGATTTCCGACTGCGTGTGTGACTCGTAGCTTCATCCCAATCGGGTTCCACTCAGAGTACGCGTCCGACCAAACCTTCAATCTTGGGTTAGTCAGAGCCACCGCAACGCAGGCATGCTGGTAGGTTTGCTCGTTATACATAACCCAGCGGCCAAATTCATTCTCATGACACAGTCCACCAGCAATCGGCAATGCGTAAGGCAGGTTTTCAAAAGCGCCATAGATAGGGTAATCACGCCCTTCTACCTGATCACATAGGCTGATAACGGTTTTGGTGTCTTTGGTTAGGCCTAGCTGAGAAGCAAGCGCTTGGCTGTCTTGAGTTGGATTGCCAGTAAACGGCTGAACCGCAGAGGTTAGATGGGTTTCGTTAAACTCACTGATGATGACTAAAGTACATGTACTCTCAAGACAGTTGTCACAGATAACATGACGAGCACTCTGACCGATTAGCGTCGCATTGTTTAAGCGATTGAGGGCAACACTCGCGATTTGACGAGCCAGATCTGAAGATTGAGCTGAGAAGATTTGAATAAGGTACTGTTTGTTGTCACACCATTCTCGCTGATCAAATTGAGCTCTAAATAACGCCTCAGTATTTGCGAGAAATGTAAATGTTTGCATGCCAACCCTTGTTCAAAATCGAGTGAAGTAACAACCCGCAACCACTGCTATGACTGAAATGAATCGCTAAAAGTAGTCGCCAATTATCCTAACCTAATCAGGCTTTTATAGGCGACTAATGTAACAATTCACTATCATAAATGCGACACAATAAGCCTACCGAGCCATTAAATTAGTCGCATAAGATCGCTAAGTTGGTCTATTTCAACATCAGGAAGCAGGCTCGCCTTCGGAGAGTGGTATAAATTGGAACCAGTGTCATTAAACCAGCATGCTTGGAAGCCATTTTGCTTGGCTCCGTAGACATCCGTTTTGAGGTGATCACCAACATGAAGAATATTCTCAGCATTACAATCTAGGTGTTGCTGAGCTTTTTCAAACATATCTGGGTAAGGTTTAGCTCTGCCATCAGGGCCGGCTTTAAGGATTAACTGAAAGTACAGCCCTAAGCCAATTTTGTGTGGGTCGACATTGCCATTAGTAATCGCAACTAGAGGAATACGTTGGCTAAGCTCAGTCATCACTCGATGCGTTTCTTGAGGCACATCGACTTGATTACGCAACCACAAGGCATGCTCAATACCTTCTCGAGCCGCTTGTTTTGCTTGCTGCTGAGAATAACCCAATTGCAGCAAACCACTCTTAATCTGAGTTTCACGCCACACGGTGACATCATGTTTCAAAGCTGGGTTTTCAGATGCGACTTGCTGCTTAATGCCCTGCCACTCTTCGAGCGATAAAGAAGCCGACACTGGGTGCTTTTGATAAAGCCACTGTGCCATCTCCTTCTCAACCTTCATGATCACAGGCCAGTTGTCATACAGGGTGTCATCTAAGTCAAAGGTCATGGCTTTGATGGGCTTTAACCCTCGATAAATTCGCATAGTAAACCCTTAAATCTAGTCTTTATTCTTCTTACGCGCTCTCGGATGAGCCTGATCATAGGCTTGTGCTAAGTGTTGGAAATCTAAGTGGGTGTACACTTGGGTCGTCGAGATGTTTTCATGGCCAAGCAATTCTTGAACAGCACGAAGGTTTTGGCTCGACTCCAGCACATGCGTTGCAAAGGAGTGACGCAGTTTATGCGGGCTGATGTGGCTCGCGACAGATTGCTTCTTGCCCCATTCTTCCATACGTTTTTGCACGCTTCGATGAGAAATACGAGTCCCGAGCTTAGAGACAAACAGTGCGGTTTCACCCGGTGAAGCCAACTCACCACGGACTTTGAGCCATTTATCGACCCACTCTTTAGCTAAACCAGAAAAAGGCGCTTTGCGTTCTTTGTCGCCTTTACCAATCACTCGAATTTCGCCTTGTCGACCCAACACATCTTTCAGGTTGATGCCGACCAGTTCTGCCAATCGTAACCCCGCACCATACATCACCTCCATCATCGCCCGGTCACGAATCGACAATGGATCGTCCTCATTCACATCAAGCAGTTGACCGACTTCATCGACATCGAGGTTTTTAGGCAAAGGGCGTTGCTTGCGTGGTGCAGAGACACCTTTGGCTGGATTGGCGGTCATTTCGCCACGCAACACAAGGAAATCAAAGAAGCTGCGCAGTGACGACAAGCGAGTTGCGATGCTGCTCGCTTTCATTCCCTCACGCATACCTTTACTGGCAAGTTGTCTTACCCACGCCGCATCGACCTGGCCCCAATCCTTTAGCCCTAGCGTGACTAAATGACCGGCCATGGTTTCAAGTTGTTGTTTGTAATTACGTTGGGTGTGTAAGCTGAGTCCCTTCTCGCTTCTGAGATATTCATAGAAGCGAGAAAGTGGCTTTTGAAGGCTGTTAGGAAGAGGTATTTTGGGCTCTAGGCTCATTATT
The DNA here is from genome assembly GCF_024347415.1 of Vibrio crassostreae. NCBI lineage: Bacteria > Pseudomonadati > Pseudomonadota > Gammaproteobacteria > Vibrionales > Vibrionaceae > Vibrio > Vibrio crassostreae. The sequence continues at coordinate 3,357,586 of NZ_AP025476.1, forward strand.
TATCTGCCAAGGTAAGGTGTCCGCCAAATGAGCGACAACAAGTGCTAAATGGCGTAAAAAGAGCGTATCCATATGGGGTTGGAAATGTCCGCCATCTTCACTAGAAAAGGCGAGCAAGCCCAATGGAGACTGCTTAGCAAGCGGTAGTACTACATAAGAGCCTAGCTCTGGAACTGGATAATCACCAAACAAATCGTGTCTATCGGCTTTTCTCAGGCGTCCTAGATAAGCATCTTTGCCATTAAAATGGTTAAGCGAAAACTTCGAGTAACCCTCGGCACTAAGTTGATAAAAACCCGGTTGCGAAAGAATTCGAACATGCGCTTTAAGCCCAAGATCTAACGCTTTTTGTTCAACGGCTTTTATCACCTGCATGAAGTCACTGCATTTCAGCACTTGCGCTTGCAGATCCATAAACTCATAGAAGGTTTTATCGTTATTTGCCGCCAACGACATCAAGCCAGTGATCTCTTCTTCAAGCTCTTCGATTCGATGACGCTGGCGTTTAAGCTGAACCTCAACCAGAGAAACAGCGCCCTGCTCAACGTTATTGATAGCAAGGCGATCAACCAAATCTTTTCGGTCTTGGAAAAAATCTGGGTTATCACGTAAATATTCCGCGACCACTTCTGCGGTGAGTGCGTCGGCTTCAACGTAAGACAAAACCTATCCTTTATATTTTATGAATCTATTGGTTATAAATCATTATTAGCAAGAAAGTTGACCATCAAACACATGCGTCGCTGGGCCCGTCATATACAGAGGTTTTCCCGGGCCTTGCCAGCTAATGTGTAAGTCACCGCCAGGTAGACGAACTTTTACATTCTCAGCCAATAAGCCTTGAGTAATGCCTACCGCAACCGCGCCACATGCACCGCTGCCACATGCTTGAGTTTCACCAGCACCACGTTCATAAACACGTAAGCGAACCTCTTCACGGTTAACCACCTGCATAAAGCCAGCATTAACACGTTCAGGGAAACGTTCATGTGATTCAAGAAGCGGGCCTAAGGTATCCACATCAGCCGTGTCGACGTCATCAACAACAGTCACCACATGCGGGTTACCCATGCTTACTGCACCACAGAATAAAGTGTGTACATCCGTTCTTAGGATATACGTCTTCTCTGGCTGCTTCGCCTTAAATGGAATCTTGCCAGGTTCGAACTCAGGAATGCCCATGTTCACCGTGATCAGGTCATTCTCTTCAATCTTGAGAACCATTTTACCTTTCTTGGTACTCACGTTGATGCTGTACTTATTCGTTAAGCCTTTCATGCGAACGAATCGTGCAAAACAACGAGCGCCATTACCACACTGCTCCACTTCACTGCCATCCGCATTAAATATGCGATAATGGAAATCAGTTTCTGGATCATAGGGAGCCTCAACCACAAGTAGCTGATCAAAGCCCACGCCAGTGTGACGATCCGCCAAACGACGGATCAAATCTGGAGAAAAGAAAATATTTTGAGTAATGCAGTCCACGACCATGAAATCATTGCCCAAACCATGCATTTTAGAAAAGTGGAAGTGCATAACGCTTAAAATTACTCCGGAAGAATGTTTTCAAGTTCCCACAGACTCGTAAGCTCTTCACGCTGACGAACCAAGTGAGTTTTATCGCCATCCACCATCACTTCAGCCGCACGCGAACGAGTGTTGTAGTTAGATGACATCGCGAAGCCATAAGCACCCGCAGAACGAACCGCTAGCAGATCACCTTCTTCAAGAACAAGGTCACGATCTTTACCTAGGAAATCGCCTGTCTCGCAAATTGGGCCAACCAAATCGTAAGTCACCGCTTCACCCTGACGCGGGCTCACAGGAACAATATCCTGCCAAGCTTGGTAAAGTGCTGGGCGCATTAGGTCGTTCATTGCTGCATCTATGATGGCAAAGTTCTTGTGCTCTGTTGGCTTGAGGAACTCAACTTTCGTTAATAGTACACCAGCGTTAGCAGCAATCGCTCTTCCAGGCTCGAAAATCAGCTCTAGATCAGAATGATTGTCTAGACGAGCCAATAGTGCTTTTGCGTAATCTGAAGGTTGTGGTGGTAATTCATCACGATATACCACACCCAAACCACCACCAACATCAAGGTGCTTAATGTTAATACCATCAGCACGTAGTTGGTCGATCAGAGCAAGCAAACGGTCAGTCGCATCAATGAAAGGTTCGATATCCGTTAACTGAGAACCGATGTGGCAATCAATACCATGGATAGACAAGTTATCGAGTGTTTGTGCAAACGCATAGACAGCAGGAGCACGGTCGAAAGCAATACCAAACTTGTTATCACGCAGACCTGTAGAAATATAAGGGTGAGTGTTGGCATCAACATCTGGGTTGATACGCAGTGAAATCGGTGCTTTAACACCAAGCTCACCAGCCACTTTATTCAGTCGCTCTAGTTCTGGTTCAGACTCTACGTTGAAACACTTAATGTTCAACTCAAGCGCACGCTTCATTTCAGCAGCTGTTTTACCGACGCCAGAGAATACAACTTTAGCTGGATCGCCACCGGCAGCAACCACACGCTCTAGCTCACCGCCTGAAACGATATCGAAGCCTGAACCCAAACGAGCCAAAGTGTTTAATACGCCAAGGTTTGAGTTAGCTTTAACGGCATAACACACCAAGTGTGGATGCTCACCAACCGATGAATCAAACGCATTCCAGTGGCGTTCTAATGTTGCACGAGAATATACATACAGCGGTGTACCATATTGCTCAGCTAGTTGTGAAAGTGCGACGTCCTCAGCCCAAAGCTGGCCATCTTCCTGATAGTTGAAGTAATCCAAAGTTCTTATCCCTTATAAATAACGATTTCTGCGTGTTTCACTTATTGTGATTGTTCAGTCTGCTGAACTTCATCAGGATCGTATAACGGACCCGTTTGACCACAACCAGAAAGTCCAATAACGGACACCATAAACAGAGCGGTAATTAATTTTTTCATTTTGCATATCGTGATTATTAACTCAATGCCCCCTATAATCGCACCACACTCAGGAAAAGCAATAGGATAGAAAGGATGAACGAGACTGAATTTCATCAACTGGTCGATATACAGATGCAAAACATCGAAGAAGCTATCGATGAATCAGAGGCAGATATTGATTACGAAGTGACTGGTAACGTAATGACACTCGAGTTTGAGAACCGCAGCCAAATCATTATCAACCGCCAAGAACCAATGAAAGAAATCTGGTTAGCGTCTAAATCTGGTGGCTTTCACTTCAAGCTAGTTGACGACAAGTGGACATGTTCAAAGACGGGCATGGAGCTGTTTGAGATGGTGAAAGAAGAATGCGTGAAGCATGCAGGTGAAGAGATCGATTGGGTCTAATCATTTGTAAGCAAAACTAAAAAGGAGTGAATCAATCACTCCTTTTTTAATATCAATCAGTCTTAATAAGCCTAGATGTTGACTATCTTTGAACTCCGAGAAGCTAACGTCGCATCGTTACGGTAAGGCACAACGTAGGAGCTACCCTCTTCAGGGTGAACAATCTGGTAGTACTGAGGTAAATTAAAGTTAATCAACTTAGACGACATCTTCGACTCATCTTTTACCGACGTATAGAAAGAATTCACACTCGCGATCATCTCATCTTTTTCGCCGCTGTACTGGTGATACACCTCTACCTGATTCGACTCATCCAATACATAAATATTGAAACCTTTATCGGTATCTTCAAAGAAGAACTGAATTAAGCCCTCACTCGCAAAGCCATCCACCACTTCTGGCAGTTGATACTCTTGCTCTTTATCGAGCATCAGTAAAGGCGAACCCTTCAGCTTATTGGTTGAGATACTACGGTAGAAGTCGACCGAGTTTTCCAACATCTGAACCGACACACCACGGCGCTCAAAGAACAGGCCAAACATCTTATTAGCTAAGCGAATGGCTTTAAAACGACGGCGCTTCTCTGGTTCAATCGGTTTCAACCTTAGGTCGATACACTCGGCAAGCAGTTGATACACCATGTTACGCATCACACCGCGCAGGTTTTTGCTGTAACAGAACACATCGACCGACTCTGGCGGCAACGCATCTTGGTGCATTTTGCCAAGTACCGTCTTAAGCGCATCCAGCATCGCCGTATCACCTTGAAAATGCAGCGTACGTACTTCATGCCAAGAGTTACGATAAACCAAATCAACACTACCGACTAAACTCTTACCTTCTTCACCAAAGCTGAAGATATCCGCATTCTTGAGATCCACTTTTAATGCACGACCACTTAATTCAGAAGTCGGGTCATTTTCAAAGTTGATGAACATCGCCAACTGGCTAATCTCACATGGGCTAGCCAGGGCCTGCATACTTGGGCGACGCTTACGTAAAGAGAAGGTATTACGCAGATCACTCACCATTTGATAGAACTTATCGATATCAATATGGGCATCACGCACCACAGAGTGCAGACGTGTCGACTCAGTAATCAAGCCATTAAAGAATGACCAAGCAACCAACTTACTCAAGTACTCATGGTGTTCCAGAGAAGGCTGACCAAGAATACGATGCGCTACCAGTGGCTGTTTATACAAGTACCAACCGGCTTTATTCGACTGACCCTGACGAACTTCGATGAAGCTCAAGTCGGGTTCATGCAGATCAGGAGAGATTTGTGGGTTCAGTAGCGTCACTTTACCAGGCAAGACCTCAAACGCAGCGTAAAGTTTACGTGCCAAGATACTGATATCTTGTGGGCTGATGGCTGAAGTGATGTCATTACGACGCGCAAATTGAATCAGGTTGCGGTAGCTCAGCATCAAGGCATCAAGTAGTGCATGGTGTACCACTTTAACCTGTTCAACCTTCCAGTTACGGCGGTTATCGAGCTCAGCAATAATTTCCTGTCCCCAATCCCAAGACTTAGTCATCTCAGTTAAGGCTTCACGACGCCATGCAACAGAACCAATGCCAGCTTCGCGTGACAACTTCTCGTGAGTCTTTAGGTAGAAACAACGTCTTACCAAATCCAATCGAGTGTGGTCATTGATACGCTCTAGGTAACGCGTCACCTTCTCTAGCATCAGATAGTAGCTATCCATACCATACAGATCAGGTTCATCCGCAAAGAAACGGCGCTTGGTATCAATACTCAACAATTGAGTATTTGGGTATTCCCATGAATAAGCTTCTAACAAGATCGCCTTTAACACCGATTTATACGGTGAGTCGATACTCTTGTAGAGCTGCCACAGGTTAGAACCAAAGTACTCTTCAGCGGGAATACGATTCAGCTTACCGAAATCGATCCACTGTGAGCAGTCAAGATAGCCATCCTGACATAAGCCTTGAACATACTCGTCGTAACACTCTTCCATTTCTGGAGGAATGATTTGCCACAACAAGCGCTGGCCAGCCAAACGAACCGCAGAACGATAGAACTCATCAAGCAATAACAAGTGCTGCGAAGAGCCACAGTTATCACCGGTCATCTCTTCTGAATGGTTCGAACGAAAACGCTCTTCATCCATCAAGAAGAAGTTAGCTTCAACCCCTAAGGTTTCAGCCCAATCGGTAATCAGCAGACATTTGTTGGTTAGGCTGTCGCGAGATGCGCCATCCATATCTGGAGACACACATACCCAGATATCAAGATCACTTGAAGTACTTTGACCAATAGAAGAAGTACTGCCCATGGTGTACAAGCCAAGGATGGCAGGTTCAGCAGCCTCGGTAAGTTTACCACCCAGCGTTAATTCGGTATCAGAGACAAATTGCTTTTGGAATTCATTAAGCGTGAAGCTACGAATTCCAAAAGGAACTTGTTGGTCGTAATAACCAGGCATCATCGGGTGATTAAAGTGAAGCAGTGCGGGAATAAGGTTGAAAACTCGCTGGCCTTGCACATTCATCAACGCCAACGCACGATCAATGCGCTGCTGATTTAGATTGTCTAATCGTTGAATCAAAGTTTGAGTGTAAGCCTGCAAGGTAAGTCCTTGGTTTGAGGTTAAGTGCAGTTCTGTTTAGTTACTGAACGAAAGCAGCAACAAAACGTGATCAATTTAACACTTTTAGCCTTAATGGTAAAGCAAAGGAACCCGTCATACTGGTCAATTCCTTGATGACAGAAAGTTAAACTCACGGCGCCGTAGTGTCCTCTTTATTGACTATTTCTAATAATAGCCCATGTTTCAAATGAGATACCAATCACACTATTTTGGTGAACTAATGAAAATCTCTCAGCTATCAAAGTATCAAATGATCAAACAGTAAGAATTCTCGCCTCATAATGGTAGGATTAGGCTATTACAGAACCTATATCGGAACCACCATGACAAATTCAGCACCAATCCGTATCGCGACCAGAAAAAGCCCTCTTGCCCTTTGGCAGGCATACTTTGTAAGGGATGCACTGCAAGCTGCTCACCCTGGTTTAGAGGTTGAGTTGGTAACTATGGTGACCAAAGGTGACATCATCCTCGACACTCCCCTTGCTAAAGTGGGCGGTAAAGGACTGTTCGTTAAAGAACTTGAAGTAGCAATGCTAGAAGGTCGTGCTGACCTAGCCGTTCACTCAATGAAAGATGTACCTGTCGACTTTCCTGAAGGTCTAGGTCTGGTAACGATTTGTGAGCGTGAAGACCCACGTGACGCATTCGTATCAAACACTTACAACAATATTGATGAGCTACCACAAGGTGCTGTCGTGGGTACATGCAGCCTGCGTCGTCAGTGTCAATTACTTGAGTCTCGCCCCGACTTAATCATCAAGGAGCTACGCGGCAACGTGGGTACTCGCCTAGGTAAACTCGATGATGGCCAATACGATGCTATCGTCCTAGCGGCAGCTGGCCTTAAGCGCCTAGAACTTGAAGAGCGTATCCGTAGCTTTATCGAACCAGAGCAGTCTCTACCGGCTGTCGGTCAAGGTGCTGTTGGCATTGAATGTCGTCTTGATGATGAGCGTCTGATTAAACTTCTTGAACCACTAAACCACCAAGACACAGCCGATCGCGTGCTTTGCGAACGAGCAATGAACCTTACTCTAGAAGGTGGTTGTCAGGTGCCTATCGGTAGCTATTCACTATTAGACGGCGACAATATCTGGCTACGTGCATTAGTTGGTGAACCGGATGGTTCTAAGATGGTTCGTGGTGAGATCTCTGGTTCTCGTAAGGATGCAGAAGCGCTTGGCGTGACTCTAGCAAATCAATTGCTGGATGATGGTGCAAGAGAAATCCTAACCAAGCTCTACGCTGACCAAGAATAATCATGACAGTGTTGGTGACTCGCCCCGGTTCAGAGGGGCAATCGCTTTGCCAACAACTAGCGGATGAAGGGATTCAAGCAATCCATCATCCGCTGATTCGTATCGTTGATAATCCAAACTCTGCGGATTTAAGCACCAAGCTCAGTAACAGCGATATCATCATCGCCGTCAGTCACCACGCCGTGACCGCTGCCCAAAACATCCTTTCGAAAACCTCATCCATTTGGCCTACTTCGCCGCTTTATCTTGGCGTTGGTCAAAAAACTGCGCACGTTTTAAGCAAAGTCTGTAAACAAAAAGTAAACTACCCTCAAGTTAGTGATAGTGAACACCTTCTTAAACTTACTGAACTTAATGGCGTAGAAAATAAGTCCATTTTGATACTACGTGGTAATGGTGGGCGTGAGCTCATTAGAGATTATCTACTCAACCGAGGTGCACAAGTCTCTTATTGTGAGACCTACCGTAGAGAATATATTCCCATTAGCGACCACAATACCTATCAAACATGGATAAACAAAAAAGCGTCCAAAGTTGTCATCACTAGTCAGGAACAATTGGAGTATCTCTGCTCAATTACCCCTGATGAGTATTTGACTTGGCTTTCAACAAGACACCTATTTGTCCCAAGTCAGCGCATAGTAGAACGAGCACAACAACTCGGCTTCTCGAACGTGACCAATACTCACAGTGCTACGAACCAAATATTACTGGCTGCTCTCCGGCCCTAGCTAGAACAGGAAATAAGCATGACAAGCAAAAAAAATAACGAGCATATTGAACCTGAAAAGAAACAAGACACTCAGCCAGTAGTTGTTGAAAACGAAAAAGCTGACTCTACAGAGACAAAACAGCCCGAACAGAAGCTTGACGCCTCTGCGTCAAAGACCGCTAAAAATGAACAGCCTCAAACTGAGCATAAAGAGCAAGTAGAGAAAGCAGAAAAGCAAGGTAAGCGCGGTGTCAAACTAGGCGCTATTGCGATCGCTATTTCGATTATTTTCAGTGGCGGTATCGCATTTCAAATGCAGCAAAAGAGCGCTGAGTATTCAGCTCAAATCGCCGCTCTTCAAGCACAGCTTCAAAATACCCAATCTGCAGTAAATAAAGACCTACAAACCATCAAGCAAGAGACTATCCAAGAAGCGTCACACGCGGTGGAGAAAACTCAGGTCGTACAGTCTCAACAGCAGAAGAGTATTCAAAGCCTACAGTTAGCAGTGGCTGACGTTAAAGGTCGCCGCCCGAATGACTGGTTACTTGCCGAAGCCGATTACCTTGTGAAACTAGCGGGACGTAAACTGTTCCTAGAGCATGATGCCGTTAGCGCAACCAAGTTAATGGAAAGTGCCGATCAACGTATCGCAGCACTGAACGACCCTAGCTTAGTGTCACTGCGTCAATCAATGACCAATGATATTACTAAACTTCGCACAATTCCTCTGATCGACCGTGACGGTTTAGTTCTACGCATCACAAGTCTGCAACAGCAAGTCGATACGCTTCCGCTTGCCAATGCGATTCTTCCTGAAGCCGCAGTTGTTGAGAAAAAAGCAGTATCGCAAGATATTAATGATTGGCAAAACAACCTGATGACGTCGATGAAAGACTTCTCAGAAAACTTCATCACATTCCGCAGTCGTGATGGCGAAGTTATCCCTCTACTATCACCAGAACAGCATTTCTACCTGCGTGAAAACATCAAAGGTAAATTAGAAACCGCGATTCGCGCCGTCTACAAAGAACAAGGTGAACTCTATAGTGCAGCTCTTAATACCGCTAGCGAGTGGTCGAAAGCGTACCTAAACCAAGATAACAACTCAGTGATTGAATTTGAGAAAGCAATTAAACAGTTAAGTGAACAGAACATCTCTGTGAAATACCCTGTAAAGCTTGAATCTCAAAATGAGTTGTCAGATGTCATTCGTGAACGTCTACGCCGTGAGGTAACGGTAATGACCTCGGAGGAGAAATAATGATTCGTTTGATTTTTCTTTTCCTTGTACTCGGTGCGGGTCTGTTTGTCGGTACTCAGTTCTCGGGTCAACAAGGTTATGTGCTGATCTCAATTGCCAATAAGACGATTGAGATGAGTGTGACAACAATGGCTATCTTTGTGATTGCCCTTTTGGCCGCACTGTTTGGCTTAGAGTACCTATTTAAGAAGCTTATGTACGCGAGCTCAACAACTTGGAACTGGTTCAGCGTTCGTAAACTAAAACGCTCGCGTCGTTATACCAATGAAGGCATCATCAAGCTTCTTGAGGGTGATTGGAAAGGCGCAGAGAAAAAGGTAACTCGCTGGGCTAACCATCACGACATGCCTCTACTTTGTTATTTAGTCGCTTCTCAAGCGGCTCACGAACAGGGTAATACGAAAGAGCGTGATAAGTACATCGAGCTTGCTAGCCAGCAGGACGACTCTCTACTGGCTGTTGAGCTAACTAAAGCAAAACAACAGATCAGTGAGTCGAACTACGAAGCCGCATTCGATACACTTTCGACCTTAAAAGGTACATACCCTAATAACACCGCTGTACTTGGCCTATTAAAAGCCACCTACATGCAGCTTAAACTCTGGCAGCCATTACTAGAGTTAACGCCTAAGCTAGCTAAAAACAAGCTTCTTACGACTGATGAGCAAGTTGAGTTAGAACAGAAAGCACAATGTGGTTTACTTCATGATGTCGCACAACAGCAAGGTAGCGAAGGCTTAATTAGTCACTGGAACAAGCTTTCAAGAAAGCAGAAGCAGAGCTCACACCTTGTATCATGCTTTGTGAAACAACTGATCGCTCGTAAAGCCGACTCAGAAGCCTTCACAGTGATCAAAGAGAACATTGCTAAGAGCAGTTCAAATGAGCTCTACATGCTGCTTCCAGAGCTTAACCTTGCCGATCACCATCCAGTAGTGGTCATGCTAGAACGTGCAATCAGTAAAGACAGTGGTAATGCCGAAGCACACAGCGCGTTGGCTCAGTTCTACCTAAGAGAGCAGAAGTGGGCGGAAGCACAAAGCCACTTCGAAAAAGCCCTAGCACTTCGCTCAAATGTTTCAGATTACGGATACCTATCCGACGCACTAGAGAAGCAAAACTTGACGAAAGCAGCTCACGAGGTTTCTCGTAAAGCGCTCGCTCTAGTTCAGCCAGCTTAAGTCAAAACAACTCAAACTAAGCCGATGCCAAGCATCGGCTTTTTTATATCTGTTGTTTATCCCCAAATAACTTCAACGATACTTATAAACCATAATCTATCGAGTCTTTACTCGTCTACCGCCACCAAACCAAGTGTATTAAAGTAACTATGAAGTTGTGCATTAGGGTCTATCAAACACACGGAGAACTGCTTTAATTGTGTCTGTACGTAGTTTTACAATTCTTAGAAACAAGCTCTTAGAAGAGACTCAGGAAAGGTTAATCGTTAAGGCGGTAAACAACATCAACTAACGCAACCAAGCCCTACTAAAAATAGTAGGGCTGCTTAATAGATGTCGAAATATCAAAGTTCGCTATCAACGGGTAACACTTCTACAAAACTCGCAGTTGAGTAATAACATTCATACGTCAGAAACGACGAAAGCCTAGTCGTCAGACTAGGCTTTCTAATATGTGCAGGAATAGCGTGAAGTGCAGGGGCTCGGTACCTTTACAACACTCATACAACCTAACAGCAAAACACTTTTCTTCAAATGTAAAAAAGCCCTGCTATTACTAGCAGGGCTTTTCTAATAAGTGGCGGAGTGGACGGGACTCGAACCCGCGACCCCCGGCGTGACAGGCCGGTATTCTAACCAACTGAACTACCACTCCGCAGTGGTCAACTCACTAAGTGAGCGTCCATATCTCCAGGTTGGTCAACCTAAAGATTTAATTTAAAGCCTGGCGATGTCCTACTCTCACATGGGGAAGCCCCACACTACCATCGGCGCTATTGTGTTTCACTTCTGAGTTCGACATGGAATCAGGTGGGTCCACAATGCTATGGTCGCCAAGCAAATTTTAAAATTCGGAAAACTGATTTAAAAGTCTCTTTCAAACTCATTCAAGGTCTGTCTTTGAGTCCACAAAACCCCTTGGGTGTTGTATGGTTAAGCCTCACGGGCAATTAGTACAGGTTAGCTCAATGCCTCGCAGCACTTACACACCCTGCCTATCAACGTCGTAGTCTACGACAACCCTTTAGGACGCTTATAGCGCCAGGGAAAACTCATCTCAAGGCTCGCTTCCCGCTTAGATGCTTTCAGCGGTTATCGATTCCGAACTTAGCTACCGGGCAATGCCATTGGCATGACAACCCGAACACCAGAGGTTCGTCCACTCCGGTCCTCTCGTACTAGGAGCAGCCCCTTTCAATTTTCCAACGCCCACGGCAGATAGGGACCGAACTGTCTCACGACGTTCTAAACCCAGCTCGCGTACCACTTTAAATGGCGAACAGCCATACCCTTGGGACCGACTTCAGCCCCAGGATGTGATGAGCCGACATCGAGGTGCCAAACACCGCCGTCGATATGAACTCTTGGGCGGTATCAGCCTGTTATCCCCGGAGTACCTTTTATCCGTTGAGCGATGGCCCTTCCATTCAGAACCACCGGATCACTATGACCTGCTTTCGCACCTGCTCGAATTGTCATTCTCGCAGTCAAGCGGGCTTATGCCATTGCACTAACCACACGATGTCCAACCGTGTTTAGCCCACCTTCGTGCTCCTCCGTTACTCTTTGGGAGGAGACCGCCCCAGTCAAACTACCCACCAGGCACTGTCCGTAATCCCGATTCAGGGACCAACGTTAGAACATCAAAACTACAAGGGTGGTATTTCAAGGACGACTCCACCACATCTAGCGACGCGGTTTCAAAGTCTCCCACCTATCCTACACATGTAGGTTCAATGTTCAGTGCCAAGCTGTAGTAAAGGTTCACGGGGTCTTTCCGTCTAGCCGCGGGTACACTGCATCTTCACAGCGATTTCAATTTCACTGAGTCTCGGGTGGAGACAGCGTGGCCATCATTACGCCATTCGTGCAGGTCGGAACTTACCCGACAAGGAATTTCGCTACCTTAGGACCGTTATAGTTACGGCCGCCGTTTACCGGGGCTTCGATCAAGAGCTTCGACCGAAGTCTAACCCCATCAATTAACCTTCCGGCACCGGGCAGGCGTCACACCGTATACGTCATCTTACGATTTTGCACAGTGCTGTGTTTTTAATAAACAGTTGCAGCCACCTGGTATCTGCGACTCTCGTCTGCTCCATCCGCAAGGGACTTCACTGATAAGAGCGTACCTTCTCCCGAAGTTACGGTACCATTTTGCCTAGTTCCTTCACCCGAGTTCTCTCAAGCGCCTTGGTATTCTCTACCCGACCACCTGTGTCGGTTTGGGGTACGATTCCTTACAATCTGAAGCTTAGAGGCTTTTCCTGGAAGCATGGCATCAATGACTTCACTACCGTAGTAGCTCGACATCGTATCTCAGCGTTAGTAGCGGTCCGGATTTACCTAAACCACCCGCCTACGTACTTGAACCTGGACAACCGTCGCCAGGCCCACCTAGCCTTCTCCGTCCCCCCATCGCAATTGTAAGAAGTACGGGAATATTAACCCGTTTCCCATCGACTACGCCTTTCGGCCTCGCCTTAGGAGTCGACTTACCCTGCCCCGATTAACGTTGGACAGGAACCCTTGGTCTTCCGGCGAGGGAGTTTTTCACTCCCTTTATCGTTACTCATGTCAGCATTCGCACTTCTGATACCTCCAGCAGCCCTTACAGACCACCTTCAACGGCTTACAGAACGCTCCCCTACCCCACATACCCTAAGGTACGTAGCCGCAGCTTCGGTGTATAGCTTAGCCCCGTTACATCTTCCGCGCAGGCCGACTCGACCAGTGAGCTATTACGCTTTCTTTAAATGATGGCTGCTTCTAAGCCAACATCCTGGCTGTCTGAGCCTTCCCACATCGTTTCCCACTTAGCTATACTTTGGGACCTTAGCTGGCGGTCTGGGTTGTTTCCCTCTCCACGACGGACGTTAGCACCCGCCGTGTGTCTCCCGGATAGTACTTACTGGTATTCGGAGTTTGCAAAGGGTTGGTAAGTCGGGATGACCCCCTAGCCTTAACAGTGCTCTACCCCCAGTAGTATTCGTCCGAGGCGCTACCTAAATAGCTTTCGGGGAGAACCAGCTATCTCCAGGTTTGATTGGCCTTTCACCCCTAGCCACAAGTCATCCGCTAATTTTTCAACATTAGTCGGTTCGGTCCTCCAGTTGATGTTACTCAACCTTCAACCTGCCCATGGCTAGATCACCTGGTTTCGGGTCTAATCCTAGCAACTGTACGCCCAGTTAAGACTCGGTTTCCCTACGGCTCCCCTAAACGGTTAACCTTGCTACTAAAATTAAGTCGCTGACCCATTATACAAAAGGTACGCAGTCACACCACGAAGGTGCTCCTACTGCTTGTACGTACACGGTTTCAGGTTCTATTTCACTCCCCTCACAGGGGTTCTTTTCGCCTTTCCCTCACGGTACTGGTTCACTATCGGTCAGTCAGTAGTATTTAGCCTTGGAGGATGGTCCCCCCATATTCAGACAGGATATCACGTGTCCCGCCCTACTCGTTTTCACTGATGATGAGATGTCGATTACGGGGCTATCACCCTTTGTTGCGGCACTTTCCAGAGCCTTCATCTGTCTCATTAAAAGCTTAAGGGCTAATCCAATTTCGCTCGCCGCTACTTTCGGAATCTCGGTTGATTTCTCTTCCTCGGGGTACTTAGATGTTTCAGTTCCCCCGGTTTGCCTCCTGTTGCTATGTATTCACAACAGGATACTTACTTATGTAAGTGGGTTTCCCCATTCAGGAATCCCAGACTCAAAAGGTTATTACTACCTAATCTGGGCTTATCGCAAGTTATTACGCCTTTCATCGCCTCTGACTGCCAAGGCATCCACCGTGTACGCTTAGTCACTTAACCATACAACCCGAAAGGGTCTTAGTGTATGGCAACTAACCAAGGTTTTTGGTTGTCATTAAGAAGGGTTAATTCTCAATGACTGTTTGCCGGACTCAATTGTGAATCAAACTATGTTTGATTCGAATACAAGACACTTGAATGTGTTTGTTGTGTTTACCATAAAGGTAAACATTGAGAACTTTTAAATTTGATTGAATTACTCGTAAGTAATCAATCAGTCAGCTTTCCAAATTGTTAAAGAGCTTGATTTCTTTCGAAACCATTTTTAAAGATTCTTAGGGAAAAACCCTTAAAGATGGTGGAGCTATGCGGGATCGAACCGCAGACCTCCTGCGTGCAAGGCAGGCGCTCTCCCAGCTGAGCTATAGCCCCATCTAGGTCGATATTGGTGGGTCTGAGTGGACTTGAACCACCGACCTCCCGCTTATCAGGCGAGCGCTCTAACCAGCTGAGCTACAGACCCAATATCGTCTCTTAACTTTTCTAAACCTAATCAATCTGTGTGGACACTTATCGTGAATATCTTCGTATAAGGAGGTGATCCAGCCCCAGGTTCCCCTAGGGCTACCTTGTTACGACTTCACCCCAGTCATGAACCACAAAGTGGTGAGCGTCCTCCCCGAAAGGTTAAACTACCCACTTCTTTTGCAGCCCACTCCCATGGTGTGACGGGCGGTGTGTACAAGGCCCGGGAACGTATTCACCGTAGCATTCTGATCTACGATTACTAGCGATTCCGACTTCATGGAGTCGAGTTGCAGACTCCAATCCGGACTACGACGCACTTTTTGGGATTCGCTCACTATCGCTAGCTTGCTGCCCTCTGTATGCGCCATTGTAGCACGTGTGTAGCCCTACTCGTAAGGGCCATGATGACTTGACGTCGTCCCCACCTTCCTCCGGTTTATCACCGGCAGTCTCCCTGGAGTTCCCGACATTACTCGCTGGCAAACAAGGATAAGGGTTGCGCTCGTTGCGGGACTTAACCCAACATTTCACAACACGAGCTGACGACAGCCATGCAGCACCTGTCTCAGAGCTCCCGAAGGCACACCTGCGTCTCCGCTGGCTTCTCTGGATGTCAAGAGTAGGTAAGGTTCTTCGCGTTGCATCGAATTAAACCACATGCTCCACCGCTTGTGCGGGCCCCCGTCAATTCATTTGAGTTTTAATCTTGCGACCGTACTCCCCAGGCGGTCTACTTAACGCGTTAGCTCCGAAAGCCACGGCTCAAGGCCACAACCTCCAAGTAGACATCGTTTACGGCGTGGACTACCAGGGTATCTAATCCTGTTTGCTCCCCACGCTTTCGCATCTGAGTGTCAGTATCTGTCCAGGGGGCCGCCTTCGCCACTGGTATTCCTTCAGATCTCTACGCATTTCACCGCTACACCTGAAATTCTACCCCCCTCTACAGTACTCTAGTTCACCAGTTTCAAATGCAGTTCCGAGGTTGAGCCCCGGGCTTTCACATCTGACTTAATGAACCACCTGCATGCGCTTTACGCCCAGTAATTCCGATTAACGCTCGCACCCTCCGTATTACCGCGGCTGCTGGCACGGAGTTAGCCGGTGCTTCTTCTGTTGCTAACGTCAAGAGATAGCGCTATTAACGCTACCCCCTTCCTCACAACTGAAAGTACTTTACAACCCGAAGGCCTTCTTCATACACGCGGCATGGCTGCATCAGGCTTTCGCCCATTGTGCAATATTCCCCACTGCTGCCTCCCGTAGGAGTCTGGACCGTGTCTCAGTTCCAGTGTGGCTGATCATCCTCTCAGACCAGCTAGGGATCGTCGCCTTGGTGAGCCATTACCTCACCAACTAGCTAATCCCACCTAGGCATATCTTGACGCGAGAGGCCCGAAGGTCCCCCTCTTTGGCCCGTAGGCATTATGCGGTATTAGCCATCGTTTCCAATGGTTATCCCCCACATCAAGGCAATTTCCTAGGCATTACTCACCCGTCCGCCGCTCGACGCCCATTAACGCACCCGAAGGATTGTTAGTGTCGTTTCCGCTCGACTTGCATGTGTTAGGCCTGCCGCCAGCGTTCAATCTGAGCCATGATCAAACTCTTCAATTTAAGATTTTGTGACTCAACGAATACTGACTTCAAAACTACTATGTAATTTTAAAGCTATTACCATTCCAACAGAATGATAATGAATTGACTGTGCCAAATACCTTCTTTCTACAAGAGAAAGTAGTTATTTGTATTGGTCACTCAGTTCATTGAAATCAATTTTGATTCCGAAGAATCTGTTTTATCTAACGATAAAACGTTTTGATATTCATCAACGAGTGCCCACACAGATTGATAGGTTTAAATTGTTAAAGAGCTTTGCTTTCAGTGCCTTAGCACTCAAGCAGGACGCGTATAATACGCTTTCTACTTTGAAAGTCAACATAAAATACTAAGAAAACTTAGAACTCTATGGTGACTTGTCTACTTTGTAGACAAAGTCGAAATTAAAGCCTGGCGATGTCCTACTCTCACATGGGGAAGCCCCACACTACCATCGGCGCTATTGTGTTTCACTTCTGAGTTCGACATGGAATCAGGTGGGTCCACAATGCTATGGTCGCCAAGCAAATTTTAAAATTCGGAAAACTGATTTAAAAGTCTCTTTCAAACTCATTCAAGGTCTGTCTTTGAGTCCACAAAACCCCTTGGGTGTTGTATGGTTAAGCCTCACGGGCAATTAGTACAGGTTAGCTCAATGCCTCGCAGCACTTACACACCCTGCCTATCAACGTCGTAGTCTACGACAACCCTTTAGGACGCTTAAAGCGTCAGGGAAAACTCATCTCAAGGCTCGCTTCCCGCTTAGATGCTTTCAGCGGTTATCGATTCCGAACTTAGCTACCGGGCAATGCCATTGGCATGACAACCCGAACACCAGAGGTTCGTCCACTCCGGTCCTCTCGTACTAGGAGCAGCCCCTTTCAATTTTCCAACGCCCACGGCAGATAGGGACCGAACTGTCTCACGACGTTCTAAACCCAGCTCGCGTACCACTTTAAATGGCGAACAGCCATACCCTTGGGACCGACTTCAGCCCCAGGATGTGATGAGCCGACATCGAGGTGCCAAACACCGCCGTCGATATGAACTCTTGGGCGGTATCAGCCTGTTATCCCCGGAGTACCTTTTATCCGTTGAGCGATGGCCCTTCCATTCAGAACCACCGGATCACTATGACCTGCTTTCGCACCTGCTCGAATTGTCATTCTCGCAGTCAAGCGGGCTTATGCCATTGCACTAACCACACGATGTCCAACCGTGTTTAGCCCACCTTCGTGCTCCTCCGTTACTCTTTGGGAGGAGACCGCCCCAGTCAAACTACCCACCAGGCACTGTCCGTAATCCCGATTCAGGGACCAACGTTAGAACATCAAAACTACAAGGGTGGTATTTCAAGGACGACTCCACCACATCTAGCGACGCGGTTTCAAAGTCTCCCACCTATCCTACACATGTAGGTTCAATGTTCAGTGCCAAGCTGTAGTAAAGGTTCACGGGGTCTTTCCGTCTAGCCGCGGGTACACTGCATCTTCACAGCGATTTCAATTTCACTGAGTCTCGGGTGGAGACAGCGTGGCCATCATTACGCCATTCGTGCAGGTCGGAACTTACCCGACAAGGAATTTCGCTACCTTAGGACCGTTATAGTTACGGCCGCCGTTTACCGGGGCTTCGATCAAGAGCTTCGACCGAAGTCTAACCCCATCAATTAACCTTCCGGCACCGGGCAGGCGTCACACCGTATACGTCATCTTACGATTTTGCACAGTGCTGTGTTTTTAATAAACAGTTGCAGCCACCTGGTATCTGCGACTCTCGTCTGCTCCATCCGCAAGGGACTTCACTGATAAGAGCGTACCTTCTCCCGAAGTTACGGTACCATTTTGCCTAGTTCCTTCACCCGAGTTCTCTCAAGCGCCTTGGTATTCTCTACCCGACCACCTGTGTCGGTTTGGGGTACGATTCCTTACAATCTGAAGCTTAGAGGCTTTTCCTGGAAGCATGGCATCAATGACTTCACTACCGTAGTAGCTCGACATCGTATCTCAGCGTTAGTAGCGGTCCGGATTTACCTAAACCACCCGCCTACGTACTTGAACCTGGACAACCGTCGCCAGGCCCACCTAGCCTTCTCCGTCCCCCCATCGCAATTGTAAGAAGTACGGGAATATTAACCCGTTTCCCATCGACTACGCCTTTCGGCCTCGCCTTAGGAGTCGACTTACCCTGCCCCGATTAACGTTGGACAGGAACCCTTGGTCTTCCGGCGAGGGAGTTTTTCACTCCCTTTATCGTTACTCATGTCAGCATTCGCACTTCTGATACCTCCAGCAGCCCTTACAGACCACCTTCAACGGCTTACAGAACGCTCCCCTACCCCACATACCCTAAGGTACGTAGCCGCAGCTTCGGTGTATAGCTTAGCCCCGTTACATCTTCCGCGCAGGCCGACTCGACCAGTGAGCTATTACGCTTTCTTTAAATGATGGCTGCTTCTAAGCCAACATCCTGGCTGTCTGAGCCTTCCCACATCGTTTCCCACTTAGCTATACTTTGGGACCTTAGCTGGCGGTCTGGGTTGTTTCCCTCTCCACGACGGACGTTAGCACCCGCCGTGTGTCTCCCGGATAGTACTTACTGGTATTCGGAGTTTGCAAAGGGTTGGTAAGTCGGGATGACCCCCTAGCCTTAACAGTGCTCTACCCCCAGTAGTATTCGTCCGAGGCGCTACCTAAATAGCTTTCGGGGAGAACCAGCTATCTCCAGGTTTGATTGGCCTTTCACCCCTAGCCACAAGTCATCCGCTAATTTTTCAACATTAGTCGGTTCGGTCCTCCAGTTGATGTTACTCAACCTTCAACCTGCCCATGGCTAGATCACCTGGTTTCGGGTCTAATCCTAGCAACTGTACGCCCAGTTAAGACTCGGTTTCCCTACGGCTCCCCTAAACGGTTAACCTTGCTACTAAAATTAAGTCGCTGACCCATTATACAAAAGGTACGCAGTCACACCACGAAGGTGCTCCTACTGCTTGTACGTACACGGTTTCAGGTTCTATTTCACTCCCCTCACAGGGGTTCTTTTCGCCTTTCCCTCACGGTACTGGTTCACTATCGGTCAGTCAGTAGTATTTAGCCTTGGAGGATGGTCCCCCCATATTCAGACAGGATATCACGTGTCCCGCCCTACTCGTTTTCACTGATTATGAGATGTCGATTACGGGGCTATCACCCTTTGTTGCGGCACTTTCCAGAGCCTTCATCTGTCTCATTAAAAGCTTAAGGGCTAATCCAATTTCGCTCGCCGCTACTTTCGGAATCTCGGTTGATTTCTCTTCCTCGGGGTACTTAGATGTTTCAGTTCCCCCGGTTTGCCTCCTGTTGCTATGTATTCACAACAGGATACTTACTTATGTAAGTGGGTTTCCCCATTCAGGAATCCCAGACTCAAAAGGTTATTACTACCTAATCTGGGCTTATCGCAAGTTATTACGCCTTTCATCGCCTCTGACTGCCAAGGCATCCACCGTGTACGCTTAGTCACTTAACCATACAACCCGAAAGGGTCTTAGCGTATGGCAACTAACCAAGGTTTTTGGTTGTCATTAAGAAGGGTTAATTCTCAATGACTGTTTGCCGGACTCAATGTGAATCAAACTAAGTTTGATTCGAATACAAGACACTTGAATGTGTTTGTTGTGTTTACCATAAAGGTAAACATTGAGAACTTTTAAATTTGATTGAATTACTCGTAAGTAATCAATCAGTCAGCTTTCCAAATTGTTAAAGAGCATAAAGCAAAAAGCTTTAATCAATAACTTACGTTATTAATTAAAGCTCTGGCTTTAACTAAATCTAAACCATCAATCTGTGTGGACACTTATCGTGAATATCTTCGTATAAGGAGGTGATCCAGCCCCAGGTTCCCCTAGGGCTACCTTGTTACGACTTCACCCCAGTCATGAACCACAAAGTGGTGAGCGTCCTCCCCGAAAGGTTAAACTACCCACTTCTTTTGCAGCCCACTCCCATGGTGTGACGGGCGGTGTGTACAAGGCCCGGGAACGTATTCACCGTAGCATTCTGATCTACGATTACTAGCGATTCCGACTTCATGGAGTCGAGTTGCAGACTCCAATCCGGACTACGACGCACTTTTTGGGATTCGCTCACTATCGCTAGCTTGCTGCCCTCTGTATGCGCCATTGTAGCACGTGTGTAGCCCTACTCGTAAGGGCCATGATGACTTGACGTCGTCCCCACCTTCCTCCGGTTTATCACCGGCAGTCTCCCTGGAGTTCCCGACATTACTCGCTGGCAAACAAGGATAAGGGTTGCGCTCGTTGCGGGACTTAACCCAACATTTCACAACACGAGCTGACGACAGCCATGCAGCACCTGTCTCAGAGCTCCCGAAGGCACACCTGCGTCTCCGCTGGCTTCTCTGGATGTCAAGAGTAGGTAAGGTTCTTCGCGTTGCATCGAATTAAACCACATGCTCCACCGCTTGTGCGGGCCCCCGTCAATTCATTTGAGTTTTAATCTTGCGACCGTACTCCCCAGGCGGTCTACTTAACGCGTTAGCTCCGAAAGCCACGGCTCAAGGCCACAACCTCCAAGTAGACATCGTTTACGGCGTGGACTACCAGGGTATCTAATCCTGTTTGCTCCCCACGCTTTCGCATCTGAGTGTCAGTATCTGTCCAGGGGGCCGCCTTCGCCACTGGTATTCCTTCAGATCTCTACGCATTTCACCGCTACACCTGAAATTCTACCCCCCTCTACAGTACTCTAGTTCACCAGTTTCAAATGCAGTTCCGAGGTTGAGCCCCGGGCTTTCACATCTGACTTAATGAACCACCTGCATGCGCTTTACGCCCAGTAATTCCGATTAACGCTCGCACCCTCCGTATTACCGCGGCTGCTGGCACGGAGTTAGCCGGTGCTTCTTCTGTTGCTAACGTCAAGAGATAGCGCTGTTAACACTACCCCCTTCCTCACAACTGAAAGTACTTTACAACCCGAAGGCCTTCTTCATACACGCGGCATGGCTGCATCAGGCTTTCGCCCATTGTGCAATATTCCCCACTGCTGCCTCCCGTAGGAGTCTGGACCGTGTCTCAGTTCCAGTGTGGCTGATCATCCTCTCAGACCAGCTAGGGATCGTCGCCTTGGTGAGCCATTACCTCACCAACTAGCTAATCCCACCTAGGCATATCTTGACGCGAGAGGCCCGAAGGTCCCCCTCTTTGGCCCGTAGGCATTATGCGGTATTAGCCATCGTTTCCAATGGTTATCCCCCACATCAAGGCAATTTCCTAGGCATTACTCACCCGTCCGCCGCTCGACGCCCATTAACGCACCCGAAGGATTGTTAGTGTCGTTTCCGCTCGACTTGCATGTGTTAGGCCTGCCGCCAGCGTTCAATCTGAGCCATGATCAAACTCTTCAATTTAAGATTTTGTGACTCAACGAATACTGACTTCAAAACTACTATGTAATTTTAAAGCTATTACCATTCCAACAGAATGGTAATGAATTGACTGTGCCAAATAACCGAGGTTATTTGTATTGGTCACTCAGTTCATTGAAATCAATTTTGTTACCGAAGTAACTGCTATTACCTAAGTAATAACGTTTTGATATTCATCAACGAGTGCCCACACAGATTGATAGGTTTAAATTGTTAAAGAGCTTAACTTCTTAAGCGTTCCTTTTAAGTAAGGAGCCTCTCGAAGTGGACGGCCATTCTAGCGAATTAACATTCAGTGTCAAACACTTTTTGAAAATTAATTTTTTGTCGCTTTCCGTCTTACTGATTCTTGCTGAAGCCTTGTGGCGTCTGCCGTCTCAGTGGTGTCGCATTATAGGGAACCCTCTCAGCTTAGCAACTACTTTTTCATAAAAAATGAATAAATAGGGGTTAACTGCCTAATAGTTCACCTAAACGTAAAAAAGAGAGCATTTCTGCTCTCTTTTTACTCAAAATCTAAAGGTATTGTTAGATAAATGCGTAAGCATCAGCGTACATATGAGCACGCTTTGCTTCTTTATTCTGAGTAAATAGGTCTCTTGCAGCACCCGCCATTTCAAAACGACCTGCAATATAGATATCAAAATCAGCTAATGATTCGAAACTTTGCGTGATAGCCTCAAGCACATTACCTGTTTGACCGTGCCACACTTCCGGTGCTTCTTCTACTACTGGTACAAAATGTACGTTGCTATGCTTTTCTGCAATGCCAACCAGCTCTTCTTTCGCATATAACTGGCACTCATCTTTCGCGCCCCAATATAGGTAGATCTCTTTCGAGCTATTTTGCGCGATGCAATGATCCAGAATAGAACGCACGTAACTGAAACCAGTACCACCAGCAATCAATAATAGAGGGCGATCGCTTTCTTCTTTAATCCAAGCATCTCCGTGTGGAGCATCAATAGCAATATCGCCATTTTCAGCTTGTGCCTTCTTCATCGCTTCAACCACTTCTAGTGCGTAAGCATTGTGCTCAGCAGCGCCTATGTGTAGTTCAAGTTCACCTTCGTGACGGCAAGGGCTACTTGCGATAGAGAATGGGCGCTTATCTTTCTCGCCCATTTCAACCATCAGATACTGGCCCGCTTTAAAAGCGACGGGTGTTTCTGGGTGAAGTAGGATTTGGTAAGTATTACAAGCCAAAGGCTCGATAGACTTCACTTTACATTTAATAGTCATGTTCTTCCTCTTACTAACCCTTAATCGGCAAAGGTTAGAACTAAATTACTTTCTGCAAATGCTTGGCAAGCAAAAATCCAGCCTTGTTGCTGCTCTTTCTCTGTGAGCATGGGTTCAAGGTGGTAACTCACTTGCCCTTCTAATTTTTTGCACATACACATTGCGCATGCGCCAACTTGGCAACGGTTTGGGAAATAGATATCGCTGTTGAGCGCAGCATCCAAGACCGTTTGCCCTTTTTCTACGGTGAAACTGATGTTTTCTGGGTATAAGACTACTTGGTAGCTCATGAAATTCCTAGCTGTTCCCAGATGCTATCAATCTTTTTGACGACATCAGGATCTTTTGTGATTGGTACACCCCACTCACGAAGGCATTCACCTTCCCACTTATTGGTCGCATCGAGACCCATTTTGGAGTGTCCATTTTCATTCTGTAGGAATAACGTATCTCTCGCCGGATCCATTCTTGTCGTTACCGCCCAAATAATGTCATTCCAATCACTCACGTTGACATCGCCGTCACACACGATAACAAACTTGTTCTCATCAAATTGAGACCAAACTGCTTCCATGATTTTCTTACCATTACCTGTAGCTTGCTTATCAATAGACACCACAACCATACTGGCGTTGTCGTTCTGTAGGTGAATATCAATAATTTCAGGGTGAGCCTTAGTTAACTCAGCCAAGCTACCCTCTATATGTTCACTATTTGTAGGTGCTGATTGAATATCTGGAGATAGCGCTAACTCTGCATCCCACTTCTTAGTGATATCTAGGCCCATCTTAGAACCTAACCCAACCACGGGCGATGCGAAATCCAATGAATCGATCGGCGTGTTCTCTATCATCAAGCTATCGCGTGACGGATCCATATGTTCGCACATCGCTGCGGTTACTTGAGACCAATCGCGTGCATTGACATCTTCATCGCACACCAATACAAATTTGGTGTACATGAATTGGCGTAAGAAAGACCATACACCCATCATCACTCGCTTGGCGTGACCTGGGTATTGCTTCTTCATGGTCACGACTGCCATTCGGTACGAACAACCTTCAGGCGGTAGATAAAAATCTTCAATCTCTGGGAACTGCTTTTGAAGAATAGGCACAAACACTTCATTTAGTGCAACACCCAATACCGCAGGCTCATCAGGTGGACGGCCAGTATAGGTGCTGTGATAGATAGGGTTTTCGCGCATAGTTACATGAGTAATAGTAAACACATGGTGCTTTTCTTTCTCGTTGTAGTAACCAGTATGGTCTCCGTAAGGCCCTTCATCCGCAAATTCATTCGGGTCGATGTAACCTTCCATCACGATTTCCGCACTTGCAGGAACCTCTAAGTCATTGCTGATTGATTTAACGACCTCAGTTTTACTACCACGTAGTAAGCCTGCAAACGCGTACTCAGATAAAGTATCCGGCACTGGCGTAACCGCACCAAGAATGGTGGCAGGGTCGGCACCAAATGCTACCGATACCGGAAATGGTTTACCTGGGTTGGTTTCTATCCAATCGTGTAGATCCAGCGCGCCACCACGGTGGGCTAACCAACGCATGATGATTTTGTTCTTACCGATCTTCTGCTGACGATAGATACCTAAGTTTTGGCGTTTCTTGTTCGGACCACGAGTAACCGTTAATCCCCACGTTAGCAATGGCGCGACATCGTCAGCCCAACAGCTCATCACGGGGATTTTATCTAAGTCGACGTCATCGCCTTGCCATACCACTTGTTGGCAAGCCGCTTTGCGAAGGCGTTTAGCTGGCATGTTTAAGACTTGCTTAAACACAGGCAGTTTATCAAGAGCGTCTTTAAAGCCTTTTGGTGGCTCTGGTTCTTTTAGGTAAGCAAGCAACTTACCCACTTCGCGCAGTTCTTTGACTTCCTGACGCCCCATACCAATAGCAACCCGATTAGGTGTACCAAATAGATTAGTCAAAACAGGCATGTCATAGCCTACTGGGTTTTCAAACAAAAGAGCCGGGCCACCAGCACGTAGAGTACGGTCGCTAATCTCGGTCATTTCGTAGTCTGGATCGACTGGGTGAGAAATGCGTTTCAACTGACCAATACTTTCAAGATGGTCGATAAAATCACGTAAATCTTTAAAACTCATAGGACTTCTACATGCTGATTATTCTGCGCTCAGTATATCAAAAAGGGTGACGCTGAGATCCCCCTTTTTAGTGTGGTTATTGAGAGGCAAAATCCACTTTACGGTAATGCTTGCTCAATCAAAGAGCTCTTCACCTGAGGGTTATCATTGACGAGATCTTGCAACCATCGCGTATGACCTTGTTTGGCGAGTTCACGCGCGACTAATGGGGCTTCATCGGCAATCGCCATCCTAGAGACAAGAAACTGCTTCACCTCTTCTGATAACGGGTTAACCTTAGTGAGCAAGGTAATCGCTTCATCTTTCAAACGCGGATTTTTAGTCGCAGCCATTACTTGTTCTAACGCGAATGCTTGTTTGGTGTCAGCAAGGCGAACTAGCTCAGCTTGGCTATGATAATCGGCCTTCATTCGCCATAAAATCTTATAGGCCTCTGGATCTTCGCTCACTTGCGCTAATCGAACCACCACCTCAGTGGAAGGTAACCAGCTAACAATAGAAGATGCGGTGAGTTGCTTAGTTAGATAACCAACCGCTTCAGGAGACAAACTATCTAGCTCTCTAATGAGCAGCGCTTCTCGCGTTTGAACTTGATGTTCAGATCCAGATAACCACTCTTTTAAGTCGAGGTCCTGCTTCTCTGCATCTAGCACAAACACCAGTGTCTTCTGATCTTGACGCCACTGCTTGATGAGACGATTAGCAATTGAAGGATAATTAAAGGCAGGTACCGTAAACTCGTAACCATCTCCACGCTCTAATACTTGATAAGTGGGCGTGATAGCGAGTTGCTGCTCGATGAAGATAGACATCTTGGGTGTGAGTACGATTTTTTGCTGTTCAAGCTTCTTCAAGAGTTGGTAACGAGCCACCTCTTGCTGGGGAAATGTCAGGCGCTCAAGCGCAAAGCGTAGTGAATTGACTTCGTCACGTACGACAAGCTCGAGTAGTTCAGCAGTTTTCAGTTTTACTTGATCATTCTCAAGCCAAGACTCTACTGTAAGTGGAGACATCTCGGTGGCATAGCTCATACCAACCGGTGAAAATAACAGTGAAGTAGACAAGAGTAATGATGACAACAGTCCATGTTGCATTTTAACTTCCTTGTAACACTTTTGCTCATTCTGCAAGCTGCCGCTACAAAATGCAAATAAAAAGCGCCACCCGAGGGCAGCGCTTATTAAATAACGATCAGCTAATCAATATTACTGACGACGCATTGCGTCAAAGAACTCATCGTTCGTTTTGGTCATTGCTAGCTTGTCGATAAGGAATTCCATTGCATCGATTTCGCCCATTGGGTGAACAATCTTACGCAGGATCCACATCTTCTGTAGTTCATCGTTCTTGGTAAGAAGCTCTTCACGACGAGTACCAGAACGATTGAAGTCGATAGCTGGGAATACGCGCTTTTCAGCAATCTTACGGTTAAGGTGCAGTTCCATGTTACCTGTACCTTTGAATTCTTCGTAGATAACTTCATCCATCTTAGAACCAGTATCAACCAGTGCTGTTGCGATGATCGTTAAGCTACCGCCTTCTTCTACGTTACGTGCCGCACCGAAGAAACGCTTTGGACGATGTAGAGCATTCGCGTCAACACCACCAGTAAGAACTTTACCTGATGAAGGGATCACAGTGTTGTAAGCACGAGCTAGACGAGTAATAGAATCCAGTAGGATAACTACGTCTTTCTTGTGTTCAACAAGGCGTTTCGCTTTCTCGATAACCATTTCTGCAACTTGTACGTGGCGAGATGCTGGCTCATCGAATGTTGAAGCAACTACTTCGCCTTTAACTAGACGCTGCATTTCCGTTACTTCTTCTGGACGCTCATCGATAAGCAGAACCATTAGTTCACACTCAGGGTGGTTACGAGCAATGCTTTGAGCAATGTTTTGCAGAAGCATTGTCTTACCCGCTTTAGGCGGAGCAACAATCAGACCACGCTGACCTTTACCAATCGGAGATGCAAGGTCAAGAATACGAGCCGTAATATCTTCAGTCGCGCCATTACCCGCTTCCATCACCATACGTTCGTTGGCGTGAAGAGGAGTAAGGTTTTCGAAAAGAATCTTGTTACGAGCGTTGTCTGGCTTGTCGTAGTTAACCGTGTTTACTTTAAGCAGTGCAAAGTAACGTTCGCCATCTTTAGGTGGACGGATTTTACCGCCAATAGAGTCACCTGTGCGAAGGTTAAAACGACGAATTTGGCTTGGAGATACGTAGATATCATCTGGGCCAGCCAGGTATGAACTGTCGGCGCTACGTAGGAAACCAAAACCGTCTTGAAGAATTTCTAGAACACCATCACCAAAGATGTCTTCACCACTTTTTGCATGCGCTTTAAGGATGGAGAAGATAATGTCTTGTTTTCTTAGGCGAGCTTGATTTTCAAGACCTAAGCTTTCGCTAAGTTTAACAAGCTCAGACACAGGTCTGTTCTTCAGTTCAGTAAGATTCATAGTGGTGGAAGTTTGTTTAGTCAAAATAGGATCTGTTTTCTTAAGTTAAGAAGGATTTGGTCACAGGATCGACCAAGAAGAGAAATTCGTTCAATTAACGTGCGATAAATTAGCACTAAAACTAAGACTAGTCCATAGCTTAGAAAAAACAAAACCGCGCATTTGTTAACTGCACGGTTTCTTTTCAAATGCTGACCTGATTAAAGGTTAGCGTCTAAGAACTCTTTAAGTTGAGTTTTAGATAATGCACCAACTTTAGTCGCTGCTACGCCGCCATCTTTGAAAAGAAGTAGCGTTGGAATGCCGCGAATACCAAATTTTGGTGGAGTACCAGCATTTTGGTCGATATTTAATTTACCGATTGTGAGCTTGCCTTCGTACTCGTCTGCGATTTCGTCAAGAATCGGCGCAATCATTTTACATGGACCACACCATTCTGCCCAAAAATCAACAAGAACAGGGCCTGCAGCGTTGATTACATCGTTATCAAAACCGTCATCAGTTAGCTGCAAAATCTTATCACTCATCTTCCACTCCAATGTGTTTTTTAGAACTGGTTGGATGATAACCAGTAAATAGATGCCCTATTGGAATGTATTTACTTTCGTATTGCAAGCTTAAGCTGATATTCTATAGCAATGAAAAAGACGCATATCACAGAGCAAAAGTTCGCCGACTTGGATTTACTTCCGCAAGTCATTGAAGGATTGGAGAAAAAAGGGTTCGATTATTGTACCCCTATCCAAGCCTTGGCGCTCCCGGTACTGCTCACCGGCCAAGACATTGCAGGCCAGGCCCAAACGGGTACTGGTAAAACGCTTGCGTTTCTTACTGCTACTTTTAACCACCTGCTAAAAACACCTGAGCATGAAGGGCGTAAGCCTAACCAGCCACGTGCGATTATTATGGCACCAACGCGTGAACTCGCGATTCAGATCTACAACGATGCTGACTCTCTGGTTGAAAGCACAGGTATCAAGGCAGCACTTGCTTACGGTGGCGAAAGCTACGACAAACAACTAGGTAAGATCGAAGAAGGCGCAGATATCTTAATTGGTACGACTGGCCGCATCATCGATTTCTACAAGCAAAAGGTATTTAACCTTAACCACATTCAAGCCGTTGTTCTAGACGAAGCCGATCGCATGTTCGATCTTGGTTTCATCAAAGACATCCGCTTCTTGTTCCGCCGTATGCCTGAGCCAAAAGATCGCCTGAACATGCTGTTCTCTGCGACATTGTCTTACCGCGTGCAAGAACTAGCGTTCGAACACATGCACAACCCAGAGCATGTTGTTGTTGAGCCAGAGCGTAAAACAGGTCACCGTATTCAGGAAGAGCTATTCTACCCATCAAACGAACACAAAATGGCACTGCTACAGACGCTAGTTGAAGAAGAGTGGCCAGAGCGCGCCATCATCTTCGCTAACACGAAGCACAAGTGTGAGTCTGTTTGGGGTCACCTAGCTGCAGATGGTCACCGCGTTGGCTTGCTAACTGGCGATGTTCCTCAAAAGAAACGAGAAAAGATTCTTGAGCAATTCACTAAAGGTGATGTTGACCTACTTGTCGCAACCGACGTTGCAGCACGTGGCCTACACATTCCTCAAGTAACACACGTATTCAACTTCGATCTACCTGATGACTGTGAAGATTACGTTCACCGTATCGGCCGTACCGGTCGTGCTGGCGCAAGTGGTCACTCGATCAGCTTTGCTTGTGAAGATTACGCAATCAACTTGCCACCAATCGAAGAATACATTGAGCACGCTATCCCTGTGTCTGACTACGATGCTTCTGCACTGCTAGAAGATCTACCAGCACCATTGCGTTTACGCACACGTAACCCGCAACAACGCCGCTCAAACAATAATGGCCCACGCAACGGTAACCGTAAACCAAACCAGAACCGTCGCCCACGCCAACCGCGTCATAACAAGGAAGCTTAGTCGCTTATGAGTCAAACAGTGTCACCCCCGCTTTACGCTGCAATCGACCTCGGGTCGAACAGTTTTCATATGCTCGTTGTGCGTCATATCGATGGCAGCGTACAAACCATGGCTAAAATTAAGCGTAAAGTGCGTTTAGCTGCAGGCTTAGATGAAAATAATGCGCTGAGTACAGAAGCCATGCAGCGCGGCTGGGACTGTTTGAGTCTCTTTGCAGAGCGACTGCAAGATATTCCGAAAGAAAATATCCGCATTGTCGGTACAGCGACCCTACGTACCGCTATCAATGTGGATATCTTTCTAGAGAAAGCGAACCAGATCCTTGGTTACGACATCAATGTTATCTCTGGTGAAGAAGAAGCTGCGACTATCTATAAAGGTGTAGCACACACTTCTGGTGGCAGCGGCCGCCGACTGGTCGTTGATATAGGTGGCGCAAGCACCGAAATGATCATAGGTGAAGGCTTCTCAGCGAAAGCACTAACTAGCCTGAAGATGGGCTGTGTTACCTGGCTTGAGCGCCACTTTAAAGATCGCCAATTAACCGCAACCAACTTTAACAATGCCATTGAAGCGGCTAAGTCTACGTTGGCTCCTATTCTAGATAGCTACACGGATATTGGATGGGATGTGTGTGTTGGTGCCAGTGGTACCGTTCAAGCACTGCAAGAAATCATGTTGGCGCAAGGCATGGATGAAGTCATTACTCATGCCAAGCTTAAGCGTCTACAGAAACAAGCCATGATTACCGAGCGCTTGGAAGAGCTAGAAATAGAAGGATTAACACTAGAGCGTGCATTAGTGTTCCCAAGTGGCCTTTCTATTCTTATCGCTATTTTTGAGCTACTTGAAATTGATTCAATGACACTCGCAGGCGGTGCACTCCGTGAAGGCCTAGCCTACGAGATGGTGGATGAACTTCGCCAAGAAGATATTCGAGCGCGTACCGTCAAGAGCGTGCAATCACGCTATCAAATGGACGTAAGCTACGGTGAACAAGTTGCTGTAGTCGCACAAACTCTGTTAGAGCAAGCGGGCGCCGAAGAGTGGGTTTCAGAGCCTCAAGCTGGCGTGCTATTACAAACCGCAGCTAAGCTTCATGAGATTGGTTTAACCATCGATTTCAAAAAAGGCGGCGAGCACAGCGCTTACCTACTGCAGAACTTAGACCTGCCAGGCTTTACTCGAGCGCAAAAGCACTACTTGGGTGAGTTAACTCGTCGCTACCGTGAACAGTTAACCTCATTGCCAGAGCAACATGCAATCTCAGGCACCAGCAGCAAGCGTATTTTACGAATTCTGCGTTTAGCTATTTTGCTGACCCACCGTCGCAATCCAGCGCTAGAGCCTGATTTTAAGCTTGCAACTGATGGTAACAACCTGACCTTGACGCTTTCTAAGCAATGGCTAGCAGACAATCCGCTGACAGCTGCTGAGCTAGAGATCGAGTCGAATAGACAGACCGATATTGGCTGGCCATTGAATATTGAATGCCTCTGATATTAGTATCTGACGCTAGAAATTAAAAAAGCCCAAGTTAGTAGACTAACTTGGGCTTTTTCTATCGCTGAATTAATGCTTTGTGTTACAAATCTCAAACTTAAGCGTTAACACCTGTCGCTTTAAAGTCTGGGTTTACCGCCGTCAGCTTTTTAACGATGTAGTTCAAAAGCACGCCGTACATCGGAACGAATAAACCTAAGCTGATGATAAGTTTGAAGCCGTAATCAACCAGTGCAATCTCAGTCCAGTGTTCAGCCATGAATGGATCTGGGCTTTGGTAGAAAGCAATCGCAAAGAAAGCGATGGTATCAATCGCATTACCGAACAACGTTGAACACGTTGGGGCAACCCACCACTGTTTAAGCTGACGTAAGCGGTTGAAAACATGCACATCCAAAATCTGACCAAGCAGGTAAGCCATGAAGCTCGCCGCGGCGATACGTGCAACAAACAGGTTGAACTCGCCTAGTTGGCTAAACCCTTGGAATGAACCTTCAAAGAACACCACTGACAAAAAGTAAGAAACGGCCAGTGCAGGTAGCATCACTAAGAAAATGATTTTACGAGCAAGCTGCGCACCAAAAATGCGTACAGTCAGATCAGTCGCTAGGAAGATAAACGGGAAAGTGAAAGCACCCCAAGTGGTGTGCATACCGAAAACGGTAAAAGGTAGCTGAACCAGATAGTTGCTTGACGCAATGATGACTAAATGGAACAAAACTAATAGTGCTAGGGCTTTGCGCTGTTGCGCAGGGGTAAAGTTACTCATGCTGTACCTTTTTAGTTTGGTTTGGGGGTGAGGGAACCCAAATCGAGTCAATTCTTCGAATAAACTAAGAAAGCTCTTACCAATAATGTGAATTTAAAATGTTTCTAAAATTTGCTCTATCGAGCGGCGGGCGATTATACATTAATCAATATTGGCTGCAACGGTGAGAACAGACGCAAACGTTTATTCTCACTTTTATTGGTGAGCGAAGTTAAAAACCGCGTTTGAAAAGCGTCGCGAGATAATCAAACTCTTCTCGGCTCTCTTCCGCGTTTAACGACTCAAACCAAATGGATTCACTGTAATGCTCAGACTTTAAGAACATCCGACAATCTTCAAAATCGATCAACCAAGAGTGCATGTCAGCGTCCCATTGTTTTTCAACCACAGAAGCAGATAACAATGCCACCAGCTTTTCACCTAACACTTCGTAAGAATCAAAATCAAAACTTGGAGACGTAATCAATAAACGTCCTTCCTCAGCCAAATACTCTCTTAAGCCAAATTCTGTTGGTGTTGTCATGTCCCTATCAACCTTATTCTTGTTCTATGATCCAATCGTTTTTATAAACTATGACTTATCTGAAAACGATCCTGAAAATTAGCCGTGTGTCGTGATATGTGCTTGAATCAAATCTAAGAATGGGTCGGCGTATTTATCGAGTTTACGCTGACCAACACCGTTAACCGCCAGCATCTCACCGTATGAGGTAGGCAGTACTTCAGCCATATCAATCAAGGTCGCATCACTGAATACCACATAAGGTGGCAAACCATCTTCATCAGCAATCGACTTACGCAGCTTACGCAGTTTGGCAAACAACTTCTTATCGTAATTCTTGCTGCTGAGTTTATCGGACTTAGCATTGCGCACCGCCGTATCCAAACGAGGCACCGCCAATTCCAAAGACATCTCACCACGCAGTAGCGGACGCGCTTCTTCTGTTAACTGTAAAGTCGAATTACGGGTGATGTTCTGGAACAACAAACCTTTATGGATTAACTGACGGAAGATACTGATCCAGTAATCATGGCTGTGGTCGCGGCCAATACCATAGGTAGAAAGCTTGTCATGACCATTATCGCGGACACGAATGTTCTGCATACCGCGCATCACTTCAACCACGTAGCCCATACCAAACGACTGATTCACACGGTACACACAAGACAACGCCTTCTGCGCTTCTTGAGTCGCATCAAAGTGCTTAGGTGGATCGAGGCAGATATCGCAGTTACCACATTGCTTCTCGCGATATTCGCCAAAGTAGTTAAGCAGAACCTGACGACGACAGGTTTGCGCTTCAGCAAAAGCACTCATCGCATTCAGTTTGTGCATCTCAACCTGCTTTTGCGGGCCTTCTTCTTTCTCATCCAGCATACGACGCAGCCAACCCATATCAGCCGGATCAAACAGCATCATTGCTTCTGCTGGCAAACCATCACGACCCGCACGGCCTGTTTCTTGATAGTAAGATTCGATGTTGCGTGGGATATCAAAGTGCACCACAAAGCGCACATTGGGTTTGTTGATACCCATACCGAAAGCTACAGTCGCGACAACGATCTGAATATCATCACGTTGGAAGGCTTCTTGAACATAAGCGCGCTCATCGGTGTCCATACCAGCGTGATAACCCGCGGCGCGAATACCGTTGTTGCACAGCTTCTCAGTCACCATCTCCACTTTCTTACGGCTACCACAATAGATAATACCGCAATTGCCTTTCTGTGTTTCTAAGTAGCGAACCACCTGTGACACGGGCTTATGCTTCTCGACGAGGTTATAGCGAATGTTAGGACGGTCGAAGCTGCCCAAGTAGGTATGCGGATCCACAAGCTGCAGACGCGAGATAATGTCTTTACGTGTTGCATCATCAGCGGTTGCCGTCAGCGCCATATAAGGCACATGTGGGAAATATTGCTTAAGTTGACCTAATGATGCGTATTCCGGGCGGAAGTCATGTCCCCATTGAGAGATACAGTGCGCCTCGTCTACCGCAATCATCGAAAGCGGTAAACCTTGAAGACGCTCGATAAAGTCGCGCATCAACACACGCTCTGGTGACACGTAAACCATCTTCAATTGGCCTGAATTCATACGATTGAACACATTCAGCAACTGGTCACGGGGCATGGAAGAGTTAATACACTCAGCTGCAACACCATTGGCCTTCAGTTGGTCGACTTGGTCTTTCATCAGCGAGATCAGCGGTGAGATAACCAGAGTCAGACCTTCACGAACCAAAGCGGGGATTTGGTAACACAGAGATTTACCACCACCGGTTGGCATTATCACCAAGCTGTCTTTGCCTTCAACGGCCAGGTCAATGACCTCTTGCTGACCATCGCGAAAGCTTTGATAGCCAAACACATCTTGTAAGATGGTTTGCGCATCATTCGCGGGAGTTGGTATTTGCTCAGCAATCAGAGTGGCGGTCATTGTGGTTCCTAATCGAGGTATGAAATCAGCAAGCATCTTCGGCAAGCAAGTCGCACATTGTAGAGGGGAACGCTGGTGAATTAAACCGCAAATTGTTAGGTGAAAAGGGTTATCGCTCCTATACTGACCAACTCTCTTATAAATCTTATTAATAAGCACTCTGTGCTAGAGAAAGATGCATGACTCCAGAAGAACAACAACGTACGCGCCAAGGTATTTTGCTTGCTGTCGGTGCTTACACCATGTGGGGTATCGCCCCTATATATTTCAAATCTTTAAGTGACGTTTCCCCGTTAGAGATCCTTAGCCACCGTGTAGTATGGTCTTTTTTCCTACTCGCTTTTTTACTACACATTGGCCGCAGCTGGCGTAAAGTTCGCGACACCTTGACATCAAAACCAAAAATGCTCTATTTGGTGGCGACCTCTACTTTAGTGGGTGCCAACTGGCTGATCTTTATCTGGGCGGTCAACTCCAATCACATGCTTGATGCCAGTTTAGGGTATTACATCAACCCGCTGATTAACGTGTTGCTCGGTATGCTCTTCCTAGGCGAACGCTTGCGTAAACTACAATGGTTTGCGGTTGCTCTGGCTGCCATTGGTGTATTAGTCCAACTGATTGCATTTGGCTCAGTGCCGATCGTCGCCATTGCCCTAGCCTTCAGCTTTGGTTTTTATGGTTTACTACGTAAGAAAGTCAGCTTAGAAGCGCAAACAGGATTGTTCATTGAAACTCTGGTGATGCTCCCTCTTGCCGCAACCTACTTACTGTTTATTGCCGATAGCCCGACCTCAAACCTATCGATGAACCCGATGCAACTCAACCTGTTATTGGTTGCTGCCGGTGTGATTACAACGGTTCCATTACTATGTTTCACTGGCGCTGCAACTCGCTTGAAGCTATCAACACTCGGTTTCTTCCAGTACATCGGTCCAAGCTTGATGTTCTTACTGGCGGTTCTGATTTACGGTGAAGCCTTTACCTCAGATAAAGCGATCACCTTTGCTTTCATATGGGGAGCACTGGTTATTTTCAGCTTTGATGGCCTGCGTAACAACAAGAAGAACAAACGCGCGAAACAGTGATATTGATCGTTTTTTACAAGACAATCGCTGAATACGAAGATAAGCTTGGTTGAATTGATGACTATTTAACCAAGCTTTTTTGTACCATGGATAAAGTCCACTATTACTCAACACCAACAGAAGATATCAGCCTGATCCAAGCTCAATACCAAGAGTTTGCCTTTCAACGCCACTATCATTTGGACTTTCACATCGGTTTGATTACCCAAGGGCAGCAAAAATTCGCCTATAAAGGGACGAGCCACCATGTTGGTGCTGGCCAAGTTGTTATCATGCCACCTGATGAGCTGCATGATGGGCACTCCAAACTCGATTCGGGCTATCAAGTCAGTGTATTTGCAGTTTCTCCCCAATGGTTTCAAGATCTTGCCGATCCCAAGCAAAATGGTCACACATTAGGCTTCTCTGAACTGATCCTCTCCGATCAAGCTACATTTTTACAATTGTGTAACTTACATGGCCTATTAATCAGTCAAAACATCAGCCAACTCGCTCAAGATTGCTTACCATTCGAAGGATTCTCGACAATAGTTGATCGTTACGCGCAGTTTGGATCGAGAACTCAGGTACAGCTTGGTACTCAGTCGGTTTACACGCTCAAAGACTATCTGATGGCAAACCTCGACCAACCGGTGCGTCTAGAGCAGCTGTCTGAACTGTGCGATCTCACCACAACACAGTTTCAGCGCCATTTTAAAAACAAGATGGGCATTACCCCATACGCTTGGCTGAGCCGTTTACGCATGGAGCAGAGCATGCGCCTGATTAAGTCTGGGATATGTGGTACCAAAGTCGCGCACCAAGTGGGCTTCTATGATCAAGCACACTTCTCCAAGGCGTTCAAAACCACATTCGGTGTACCACCCTCACAAATCAACTAAGTGTTGATAATTTACAATTGCTCGATTTCAAATCACGGTAAGCTACGCTCAATACGATTACTTATTTAAAAAATAGCGGCAACGTTATTGAGAACTGACATGAACGAAGTCACCATACTGATCACCCTCGCCTCTATCCACTTCATCGCTTTGATGAGCCCCGGCCCAGACTTTGCGTTAGTCGTGCAAAATGCGACGCGTCACGGGCGCCAGACAGGCTTGTACATTGCGCTTGGTTTATCTTGCGGAATCTTGCTGCATTCGTTACTGAGCTTGACG
Source organism: Vibrio crassostreae (assembly GCF_024347415.1). Taxonomy (NCBI): domain Bacteria; kingdom Pseudomonadati; phylum Pseudomonadota; class Gammaproteobacteria; order Vibrionales; family Vibrionaceae; genus Vibrio; species Vibrio crassostreae. The sequence continues at coordinate 3,394,045 of NZ_AP025476.1, forward strand.
GGAATCAGTTACCTAGTCCACCAGCAACCAACCATATTTGCCATTATCCAATTGGCCGGCGGTAGCTACTTGCTGTACTTAGGCTACGGTGCACTTAAAGCAACCTGGCAAATCATTCAGAACCACGACGATGACGACGATACAGTCAATTCGAAAGATCTAATTCTAACCAACAAGCGCCAAGCATTTTCGAAAGGCTTTGCGACCAATATTCTCAACCCAAAAGCATTAGTGTTCTTTATCAGCTTGATGTCGAGCCTAGTACCTGCCGACATGTCTCTATCCGGTAAAGGCTTTGCTCTGCTTATCCTATTCGGCCTTTCGCTATTCTGGTTCTCGCTACTGGCTTGGATGCTTTCAACTAAAGCACTGCAGAAAAAGCTGAGCGAAGCAACGGTATACATTGATGGCTTATGTGGCGTGGTATTCAGCCTGATTGGCCTGAGTATTCTTTGGCAGTCGCTGTCTGGTTTAATCGCTTAAATTCGAATCAAGATTACAATTCGTTAACAACATACTGGCTATCTTATCTTTCCACTGCCAATCTAGCTCTGCATATTAAAAGGAGAAGATCATGCAGTGGAAAACAAAACTAACAACCCTCGCCACTTCTACCCTACTTTTTGCCTCTCACGTCAGTTGGGCAAATCAAGCTGCCGATTCCGTCGCTCCCGAACAAAGTAGTGGTTTAGAAACCAAACAACTCGTTAAAGCCAACGACTGGATGGTCACTGCGGCTAACCCACTGGCGACCCAAGCGGGAGCCGATGTACTTGCTCGTGGTGGTAACGCGATTGACGCCATGGTTGCTGTGCAGCTTATGCTTGGCTTAGTGGAACCTCAATCATCAGGTATTGGCGGTGGCGCGTTCCTTGTTTATTTTGATGGCAAGGACAAGCAACTCAAAACCTACGATGGCCGTGAAACCGCACCACTTGATGCAACACCACGTCTGTTCCAAGACGAAAACGGTCAACCACTTAAGTTTTATGATGCCGTGGTTGGTGGTCGTTCTGTTGCTACTCCGGGTACAGTCCAACTATTGTGGGACACTCACCAGAAATACGGCAAATTAGAGTGGGCATCCCTAATCAAACCTATCGCTCAACTTGCTGAGAAAGGTTTTACCATCAGTCCACGTTTAGCCACCTTGATTGAAAATGACCAAGAAAGACTAAGCCGCTTTGCCACAACCAAAGCCTACTTCTTTAATGCCGATGGCAGCCCGAAAACCGCAGGTACGCTACTTAAGAACCCAGAATACGCGGCAACGTTAAACGCTATCTCAAAAGATGGTGCTAAAGCTTTCTATCAAGGCGAAATTTCCACTGACATCATCAATACAGTTCAAACCGCCAAAGGTAATCCTGGCGTATTGGCACAGAAAGACTTCGATGCGTATTCAATTAAGCAACGTGAACCGGTTTGTTCCGCGTATGAGAGTTACGATATATGCGGAATGGGACCACCGAGTTCAGGTGCATTAACGGTTGGGCAGATCTTAGCGATGACCGAACAGTTTGATCTTAAATCATGGGGGCCAAACGACGCGAGATCTTGGCAAGTGTTAGCGGACGCTTCTCGTCTAGCCTTTGCAGACCGTGGTATGTACATGGCAGACCAAGATTACGTTCCGATGCCAACCCAAGGGTTAGTGAATACTGACTATTTGCAGGAACGAGCCCAGTTAATTACTGCTGGAAAGGCACTAGACAGTGCACCATCAGGTACCCCACCGTGGGATCATGCCATGCTGCGCAGCCAAGATGTATCTATTGAATTGCCGTCCACCAGCCACTTCAATATTGTCGATAGCGATGGCAATGTCGTCTCCATGACCACCACCATTGAGAATGCGTTTGGCTCACGCTTGATGGTGAGAGGCTTCCTACTGAACAACGAACTGACTGACTTCTCGTTCAAGACTCATAACGATGGCAAGCCTATCGCGAACCGACTTGAGCCGGGTAAGCGTCCACGCTCTTCAATGGCACCGACCATCATCATGCAAGACGATAAACCTTACATGGCGATCGGTTCTCCGGGCGGCAGTCGAATCATAGGTTATGTGGCACAAGCCATTATTGCCCACACCCAATGGGATATGGATATTCAACAAGCGATCAACCAACCACACTTCCTAAACCGCTTCGGTACGCTAGATTTGGAAAAAGGAACATCGGCGGAAAACTTTAAACCTGAGCTCGAAAAGATGGGATTTGAGGTCAACGTTCGCGATCTTAACTCGGGTTTACACGCTATTCGCATCACAAAAGATGGTCTAGAAGGTGCTGCAGACCCTCGTCGTGAAGGTGCCGCTATCGGCCAATAAGGGAAAATACTCCCTTTTTACTCCCTGTCTTGTGCGAGATCTCTCACAAGGCAGTGAGTAAATATCGATATCTAACTGCGAATTTAGGCACTAATATATTGTAAGCAATTGAAATAAAACAATACGTGCATTTATCGCTCAAATAATTATATAGAAATTCGCTTATGCACCATTGCTGATAAATAAGGAATCGGTAATATGAATGGTGTCGGAAGGATGCTGACACGGAACAGGAAACGCCAAGGACTTGGTTATCTTCAGGATGAAGATTCGATTACTCAGGATGAATAATCGGCATGGATAGCGAAATGGACATTGAATGGACGCAATAGTAACTAGGATGGTTGCTACTAAGGAAAGACAATGGACACCTCTGGACGAGGAAAGGACTGAACATCAGGATGATGTAAAGGACACCGCTCAAGGAACAAGTGACGCGCGCTAACGAGGATTGTTGGCAGATCAGGATAGGATCAAGGACACCGCTAGGAAGGCGACGAAAGGAATACGCTGAAGGATAACAGCACACTATCATGGATTTGATGCATGGAGCACACTTAGTAGCCGGATTGCTGCGAGTAAGACTATAGACCCCGATGAGCGCAAGCTCTCGGGGTTTTTCTTTATCTGTCGTCTCACCTTTTCTTCATCTAAAACAAATAAATCAAAGACCTTTGATTACAATTCTGACATTTAAACCATTCACTTCTTAACCACTTCCGAGTAACGTAAGTCTTACTAGGCTCAACTAGTTTCATAACCATAATTAAATTAAGGACAAATTCATGTCACACGTTACCTTCAAAGGCGCTGCTGTACCGCTAACTGGCACATTCCCACAAACTGGCGAACAGGCACCAAGCTTTGCACTGACTGCAGGCGATCTTTCTGAACTGACTCTTGCTTCTCTTGCAGGCAAGAAAGTGGTTCTAAACATCTTCCCAAGCATCGACACAGCAACTTGTGCAACGAGCGTACGTACGTTCAACGCAAAAGCGGCAGAACTTGAGAACACGGTTGTTGTTTGTATTTCTGCTGACCTACCATTTGCTGCGGGTCGCTTCTGCGAACTTGAAGGCATTGAAGGCGTTCAGCACGCTTCGACTTTCCGTTCTCCTGCATTCGCATCAGACTACGGCGTAGCAATTGCTGAAGGCCCACTAGCAAGCCTAACAACACGTGCAGTTGTCGTTGTTGATGAAAAAGGTGTGGTAACACACAGCGAGTTGGTTGCAGAGATCACTGAAGAACCAAACTACGAAGCTGCACTTGCAGCACTGTAAGCTCCCTTCTAGTCAGTCATGTATTGCGATCGCTTAAAGCGATACGCAATAAAAAAGAGCAGCCATTGGCTGCTCTTTTTGTTTTCAATAATGAACGGTTATTAGATGATGAAGTAACGATTACAGTTGCTCTAAACGCGCGTAAGCTGTCACTAACCACTTAATCCCTTCACCGTTAAATGCCACTTGAACTCGACTCTGTGGACCACTCCCTTCGAAGTTGATGATAGTACCTTCACCAAACTTAGGGTGCTTCACACGAGACCCCAAACTAAAGCCTGTTTCATTGAAGTTCTCTTTCACAGCAGTTTGGCTAAAGCGACCACTGCTTGCCGGGCGACTCACTTGCGCTTTCATACGCACTTCATCCAGACAGGTCTCTGGCAGCTCACGAATAAAACGTGATGGTTTGTGGTACTTGTCCTGACCGTACAAACGACGCATTTCTGCGTAAGTGATGTAAAGCTTCTCCATCGCACGGGTCATGCCTACGTAACACAAGCGACGCTCTTCTTCTAAACGCCCCGCTTCTTCGGCCGACATCTGGCTTGGGAACATGCCTTCTTCGACACCCACCATGAATACCATTGGAAACTCTAGGCCTTTGGCACTGTGCAATGTCATTAACTGAACCGCATCGTCAAACTCATCGGCCTGACCTTCACCCGCCTCCAAAGCTGCGTGAGTTAGGAACGCCGTCAGCATGCTCATCTCATCCGCTTCTTCCGGCTTTTCAAACTGGCGCGTTGCCGTTACCAATTCTTCCAAGTTCTCAATACGTGCCTTCGACTTCTCACCCTTCTCTTGCTCGTACATCGCAAACAGACCCGACGATTTGATCACGTGGTCAGTTTGTTCATGCAGACTCAGTTCTAAAGTGTCATCTTCAAGCGCATTAATCAGCTCGATAAAGCGGCTCAATGCACCCGCAGCACGACCGGGTAGCACTTGCTCTTCTATCAAAGCAACACTTGCTTCCCACATGGTTGCACCACGATCACGCGCTGCAAGACGAATCGTTTCTAACGTTTTATCACCCAAGCCACGCGTTGGCGTGTTTACCACACGCTCAAACGCCGCATCATTACCGCGATTGCTCATTAGGCGCATGTAGCTCAAGGCGTCTCTAATTTCTTGACGCTCGAAGAATCGCATGCCGCCGTAAATTCGATAAGGTAGACCAGCTTGGATCAAAGCTTCTTCAAGAACACGCGATTGTGCGTTGTTACGATATAGCATTGCCGTATCTTCTAACGCACCGCCTTTCTCCTGCCACTCTTTGATTTTGCTAACCGTGAAACGCGCTTCATCTAACTCGTTATAAGCCGAGTACACAGAGATTGGCTCGCCATCGTTACCATCGGTCCACAGCTCTTTACCCATACGTTCGGTGTTGTTCGAAATAAGCTCGTTCGACGCCTGCAGAATGGTTTTGGTTGAACGGTAGTTTTGTTCAAGTCTAACCGTCGAAGCACCTGGGAATTCATCCAAGAATTTCTGAATATTTTCGATCTTCGCACCACGCCAGCCATAGATAGATTGGTCATCATCGCCTACGATCATCACGCGACAATCTGGGCCTGCCATCATACGCAGCCAAGCATATTGGATATTGTTGGTATCTTGGAATTCGTCGACAAGGATATGCTTGAAGCGAGCTTGGTAGTGCTCTCGGATGTGTTTCTTATCGCGCAATAGTTCATGCGATCTCAACAAGATTTCCGCAAAGTCGACCAATCCAGCACGGTCACATGCTTCTTGGTAAGCAGAGTAGATCTTTAACCACGTTTGAGTTATTGGATCATGGTAGGCGTCAATGTGACTTGGGCGCAGCCCTTCGTCTTTCTTACCATTGATCCACCAAGAAGCTTGCTTAGCAGGCCACTGTTTTTCATCGAGGTTTTGCGCTTTGATTAAGCGACGCAGCAAACGAATCTGATCATCTGAATCGATGATCTGGAAATCTTCTGGCAGTTTTGCATCTAGGTAGTGAGCACGAAGGATACGGTGACAGATACCATGGAAGGTACCGTTCCACATGCCTGACGAGCTACCCATCATCAACTCTTCAATACGACCACGCATCTCTGCTGCCGCTTTGTTGGTGAAGGTAACCGACATGATAGAGAACGGTGATGCTTGCTCAACGCTTTGCAGCCAAGCGATACGATGCACCAACACTCGCGTTTTACCACTACCAGCACCTGCCAGAATAAGTAGGTTTTCTAAAGGTGCCGCGACCGCCTCACGTTGTTTGTCGTTTAGGCCATCGAGTAAAAGCGAAGGATCTATCATTGGATATGCTCACTACTGGGTATTTATACATAAAAGTTGATTATAACCTAAACACTAGGCTGCGTTTAGAATAATAAGAAGAAAAAACAATCAAAAATTAACATTATAAAATCAGTAACTTAAACAATGAATCATCATTAATATTGATATTTTTTATAATGCCATGAAATTATTTCCTAGTTCTTCCTATCCTTTTTAGTAAGCAAGTTAACAATTCATTAACCTGCGATGTAAAAATACTATTAAGTCCTAGAGGGAATGACTATGAAAAATTCTAATCTTGCTGTTACAGCTGCAATCACAAGTGTACTAGCGTTTGGTGGTGCAGTTCTTACATCAGCACCTGCGGAAGCAGCAGCGAAAGAAAAATGCTACGGCGTGGCAAAAGCTGGCCAAAATGATTGTGCAACCAAAACAAGCTCATGTGCAGGTACAGCAAAAGAAGACAACCAATCCGATGCATTCGTAGTCGTTCCTAAAGGACTATGTGGCAAATTAGCTGGTGGTAACACTCAATCATCATAATTGAGCTGCTTAGTATGGTGGGCTGACCTTCAGCTCACCTCCACTTCCGATTAGGAGAACCGTTGTGACTCAAACTCTTCACCCCAATGCAGGGGTTGGCCTTAGAACACCGCACTTGGACTTCTTTAGCCAAAATCCATCTCTAGTGAGTTGGTTAGAGGTTCACAGCGAGAACTACTTTTTAGCTCAATCACCGCAACGCCAACAACTCAGAGAAATTCGTAACGCACATAGCATAAGTTGCCACGGTGTGGGTTTGTCTCTAGGTTCTGTTGAGCGCATCAACCCAAATCACTTGCTGCAGTTGAAAGAACTCATCGATGACATCGAGCCATTCTTGGTTTCTGATCATCTCAGCTGGAGTCAGACCGGCGGTCATTACTTCAATGACTTATTACCGCTGCCTTATACCGAAGAGGCGTTAGAAGTCTTTTGTCGAAATGTATTAGAGGTTCAAGATAGCCTGCAACGCCCTATGTTGATTGAGAACCCATCGAGTTACCTTGCTTTCAAGCATTCAACCATCCCAGAGTGGGAGTTTTTAGCCGAGGTACAGAAGCGTACTGAGTGTCGCCTATTACTCGATTTCAATAATATTTTTGTCTCATCTTTTAATCATGGCTTCAGCTGTGAAGAGTACTTAAGCGGAATTCCTGCAGACAAAGTGGAAGAGATTCACTTGGCAGGTTTTACCAAAAAGAAACTCGAACAAGGTGAGATCTGGATAGACACACACAGTAAACCTGTCTGTGACGAAGTGTGGAAACTCTATACTGACTGGATAGCACAACATGGTTCACGCCATACCTTGATTGAATGGGATCTCGATATCCCAGAGCCACAAGTTTTATTGGCTGAAGCAACCAAAGCCAGTGACATCTTGTATCAACACGACAAGTTCAACCAAAGGAGTCGCGCATCATGAGCCACTCCCTAGCAGATGTTCAATTGGAGTTTGCTAACGCCCTGCGCTATCAAAACAATGGTGAGCACTGCGACATAGTGAGCGACCATTTTACCGATGAACAGCGAATCCAGATTTACCGCAATAACTTTGTGATCAGCTTGAGCGAAGTTTTGGCAGCAACCTACCCACTCACTGAAATGTTGGTTGGAGAGGAGTGCTTCCAACAGATGGCTCGTCAACATGTCTTAAGTTATCCATCGACCTCTGGTGATGTCAGTGGTTACGGTGAACACTTTGCACAAACTATCCAAGCCTTTCCTGCCGTTATTGAGGCTGCACCTTATCTCGGTGAAGTGGCGTTGTATGAATGGCAGAAAGATAACCTGATGAGGTGCGCTTCAGAATCACATGTCGACCAACGTCCTCTTTCTTGTTTAGCCGATGTGCCACCAGAGCAACAAAGCGCTTTAGTCTTTCACCTCAAAAATTCAATAACGCTAATTAGCTCTAGTTACACGATTATCGCGCTTGAGCAAGCTATCTATCAGCAACAACTCGACGGGTTAGACATCAACCAACCTGAATTTGGGGTGTTAATCCGAGCCGAGAATTCACAGGTTGAGAGTCATTGTTTGACAGAAGAATGCCACCAACTATTAACTGAATTGCAATCGGGTCAAACGCTCGCTGAGATTGCCCCTTCACTACTACAACACCTGAATACTGTCATGGCGCTTAACGTCATCTCAGGTTTTTCAATCGATGCCGAATTGGAGACATAATATGGATAACAACACAGTCACGAACATGATGGCTCAATACGACAATTTGATTGAGAAATCACAGGCACTTTTTGTTCCTGTCCTACTTCTGTTTTGCCGCCTATGGGTGGCGTGGGTCTTCTTTAATTCTGGGTTAACCAAAATAGCAACTTGGGATAGCACTCTTTACTTGTTTGAGTTGGAATACCAAGTACCACTGCTACCTTGGGAATTAGCAGCTTACATGGGTACTGCCGCTGAGTTAATTCTGCCAGTGTTTTTAGCACTCGGTTTATTAACACGACCGATGGCCGCAGTGCTGTTCGTGTTCAACATCATAGCTGTCGTGTCTTACCCGGTGCTGTGGGAACAAGGTTTCTATGATCATCAGTTGTGGGGGTTAATGATTCTTATCGTTGTGGTATGGGGAGCCGGACCATTTTCACTTGATAGAATCTTGAAGAAACAATTTAGCAACTAGTCTTCGCCGTAGATTCAAAACGCAAAAAACCACTCAATTGAGTGGTTTTTTTTAACTGGCGTCAGCTTATTTATTTAGAAAAGCTTGTAGCTCTTCAGCAGAGATACCTTGCTCGGCTAGCTCTTTTGCGAGTAGCTGAACCTGCTCTCCCTTACGAGACTCTACCACTCGCTGAAATTGGTAAATGATATCTCGCAAAGTATCGATTGGAACTTGTTTTGCCGCACTGCGAATACGCTCTTCACTTTGGTTGCCTAGCTCTTTAAGCAGTTTACCAAACATGACCTTTTCAGGTGCATCTTCCATTTGTTCTAAGACGCGCGCCATTTCGTAGGTTGTTAATGACATTACAGTATTTTCCGTTGGGGACTAACGTTTCAATGAGTGACAAATATACCATGTTTTAACGTTTCGCAAACCGCCATTTGTATATTTTGTCACCCTTGTAACTTATGCCTTAGCAAACGTTGCGTGCCAAGACTTACCCGCCTTGCTCGCAAGCACTAGTAATGCAGGAACAATCAGGAACATTTGCAACGCGATCATCACTTGCGACGTTAAATCAAGACGTTGCATGGTACCCACAAGAAGTCCTGAACCACTCATTTGGAACAAGCCTAGTAACGCAGCTGCGGTGCCCGCACGGTCACCGAAAGGTTCCAGAGCTTTACCCGCCGCAGCACCAAGAATCCAAGCAAAGCCAACCGACGATAAGAAGATCGGTAGCATGAACGCGATTGGAGTCGCGTGTTTAGCAAGCACCAACATAATCACACCCGCTAAGCCCAGCGTTGAAATACCAACAACCAGTGCTTTATAAGTACCAAAACGGTCCATGAACTTCGGTGCAGTGAATGCAGCCGTGATGTTGATAACCGCATTAATACCAAACCAGAAGGTAAACTCGTTCATCGTCAAACCTAGGTTCTCCATCAACACAACCGGTGCAGAGGTAACGTAAGCAAGGATTACTGCCATCGCCATCAAGCACAATGTCGCATGGAAGATGAATGATGGTGTTTTCAGCACTGACCAGTAACGCTCTAGTTTGAACACAGCAACCTTCTCTGTCGCCGGGTTAGACTCTTTCATTTGGAAGAATAAGATACTGCCAACGACTACCGCGAAGCCAGCCATAAAGCTGAAGTTTGAGCGCCAGCCAAATTGATGCGTTAACCAAGCGCCAAGAATTGGTGCCAATGCAGGGATAAAACAGATCGCACCATTGAGGTAACTGATCATTCGGCCACTCTTCTCTGGGCCAAATAGATCGCGAACCGTTGCAAAGGCTGCTACAGAAGTCGCACAAGCTCCTAAGCCTTGTAGCAGCCGAGCTATTAGCATCATATCAATCGATTGAGCTGCCCACGCCAAGCAAGCACTCAATGCATAGATACTAACACCTCCCAATGCAACGGTTCGACGTCCTAACTTATCAGCCAAAGGGCCAGCAAACAGTTGGCCGACACCCATGGCAAATAAAAACCAAGTAATCGTATCTTGTGCTAGTGCATGTTCCACGTGAAACGCTGTCGAAATTTGTGGCAGAGCTGGTAGGTAGATATCAATAGCCAAAGGGCTAAATAGAACCAGCATTGCCAATAAAGCAACCTGCAGTTTACTAGGGGTTGGAAGCGCGTTAGAAGGCACAAGATTCTCCGGATGAGTTAATTTAGGTGCATAATAACCAACTAAAGATATGAACAAAAATGGCATATACTCATTAGCATTATTCCAAATAGGAAACTCACATGAATATCGAGAAACTATCGCGCCTCGACCTAAATCTATTAGTTTGCTTACAAGTACTGATGGAAGAGCTGAGTGTTACTCGCACTGCGCATCGATTATGCCTTAGCCAGTCAGCAGTGAGTAAGTCATTGGCCAAACTTCGTGAGCAATTTAATGACCCCCTTTTTACGCGAAGTGCTCATGGTCTGCGACCAACACCAAAGGCAGTCTTTCTCAAACCTAGATTAGAAACGCTGATCAACCAACTTGATGTGCTCACCCAACCAGAGACGTTCATTCCCAACAACAGTGACCACAGTTTTCACATTGCAGCGGTTGAAAGTGTCTACCCGTTGATTCTTCCTCACTTCTTACCTGCAATCTTTCGACAAGCCCCTAAGGTGAATATCAACACCCATGCTTGGACAGAGCAAACCTTTAAAAAATTGCAGCTTGGCGAACTCGATATCGGACTCACGGGTAAAGACATCGACATCAACGATGCACGTTTAACCATGTTGCCGCCAGATGATATTTGCGAACAAGAGATCTACCGTGATGCACAGATGTGTGTGCTAAGACGCAACCACCCTGCTCTGAGTGGCAAATGGGATCTGGAAACCTACCTTGCACAACGTCATGTACAAGTAAGATGTGATGGTAACGACCGTTGGTTACTCGACTACAAACTTGCCGACCTTGGTCACCAACGTGATATCGCTATTTCTGTTCCTGACTTCAATAGTGCGGCTAGCTTGTGCACCTACACTGACTTCGTGTTTACGGCACCAAGTCACTTCACCTACCTTGTTGCCAAACAGCTCGACTTAGTCGTTGTCCCTCTACCAATGGAATTTCCGCCGATGGCTTACACTCTGTTTTGGCACCGTGATAGAGAAAATGACCCAGCGTTAACTTGGTTGCGAGATATCATCAAAGAAAAAACTCTGCACCTTAGATAAAAATGGCGTACAGCGTTTGCAGCAAACGAACAAAAGCGCTAGCTTATTGACCTAATAAGTCCCCTCACATGTATATCTGCTGTGAGTGTTAACAAGGACCCTAACAATAAGGATAAACACAGATGCACAATATCACTGCGGAACGCGTTACTGCGGTTCGAGCTTGGCTTGAAGCAAACCAACTAGATGCGGTTATCATCCCACACGAAGATGAGTACCTAGGCGAATACGTTCCAGCTCATAACGAGCGACTTCACTGGTTAACTGGTTTCACTGGCTCTGCAGGTGCAGCGGTTATCACTCGTGAAAACGCTGCTATTTTTGTTGATGGTCGCTATACCGTTCAGGTTCGCAAGCAGGTACCAGCAGAGTTATTTGAGTATCGCCACCTTATTGAAGAGCCGGCTTTAGATTGGATCATCAATTCACTAGCACAAGGCAGTAAAGTTGCTTTCGACCCACGCATGCACACAGCGGCTTGGTTGAAAGGCGCACAAGCTAAACTGGCTGATAAAGTAGAACTCACCACATTAACAGCAAACCCGATTGATGAGCTTTGGTCTGATCGCCCTACACCTGTTGTATCTGATGTTCGCCTAATGGCGACCGACGCCGTTGGTCAATCAAGTGAAAGTAAACGTGCTGAAATTGCAGGCCTGCTAAAAGCCAAAGGTGCGGATGCCTCTATCCTTACTGAACTAGACTCTATTTGCTGGTTACTCAACGTTCGCGGTTTGGACGTGTCTCGCCTACCGGTTGTATTGTCTAATGCCATCATTCACGCCGATGAAAGCGTCGATTTCTTCTTAGACCCAGATCGTATCCCTGCAGGCTTTGAAGCGCACGTTGGTAATGGTATTCGTGTTTCTCACCCATCTGAGCTTGAAGCACGTCTTCAATCTTTAGAAGGTAAGAATGTGTCAGTTGATTCAGGTACAAGCAACGCTTGGTACACACTTGTTCTACAAAACGCTGGTGCTCATATCATTGAAGCAGCAGACCCATGCCTAATGCCAAAAGCAGCTAAAAACGCAACGGAAATTGCAGGTATGAAAGCGTGTCACATTCGAGATGGCGTTGCGATGGCCAAGTTCTTGTCTTGGATTGATGCTGAAGTCGCGCAAGGTAACCTACACAACGAAGCGGTACTAGCAGACAAAGTACAATCATTCCGCGAGCAAGACCCAACGCTGATGGACCTAAGTTTTGACACAATTTCAGCGGCAGGCGGCAACGCTGCAATGTGTCACTACAACCATGAGAACCAACCTGAACCAGGTCAGTTAGAGATGAATACTCTGTACCTAGTCGATTCAGGTGGTCAGTACTTAGATGGTACAACCGACATCACTCGTACTATCGCGATTGGCCAGCCAAGCGACGAGATGATCCAGCAGTTCACATTGGCACTTAAAGGTCACATCGGCATTGCACGTGCGCGTTTCCCACAGGGTACTCGTGGTTTCCAACTTGATATCCTAGCGCGTCAGCACTTATGGGCAGAAGGCTTCGACTATGACCACGGTACTGGTCACGGTGTTGGTCACTTCCTAAGTGTTCATGAAGGTCCGCAAAGTATCTCTAAGAAGCTTATCGACGTACCTCTTGTTGAAGGTATGGTGTTATCAAACGAGCCGGGTTACTACCGTGCTGATGAGTTTGGTATCCGCATCGAGAACCTAGAATTGGTCGTTGAGCTTCCTACTCAAGGTGACTTCTCAGTACTAACGTTTGAATCGCTAACACGTTGCCCTATTGATAGGCGCAACATCAACGTCGATCTACTGACACGACCTGAGCTTGCATGGCTAAACGATTACCACCAGAAAGTATGGAACGATGTTAGCCCATTAGTTGAAGGTGATACGTTGGAATGGCTACGCCAATCAACAACACCACTTGCTCACGCTTAATGACTTACTAGGTAGGTAACTGAACCCAAGCTAGTTGGCTCAGTTTGATATTAAAACGGCTACCCTTAGGTAGCCGTTTTTGTTTGTCGATTTCACATCATTGATGTTTCACGTGGAACATTAGCCCAGATGTTAGTTAGCCTGAGTAAGCACTGTGCCAATCTCGCCACACCGGGTCGAAGCCGCGTTGACGAATCATAGCCTCAACGTCAGCGGCACTTCTTTCATCACTTATCTCAAACTGTTCAAGCTCTTCCTCACCCGAAGCATAACCACCAGGTTGAGTTTTTGACGCGGCAGACATGCTAGTGATACCTAACGGCAACACGTTATCGCGGAACGTTGCAGACTCTCGAGTCGAAAGAGACAACTCAACCTCAGGGTTTAATAGTCGATAAGCGCAGATAAGTTGCACCAACTGCTTATCACTCATAATCGACTTAGGTTGCAAACCACCCTCACAAGGACGAAGACGTGGGAAAGAAATCGAGTAACGCGTTTGCCAGTAAGTTCGCTCTAAGTAATCCAAATGAGCGGCCACGAAGAAACAGTCTGTTCGCCAATCTTCCAAACCAATCAAAGCACCAATCCCTATCTTATCAATACCCGCTTTTGCCAGACGATCAGGCGTTTCGAGCCGGTATTCAAAATCCATTTTGTTGCCACGCAGGTGGTGCTCAGCATAAGTACTTGGGCTATATGTTTCTTGGTAAACCATCACAGCATCTAAGCCAAGGTTTTTTAGTTCCGCGTAGTCATCTTGATCGAGCGGCTGCACTTCCATCGCAAGGTAGTTAAATTGCGCTTTGATATTCGGTAGCACCTCACGGAAGTATTTCATTCCAACCTTGGTTTCATGCTCACCGGTCACCAACAATACACTATCGAACTTCATCTTTTTGATGGCCGCGCTCTCGGCATCAATTTCATCCAAAGTTAATGTACGACGCTTGATACGGTTCTCCATTGAGAAGCCACAGTAGGTACACGCATTCGCACACAAGTTCGATAAGTACAAAGGAATATACAGCGACATCGTATTACCAAATCGCTTACGCGTTAACGCCAACGATTGTTGTGCCATCTGCTCTAAGTAAGGTTCAGCCGCCGGAGAGATCAAAGCCTTAAAATCTTCTAAGTCACGTTTGGGTTTACTCAGAGCACGTTCAACATCCGCCGCCGTTTTACTGAAGATGGACATACCAATGTCATCCCAGTTGAGCTGTTTAAATCGATCAACAAACGTCATGGCAATACTACTCGTCTAGGAATGAAGTTAGCGGACTGGAAGCAACCGCGTGAGATACCTGACCAGCGAGACCAGCAAGGTAAGCCATACGACCCGCTTCAACTGCCAACTTGAAGGCAATCGCCATTTCAACAGGCTGTTGAGAAGCAGCAATCGCCGTATTCACTAACACAGCATCTGCACCCATTTCCATTGCACGTGCAGCATGTGATGGAGCACCAATGCCAGCATCAACAATCACAGGAACGTTCGCTTGGTCGATAATGATCTCTAGGAAGTCCGCTGAAGCAATTCCCTTATTCGAACCAATTGGTGCACCGAGTGGCATCACAGCTGCGCAGCCTACTTCTTCTAAGCGCTTGCACAATACAGGGTCCGCGTGGCAATAAGGCAAGACAACAAAGCCATCTTTCACTAGTTGCTCAGCAGCGTTAAGTGTCTCGATTGGGTCTGGCATCAAGTACTTTGGATCCGGATGAATCTCAAGCTTTAGCCAATTAGTACCTAGTGCTTCGCGAGCCAAGTGTGCTGCAAAAATTGCATCCTTCGCGTTCTTCGCACCAGAGGTATTCGGAAGTAGATTAACGCCAGCATCAATAATTGGCTGCAAAATATCATCTTGCTCAGAACGAATATCGACTCTCTTCAGTGCCATGGTTGCCAGTTGAGAACCTGACGCTTCGATAGCACTCGCCATCAAATGTTTGTTTGCGAACTTGCCGGTTCCAGTGAACAGACGTGATTGAAACGTTTTATCTGCGATGGTTAACATGGTTAGCCCCCTGCAATAGCTTGGAAAAGAGAGATGGAATCGCCTTCGTTGACGATGGTTTGTTGCCATTGACTGCGTGGTACAACCGCATTATTGATAGCAAATACACAACCCAAATCAGGTAGCGATAGTACTTGGATGATGTCTGAAAGAGACGACGATTGCGCAACCTGCTCTGGTTGCTCGTTTATAGAAATAGTTATGTGGCTCATTGTGCTTCTTCTTGTAGGTGTTGGATCGCCGTTGTGTTGCAAACCGGACATTCGCTATCTTGAGTGACCATTAGGTTTTGCCAGTTCATGGTCTGGCCATCGAACAGCTTTAGCTGATGCGTTACGACTTTAAACTCGCCACCGCTAATACGCTGAATAGCAGCAAGCGCTTGAAGGTTACCTATAGTACCGACCACTGGACCAATGATGCCGCTATCACTACAACGCGTTGTTTGTGGGTGGTGCTCAAACGGGAAAAGGCAGTGATAGCACCCTTTCTGGTTCTGATAATCAAAGACAATAAATTGACCTTTCCATCCGATTGCAGAACCCGAAATCAAAGGTGTATTAGCTTTGAAGCAAGCTCGGTTAACCTGCTGGCGTGACGCGAAATTATCAGTACAATCCAACACGAGATCAGCCAACATGACTTCTAATTCAAGTTGGCTTTCACTCATTCGTTGATTGATGGTTCTTACTTGGCTGCGGTCATTGAGTTCATTCAGTTGTTGTTTAAGTGCTTCGACCTTAGGTGAACCTAATTGGCTCTCCTTGAACGCTACCTGTCTCTGTAGGTTGGACGAATCAACACAATCATCATCGACCAACACAATTCTTCCCACACCAGAAGCTACAAGATAAAGAACAGCGGCATTACCCAAACCGCCGCAACCAATCACCAAAACATGGCTGTTTAACAGGTTTCGTTGCCCTTGCTCACCAACCTCAGGTAATGCAATTTGTCGTTGGTAACGAATGAACTCAAAGTCACTCAACATAGCTAGGCTCCCTCATAACCTCTTTACTCGTCATTAAAGACCTAGGAGCCATCAGATCATCGAAGAACTCGATCACTTCTTGTAGTTCTTTCGCTAATGTAATCGCACGTACAACCGCTAAGCTCGATACACCACAATCCCAAACCTGCGCAGCTGTCGATTGGTCAATACCACCAATAGCAACCGTCGGATAACCAGTAAGTTCTTCTGTGTATGGGATGGTATCAATTAGCTGTTGGTACAGAGATAAACGCACCAAACCTTGAGGCTTCGATGGCATCTGTTTCGTTGTGGTCGGAAATATATGGCCTAGTGCAATGTAGCTTGGATTGATTTGGACGATGCGCAGCAACTCATAATAACCATGAGTCGATAGACCGATCTTAATACCCGCTTGGCTCAGTTGGGAAAGGTTTGATTCTTCAATATCCTCTTGCCCAAGGTGCACACCAAAAGCACCGTGCTTAAGTGCAAGCTGCCAGTAATCATTAATAAAAACCTGAGCGTTATGTTCTCGACCAAGTTCGATCGATCGTGCGACTTGTTGCTCTAAGTCGGCTTGTTGAGGGTTCTTAATACGCAGTTGGACAGTGTTAGTCCCAAGTTTAAGCAACCTTTCTATCCACTCAACGTCATCAACAACCGGGTATAAGCCGAGGCTATTCTTTGTTAACTCAGGGAAAGAAAGTGATGTCCCTTGGTTGGCCCAACCAACGCTGATATTCAGTCGCTCGTCTTCAAGGATAGGGATAGGAAAATCTCGATAATGTGCAGGCCATGTTCCACGTGAAACATTCGATGCAGCGCGAGCTAAAACCAGCGCGTCTTCCAATGGAAATTCCAACGCCAATAAAGTAAGTAACCAAGCAAAGTGGCCACGACTATCTAATTCTTGATGAGCTGTAGTGTCACTCTTGATAACGCGATTAGCATCTAAGTGTGACCAGATATCCAGTACAGCTGAATCATCGGAGACTCCGATATAGACTGTGTTCGAAGCTTGAGTCAAAGCAGCACAAACATCGGTTAACGCGACTGAATTACTGTAATCAACAACATGCTTCAGTTGCGCTAACTGACACTCCGCCAATGAATCAACATCATGAGCAAAGCCAATAGATAGTGCCTGTTGAGCATCAACGATAGAGAAGTATCGAGTTGGGCTTACACCCAACTCAACTGCATCAGTTGCTAAACCTTGTCGTTTAGCAACCAATAGACAGTTTTGAACCTCCCCCGTTAACTCGATGTATTGAGATGGGATGAGAATCTTCACTGTCATTATTCCTCTAATTGAGCTTCTTTTGCGCCTACAGCAGGGTGATAAAGTTCAGAGCCAGTATCACGGAACTCTTGTGATTTTTGACGCATTCCCTCCAACGGGTTATCTAGCATCTTAATCTCTATAGCCTGATCTGCGGCTACTTGTTCTGTGTCTTTCGCATACTCTCGAACTTCTTGAGAAATCTTCATCGAGCAGAACTTAGGTCCACACATAGAGCAGAAGTGAGCAACCTTGCCCGACTCTTGTGGCAGGGTTTCATCGTGGAAAGAACGTGCTGTTTCTGGGTCTAAAGCTAGATTAAATTGGTCTTCCCAGCGGAATTCAAAACGAGCTTTAGATAATGCATTATCTCGGATTTGTGCGCCCGGGTGCCCTTTTGCCAAGTCTGCAGCATGTGCTGCCAGCTTGTAAGTAATCAAGCCAGTCTTAACATCTTCTTTATTGGGTAAGCCCAAATGCTCTTTAGGCGTTACATAACAAAGCATCGCACAACCGTACCAACCAATCATCGCCGCGCCAATTCCAGAGGTAATGTGGTCATAACCCGGTGCGATATCTGTAGTCAGCGGGCCTAATGTATAGAAAGGCGCTTCATGGCAGTGCTCCAACTGCTCGTCCATGTTCTCTTTGATAAGATGCATAGGTACATGTCCAGGGCCTTCAATGATCACCTGAACGTCGTATTCCCAAGCTACTTTGGTTAACTCACCTAGAGTACGTAACTCCGAGAATTGAGCCTCATCGTTGGCATCTGCAATAGAGCCTGGACGTAGGCCGTCACCCAGTGACAGAGCGACATCATACTTCGCACAGATCTCACAGATCTCGCGGAAGTGTGTGTATAAGAAGCTTTCTTGATGATGTGCAAGACACCATTTCGCGATAATAGATCCACCACGAGAGACAATACCAGTCACACGTTTAGCCGTCATAGGTACGTAACGAAGCAGTAAACCTGCATGGATAGTGAAGTAATCAACGCCCTGCTCTGCTTGTTCAATCAAGGTATCGCGCATCACTTCCCAGTTAAGGTCTTCGGCTACGCCATTCACTTTCTCAAGCGCCTGATACATAGGAACCGTACCAATTGGCACTGGGCTGTTACGCAGGATCCATTCGCGAGTCTCGTGGATATTACGGCCAGTAGAGAGGTCCATTACGGTATCGCCGCCCCAGCGGGTTGACCATACTAACTTCTCAACTTCTTCTTCAATTGAAGAGCTTACTGAAGAGTTACCGATATTGGCGTTCACTTTCACTAAGAAGTTTCGACCAATAATCATCGGTTCTGATTCTGGGTGGTTGATGTTTGAAGGGATAATAGCTCGACCTTCAGCAACCTCTTTACGCACGAACTCAGGAGTGATTTCTTTCGGCAGGTTTGCACCAAAGTTATGGCCAGGGTGTTGATGGTTAAGCTGCTCATCAGCGAACTTCTGACGTCCCATGTTCTCACGTATGGCAATGTACTCCATTTCAGGTGTGATAATACCCTGACGAGCATAGTGCAGCTGAGTAACACATTGGTCGCCAGTAGCGCGACGAATTCGAGGCAGGTTTCCGTAACGAAGGTCGTCTAGGGTTTCATCTTCTAAACGTTCTTTGGTGTAAACAGAGCTTACATCATCAAGCAATTCCGTATCACCACGCTCTTCAATCCATTGCTCTCGCAACTTAGGAAGGCCGCTATAAAGGTCTATTTCATGCGTAGGATCGGTATAAACACCGGAGGTGTCGTAGACATGAATAGGCTCATTAGGTTCGAATACAGGCTCTTTTTTGGTACCACCAACAAGGCTATCTGCGAGTGAAATTTCTCGTACAGGAACTTGAATATCCTCTCGAGAACCTTGTATGTAAGCTTTTTTTGAATTTGGATAAGGTTGTACGGATAAAGAATCGATGAAATTCTTCGCTTCCAGTCTTGCTTGTTTACGACTCGACATAGCATTTTTCCTTGGCTTTTAGCCATTATTTATAGGGATAAAAATGCTTGACGGATTAGATGCTACAAGAGGGATCACGGTAAGAAATACAGTTGTGATCTGGAGATAGATCTCTAGAAGGATTCTAGTTAGATATCTACTCTTGTTCCCTTCGCAGGTACTAGCCTGATCAGGTTCAACGGATCCCGAGTTAACGGTCTCAGCCATATGGCACTCCGACAAGTTCGATCGAGTATATAAAAACGGCTTGGATAAACCAAGCCGAGTTGTTAACAAATCGTAAGAAAGTTTTAAGACTTTATCAAAAGTTGGAAGCCGATCCATGCAGCTGAGATACTGAGAACCACGTTGAGCAGCACATTGAGCCCCATCTTAAAGAAAGCGCCCTGCTGCATAAGAAGCACGTTATCCATCGAAAATGTAGAGAACGTAGTCAATGCTCCAAGGAAACCGAGGCCAATGATCTGTCTCCATGGCTCCGTCGCAATCATCTCATTCTCGAATGCGGCAATGAGCAAGCCCATAATCAAAGAGCCGATCACGTTAACGGTTAGCGTACCATAAGGAAAACCACGCCCGAGCATCACCACACATAACTCTGAAATCAAATAGCGCGAACAAGCACCGAATGCGCCACCAATGGCAATAAAACCTAAAATAGATAACTGACCCATGAATCCTCCCAAATAACAGTCCCTATATTCTAGCTTTACCGCCGATAAAAGCGAGGGTAGAAACTTAGAATGCATGCGCAAAAATTAAACGTTACAGGTGTCACTTAACTTCAATATATCCCATTAGTCCCGTTTTCATGTGCTCAATGACATGACAGTGGTACATCCAACGTCCTGGGTTGTCTGCAACAAATGCAGCTTTAGCACGGCCGTTTTTTCCAAGTAACACAGTATCGGTATGGAAGGGCTCTTCTATTTTTTTACCATCAAGTTCCAATACAGTGAATGTATGACCATGAATATGAATTGGGTGATGGTACTGAGTGACGTTCTTGAGGTCGAATATATAAGTTTTACCTAACTCCAAAGTCGCCAACGGGTCTGGAACACTGTCTTTACTCATTCCCTCCCACGCACGTTTATTCGTAAGCCAAAACTTAGGCATCGACTTCCCATCTTTAGATACCGGTGATACCGCCCCTTCCCACTCAAACACAAAATCGATTTCTTCTGCATTAGCGAGATTTAAGTTAGGCACAGGATTGAGGGGCAATAAAGGAAGTGTTTGGCCTTCGATTAACGTTGAATCAACAGCCTCAAACTCACACAAGGAAAAAGGAAAACGCCCTTTCATTTGAAGGACACTCACTCGCTCCCCCGCCTTGGGAGCAATCAGCCCGAGATCGACACGCATACCTGGGCCAATCTTGTGTTGAGTCAGCTTATAAGGTGTCTTTACAGGGTTACCATCAATAGCAATGACCCATGCTTCAGCCCCCTCAATGGCTATAGGATAGGTAATCGTGTTATCAACATTAGCGATACGCAGCCGAGTCGTTGCATGCTGCTTCAATTTATAGATAGGTTCATGTACTCCATTAACGCTACTCCACTCTCCTGGCGTGCCCATACGAGCGCTGAGGCGAGGGATCATCAAGTCTTTCCACTGACCTTGTTTGTCGATATGCCAATGTTTAAGCATCAGAGCATGCTCTTCATCGAACTGAACTGCCGCACTCTCTTCGACAATAATAAGCCCGACCAAGCCCATACCAAGTTGCTTAACACTGTTCATGTGTGGGTGATACCAGAATGTACCCGCATCTGGTGGCGTGAACTCATAGACAAACGTTTCACCGGGCATAATCGGAGGCTGACTTAAGAAAGGAACCCCGTCCATTTCAATCGGAATTCTCAGGCCATGCCAATGAATTGTGGTCGGTTCTAATAGCTTGTTGGTAAATCGAATCGTTACCTTTTCGCCTTGTCGACAGCGAATAATCGGCGCTGGAGTCTGTCCATTAAAGGCTAAAACATTAGTACTAAATCCCTTCACCAACTCAGCGGTTGAAGGCTCAGCTGTTAAGTCATAAACGAACTTTCCTTGCTCATCAACAGACCGCTTCATTGAGCAAGCTGGTAGGACGGTTAGTGCAGATATAGCGAGAGATGATTGAATAAACTTACGACGGGAAATATCCATATTTGTTGCCTTTTAGTAATAACGACCAAAATGTAACAAAATATTGAGAATAATTCTCATAAAGAAGTATGGTTTGTGCTGTCGATTGTTTATAAAAGAAGCTGAGATAAGTAAGCACTTACACTTTTCAGGCTAGGTTCTGTTAAAGATAGGAATTGTCGAATAAATAGAAAGCAAAAAGGCTCTAGCATTTCTGCTAGAGCCTTAAATATGACAGGGGTGGACTGGGCCGGTACTCCGGAGATTAGACCGGGCTGGCTACTCTGCTCACAACATTGCTTCGTAGAAGCAACAGATATAAAAAAGCCCCAGCATTTCTGCTGAGGCTTTGATATGGCAGGGGTGGAGAGATTCGAACTCCCAACACGCGGATTTGGAATCCGCTGCTCTGCCAATTGGAGCTACACCCCTAAAACTTTTTACTACTTCAGATTCGAAAAAACCTCGCACTAGGCGAGGTTATCGAATAAGTGGCGGAGTGGACGGGACTCGAACCCGCGACCCCCGGCGTGACAGGCCGGTATTCTAACCAACTGAACTACCACTCCGCAGTGGTCAACTCACTAAGTGAGCGTCCATATCTCCAGGTTGGTCAACCTAAAGATTTAATTTAAAGCCTGGCGATGTCCTACTCTCACATGGGGAAGCCCCACACTACCATCGGCGCTATTGTGTTTCACTTCTGAGTTCGGCATGGAATCAGGTGGGTCCACAATGCTATGGTCGCCAAGCAAATTTTGCTTTTACTTTCAGTTTTTAAAAAACTGAAGGCAAAATAATCTGGAAAACTGATTTAAAAGTCTCTTCAAACTCATTCAAGCGTTTGGTATTTCTTTGAGTCCACAAAACCCCTTGGGTGTTGTATGGTTAAGCCTCACGGGCAATTAGTACAGGTTAGCTCAATGCCTCGCAGCACTTACACACCCTGCCTATCAACGTCGTAGTCTACGACAACCCTTTAGGACGCTTATAGCGCCAGGGAAAACTCATCTCAAGGCTCGCTTCCCGCTTAGATGCTTTCAGCGGTTATCGATTCCGAACTTAGCTACCGGGCAATGCCATTGGCATGACAACCCGAACACCAGAGGTTCGTCCACTCCGGTCCTCTCGTACTAGGAGCAGCCCCTTTCAATTTTCCAACGCCCACGGCAGATAGGGACCGAACTGTCTCACGACGTTCTAAACCCAGCTCGCGTACCACTTTAAATGGCGAACAGCCATACCCTTGGGACCGACTTCAGCCCCAGGATGTGATGAGCCGACATCGAGGTGCCAAACACCGCCGTCGATATGAACTCTTGGGCGGTATCAGCCTGTTATCCCCGGAGTACCTTTTATCCGTTGAGCGATGGCCCTTCCATTCAGAACCACCGGATCACTATGACCTGCTTTCGCACCTGCTCGAATTGTCATTCTCGCAGTCAAGCGGGCTTATGCCATTGCACTAACCACACGATGTCCAACCGTGTTTAGCCCACCTTCGTGCTCCTCCGTTACTCTTTGGGAGGAGACCGCCCCAGTCAAACTACCCACCAGGCACTGTCCGTAATCCCGATTCAGGGACCAACGTTAGAACATCAAAACTACAAGGGTGGTATTTCAAGGACGACTCCACCACATCTAGCGACGCGGTTTCAAAGTCTCCCACCTATCCTACACATGTAGGTTCAATGTTCAGTGCCAAGCTGTAGTAAAGGTTCACGGGGTCTTTCCGTCTAGCCGCGGGTACACTGCATCTTCACAGCGATTTCAATTTCACTGAGTCTCGGGTGGAGACAGCGTGGCCATCATTACGCCATTCGTGCAGGTCGGAACTTACCCGACAAGGAATTTCGCTACCTTAGGACCGTTATAGTTACGGCCGCCGTTTACCGGGGCTTCGATCAAGAGCTTCGACCGAAGTCTAACCCCATCAATTAACCTTCCGGCACCGGGCAGGCGTCACACCGTATACGTCATCTTACGATTTTGCACAGTGCTGTGTTTTTAATAAACAGTTGCAGCCACCTGGTATCTGCGACTCTCGTCTGCTCCATCCGCAAGGGACTTCACTGATAAGAGCGTACCTTCTCCCGAAGTTACGGTACCATTTTGCCTAGTTCCTTCACCCGAGTTCTCTCAAGCGCCTTGGTATTCTCTACCCGACCACCTGTGTCGGTTTGGGGTACGATTCCTTACAATCTGAAGCTTAGAGGCTTTTCCTGGAAGCATGGCATCAATGACTTCACTACCGTAGTAGCTCGACATCGTATCTCAGCGTTAGTAGCGGTCCGGATTTACCTAAACCACCCGCCTACGTACTTGAACCTGGACAACCGTCGCCAGGCCCACCTAGCCTTCTCCGTCCCCCCATCGCAATTGTAAGAAGTACGGGAATATTAACCCGTTTCCCATCGACTACGCCTTTCGGCCTCGCCTTAGGAGTCGACTTACCCTGCCCCGATTAACGTTGGACAGGAACCCTTGGTCTTCCGGCGAGGGAGTTTTTCACTCCCTTTATCGTTACTCATGTCAGCATTCGCACTTCTGATACCTCCAGCAGCCCTTACAGACCACCTTCAACGGCTTACAGAACGCTCCCCTACCCCACATACCCTAAGGTACGTAGCCGCAGCTTCGGTGTATAGCTTAGCCCCGTTACATCTTCCGCGCAGGCCGACTCGACCAGTGAGCTATTACGCTTTCTTTAAATGATGGCTGCTTCTAAGCCAACATCCTGGCTGTCTGAGCCTTCCCACATCGTTTCCCACTTAGCTATACTTTGGGACCTTAGCTGGCGGTCTGGGTTGTTTCCCTCTCCACGACGGACGTTAGCACCCGCCGTGTGTCTCCCGGATAGTACTTACTGGTATTCGGAGTTTGCAAAGGGTTGGTAAGTCGGGATGACCCCCTAGCCTTAACAGTGCTCTACCCCCAGTAGTATTCGTCCGAGGCGCTACCTAAATAGCTTTCGGGGAGAACCAGCTATCTCCAGGTTTGATTGGCCTTTCACCCCTAGCCACAAGTCATCCGCTAATTTTTCAACATTAGTCGGTTCGGTCCTCCAGTTGATGTTACTCAACCTTCAACCTGCCCATGGCTAGATCACCTGGTTTCGGGTCTAATCCTAGCAACTGTACGCCCAGTTAAGACTCGGTTTCCCTACGGCTCCCCTAAACGGTTAACCTTGCTACTAAAATTAAGTCGCTGACCCATTATACAAAAGGTACGCAGTCACACCACGAAGGTGCTCCTACTGCTTGTACGTACACGGTTTCAGGTTCTATTTCACTCCCCTCACAGGGGTTCTTTTCGCCTTTCCCTCACGGTACTGGTTCACTATCGGTCAGTCAGTAGTATTTAGCCTTGGAGGATGGTCCCCCCATATTCAGACAGGATATCACGTGTCCCGCCCTACTCGTTTTCACTGATTATGATGTGTCGGTTACGGGGCTATCACCCTTTACTGCGAGACTTTCCAGACTCTTCACCTGCATCATTAAAAGCTTAAGGGCTAATCCAATTTCGCTCGCCGCTACTTTCGGAATCTCGGTTGATTTCTCTTCCTCGGGGTACTTAGATGTTTCAGTTCCCCCGGTTTGCCTCCTGCTGCTATGTATTCACAACAGGATACTTACTTATGTAAGTGGGTTTCCCCATTCAGGAATCCCAGACTCAAAAGGTTATTACTACCTAATCTGGGCTTATCGCAAGTTATTACGCCTTTCATCGCCTCTGACTGCCAAGGCATCCACCGTGTACGCTTAGTCACTTAACCATACAACCCGAAAGGGTCTTAGCGTATGGCAACTAACCAAGGTTTTTGGTTGTCATTAAGAAGGGTTAATTCTCAATGACTGTTTGCCGGACTCAATGTGATTCAAACAAGTTTGAATCGAATACAAGACACTTGAATGTGTTTGTTGTGTTTATCTAAAAGATAAACATTGAGAACTTTTAAATTTGATTGAATTACTCGTAAGTAATCAATCAGTCAGCTTTCCAAATTGTTAAAGAGCATGAGACTTTAAGAACCAGTGTTCTAAAATTCACATTTTCTAAAGACTCTCACAGTCGAAAAATCCAACCAGCGACATAAGAAGTGGTTTGGAGTTTTAACTTCCAAGAATATTTAGAGAATGGTGGGCGATACCGGGCTCGAACCAGTGACCCCCTGCTTGTAAGGCAGGTGCTCTCCCAACTGAGCTAATCGCCCACTAAAAGTTTTAATTCCTTCGTGGAGAAAGAATGGTGGGTCGTGCAGGATTCGAACCTGCGACCAATTGATTAAAAGTCAACTGCTCTACCAACTGAGCTAACGACCCAATGGTATCCCGTAGGGGAGTCGAACCCCTGTTACCGCCGTGAAAGGGCGGTGTCCTAGGCCTCTAGACGAACGGGACACTGCTAATTTATTTCCACTTTAAAAAGTAGAAACAAACTTTGAAGAACTTGGGAGTTCTTCATCTCTTTGCTTTTCTAAACCTAATCAATCTGTGTGGACACTTATCGTGAATATCTTCGTATAAGGAGGTGATCCAGCCCCAGGTTCCCCTAGGGCTACCTTGTTACGACTTCACCCCAGTCATGAACCACAAAGTGGTGAGCGTCCTCCCCGAAAGGTTAAACTACCCACTTCTTTTGCAGCCCACTCCCATGGTGTGACGGGCGGTGTGTACAAGGCCCGGGAACGTATTCACCGTAGCATTCTGATCTACGATTACTAGCGATTCCGACTTCATGGAGTCGAGTTGCAGACTCCAATCCGGACTACGACGCACTTTTTGGGATTCGCTCACTATCGCTAGCTTGCTGCCCTCTGTATGCGCCATTGTAGCACGTGTGTAGCCCTACTCGTAAGGGCCATGATGACTTGACGTCGTCCCCACCTTCCTCCGGTTTATCACCGGCAGTCTCCCTGGAGTTCCCGACATTACTCGCTGGCAAACAAGGATAAGGGTTGCGCTCGTTGCGGGACTTAACCCAACATTTCACAACACGAGCTGACGACAGCCATGCAGCACCTGTCTCAGAGCTCCCGAAGGCACACCTGCGTCTCCGCTGGCTTCTCTGGATGTCAAGAGTAGGTAAGGTTCTTCGCGTTGCATCGAATTAAACCACATGCTCCACCGCTTGTGCGGGCCCCCGTCAATTCATTTGAGTTTTAATCTTGCGACCGTACTCCCCAGGCGGTCTACTTAACGCGTTAGCTCCGAAAGCCACGGCTCAAGGCCACAACCTCCAAGTAGACATCGTTTACGGCGTGGACTACCAGGGTATCTAATCCTGTTTGCTCCCCACGCTTTCGCATCTGAGTGTCAGTATCTGTCCAGGGGGCCGCCTTCGCCACTGGTATTCCTTCAGATCTCTACGCATTTCACCGCTACACCTGAAATTCTACCCCCCTCTACAGTACTCTAGTTCACCAGTTTCAAATGCAGTTCCGAGGTTGAGCCCCGGGCTTTCACATCTGACTTAATGAACCACCTGCATGCGCTTTACGCCCAGTAATTCCGATTAACGCTCGCACCCTCCGTATTACCGCGGCTGCTGGCACGGAGTTAGCCGGTGCTTCTTCTGTTGCTAACGTCAAGAGATGCAGCTATTAACTACACCCCCTTCCTCACAACTGAAAGTACTTTACAACCCGAAGGCCTTCTTCATACACGCGGCATGGCTGCATCAGGCTTTCGCCCATTGTGCAATATTCCCCACTGCTGCCTCCCGTAGGAGTCTGGACCGTGTCTCAGTTCCAGTGTGGCTGATCATCCTCTCAGACCAGCTAGGGATCGTCGCCTTGGTGAGCCATTACCTCACCAACTAGCTAATCCCACCTAGGCATATCTTGACGCGAGAGGCCCGAAGGTCCCCCTCTTTGGCCCGTAGGCATTATGCGGTATTAGCCATCGTTTCCAATGGTTATCCCCCACATCAAGGCAATTTCCTAGGCATTACTCACCCGTCCGCCGCTCGACGCCCATTAACGCACCCGAAGGATTGTTAGTGTCGTTTCCGCTCGACTTGCATGTGTTAGGCCTGCCGCCAGCGTTCAATCTGAGCCATGATCAAACTCTTCAATTTAAGATTTTGTGACTCAACGAATACTGACTTCAAAACTACTATGTAATTTTAAAGCTATTACCATTCCAACAGAATAGTAATGAATTGACTGTGCCAAAATTAAGTAAACTTAATTTCGTATTGGTCACTCAGTTCATTGAAATCAATTTTGATTCCGAAGAATCTGTTTTATCTAACGATAAAACGTTTTGATATTCATCAACGAGTGCCCACACAGATTGATAGGTTTAAATTGTTAAAGAGCTTTTCCTTTTTGAGCTTCGCTCAAATCGGACGGCCATTTTAGCGATTTAAGTTTTAGTGTCAACCACTATTTTCAAAACTTTTTTCAAGCGCTTAGCTTGGCTAATTTGACCTGCTGATTCGTTTTGGTTTCTGTTGAAGCCATCCCGTGTCAGCGAGGTGGCATTATAGAGATTTCGATCACACTGGCAAGCCCTTTTTTTCAGTTTTTCTTACTTTTTTGATTGTTCGAGCGTTTTTTGTTCAAAACTCCCCATTTTCACTAGTATTCCCCTTAATTAAGGGCTTAAGGTGCCTATATAAAGGAGGATTTATGAGTTCAATACGCAGTTATAAAGGAATATCCCCCCAGATTGGACAAGGTGTCTATATAGATACAAGTTCGGTACTGGTTGGTGATATCAAAATCGGTGACGACTCTAGCGTGTGGCCTTTGGTTGCAGCTCGAGGAGATGTAAACCACATTCATATTGGAGATAGAACGAATATCCAAGACGGCAGCGTTTTGCACGTCACCCATAAGAATGCAGAAAACCCTGAGGGCTATCCTCTATTAATAGGTAATGATGTCACTATCGGACATAAAGTAATGCTGCATGGCTGCACAATTGAAGATCGTGTACTTGTTGGCATGGGAGCTATCGTGTTGGATGGCGTGATTATCAAACAAGAAGTCATGATTGGTGCTGGTAGCTTAGTGCCGCCTAATAAGGTACTTGAAAGCGGTTACCTATATGTAGGAAGCCCAGTAAAACAAGCACGCCCATTAAATGATAAAGAGCGTGCCTTTTTACAGAAGTCCGCTGACAACTATGTTCAGAATAAAAACGACTATCTAGACTCTGTACTTCCAGTCTAAAGCGCTTTGATCTGAATCCGATTAGAGGAGTCATACTCCTCTTCTTCTATTAACTCTTCCGCTAGCTCTTCAATATCGAAACGTAACTCAGAAAAGATAACTAAAGCTTGATCGCCTTCTTCTATATCTCTACCTGCCAATCGTGATAATTCTTCAATAGACATGACACATTCAATCAATGCGCCCGACTGTTGTGCAGGGAAGGTGATTGTTTGATTCTCTTCATTCCAATCTTGGATATCTGGAAATAGAATTGATTGATTCATTTTTTTATAAATACCTCATTACATCTCTAGGTTTTTACGTAATTCTCTTAAAATCTGTTTTGTTCCCGGACGAAGGCCACGCCAAAGCATAAAGCTCTCTGCAGCCTGCCCCACTAACATACCCAAACCATCATAAGCAGCATGAACACCGTTATCTAACGCCCACTGATTAAATACTGTCGTTCCAGATCCGTATACCATGTCATAAACGACGCTGTTTGTATTAAAGATTACATCGGAAACTTCAGGGAGCTGACCGCTTAGACCTGATGAGGTCGAGTTAATAATGACATCAAAGCCATCATTAACATCACTTAGGCCCATACCTTTGATATTTCCATGCGACGAAAACATCTCAGCCAATAGTTCTGCTTTTGAACTGGTTCGGTTAGCGATCACCAACTGTTGTGGCTTTTGGTCGAGAAGAGGTTGAATCACTCCTCTCGCAGCACCACCAGCGCCAAGAAGAAGAACACGTGCTCCCTTTAGCGTCACTTGATGTTGAAGCAGGTCTTGAACTAAACCCTCACCATCGGTGTTATCACCAATGATCTCTCCGTCATCTAACTTCTTAAGGGTATTTACGGCACCGGCTAGCTCAGCTCTCTCAGTTAGGCGATTGGCAAACTGATAGGCATCTTCTTTAAAAGGCGCTGTGACATTACATCCTCGACCACCTTCGCTGAAAAAGGATTTGGCAGCAGTGATAAATTCACCATGCTCTGGCTGCATTGCTGTATAGGTAAGTTGTTGGCTGGTTTGGCGAGCAAATAATGTGTGAATGAATGGCGATTTGCTTTGCCCAATAGGGTTACCGAAAACGGCATAACGATCTACTTGCTGTGTCATATCCTTACCTAACAGAAATAAAAAAGGTCATCTATTATAGATGACCCTATCACTATACCTATAAGGAAGGAAGAACTACCAAACTCGAGGCTTTAGGTAGTCACTATAAAGCAGACTTTCTGGTGAACCTGCTTGTGGTTCGTAGCGGTATTCCCAGCGAGCCAATGGCGGCATCGACATCAATATAGACTCTGTGCGACCACCGCTTTGTAGACCAAATAGGGTGCCACGGTCATACACTAAGTTAAATTCAACATAGCGACCACGACGATAAAGTTGGAAGTCACGCTCACGTTCGCCATAAGGTGTCTCTTTGCGACGCTCAACAATCGGCAAGTACGCCGCAGCAAAACCTTCACCGACCGCCTGCATATAAGCAAAGCTCTTCTCAAAGCCCCACTCGTTAAGATCATCAAAGAACAGACCACCCACACCACGTGTTTCATCTCTATGTGGAAGATAGAAGTACTTATCACACCACTCTTTGTGTTCTTGATACACGTTATCACCAAATGGTGCACACAGGTCTTTAGCAGTTTGATGCCAAGATTGGCAATCTTCATCGACAGGATAGAATGGAGTTAAATCAAAACCACCACCGAACCACCAGATAGGGTCTTCCCCTTCCTTTTCGGCAATAAAGAATCGTACGTTGGCGTGTGAGGTTGGGATATAAGGGTTTTTAGGGTGGATAACTAACGATACACCCATCGCTTCGAACTTACGTCCGGCTAATTCAGGGCGGTGAGCGGTTGCTGAAGCTGGCATTGCCTTACCTGCAACGTGAGAAAAGTTAACACCACCTTGCTCAAAGACCGCACCATCAGTCATCACACGAGTACGACCACCGCCTCCGAGGCGTTCGCCAGGTTCGCGCTCCCATGCATCTTCTTCAAATAGTGCACTACCATCAGCTTGTTCAAGCTGTTGGCAAATCGAATCTTGTAGGTTCAGTAAAAACTGCTTTACTGCTTCTTTATCAATTGCTGCCATTTTACTTTCCTTTGCAGGGTTTAACCCTGTCTTAATATTTTCGACGTTTTTGCATCTCTAATTTCGCTTGGCTTGTCACGACCACCCGTTTGACCTTCTAAAATCGCTACCAAATGTTGGCCGAGTTGCTGCTGAACTTCTTCAGTCGTCATACAAGGCGGTTCGCCCGTCAGGTTAGCACTGGTAGAGGTTAACGGCTTACCGAATTCATTACACATTCTTTGAACCAAAGGGTGATCCGTCACTCGCACAGCGATTGAATCAAACTGACCACTCACCCAGTCTGTCACCTTAGCACTGGTTGGCATTATCCAAGTCACCGGGCCTGGCCATGTGGCTTTTACTGTCGTCAGCTGCTCTTCCGTCAATTGGCTTTCATCTATGTAAGGTAACAGTTGCTCGTAGCTTGCAGCTATTAAGATCAAGCCCTTTTCAACCGGGCGCTTTTTTAACTCGAGTAATTTCTGGATGGCTTGTGGATTATCTGGATCACAACCGACCCCAAAAACGCCTTCGGTCGGGTAAGCAATGACTTCACCTTGTTGTAATGCCTGCAATGTATGTTGAAAGTTATCCACGGGTGCCTCATTAATTCAGTTATCTAACTCACTAAGTGTACAAATTATCACTCACTGTGACTAAAGCTATTTGTTTATAAAATGTATCAATTAACAACTTAGACTGACGCAAACGTTTTCCTTGGGTGATTTTACCCGTATAATGCGCGCAAAATATCTAATCACTAATTAAATCGTACCTGAAGGAGTTTGAGATGACTGTCGGTATTATCATGGGTTCTAAATCTGATTGGCCAACAATGAAGCTAGCTGCAGAAATGTTGGATCAGTTTGGCGTGGCGTACGAAACAAAAGTGGTTTCTGCTCACCGCACACCTCAGTTGCTAGCAGACTACGCAACCAGTGCGAAAGAGCGCGGTATTAAAGTGATTATTGCTGGCGCTGGCGGTGCAGCTCACCTACCAGGCATGGCAGCTGCCTTCACAAGCGTACCTGTTCTTGGTGTTCCAGTTCAATCTAAAGCATTGAAAGGCATGGACTCGCTACTTTCTATCGTGCAAATGCCAAAAGGTATCGCGGTAGGTACTCTGGCTATCGGTGAAGCTGGTGCAGCGAACGCTGGTATCCTAGCAGCGCAAATAATTGGTACACACAATGAAGATGTGATGGCAAAAGTAGAAGCGTTCCGCTCTGAGCAAACAGAAACGGTACTTGCAAATCCAAACCCTGCAGAGGACTAATTCCCATGCATGTTCTTGTGTTAGGCGCGGGCCAACTTGCTCGCATGATGTCCCTAGCTGGGGCACCGCTGAATATTGAAATTTCTGCTTTTGATGTTGGCAGCAAAAATATTGTTCACCCATTAACGCAAGCGATTCTAGGCAACGGCTTAGAAAATGCGATAGATCGCGCGGACGTCATTACTGCTGAGTTCGAACACATCCCTCATGATGTGCTTGAGGTATGTGAGCGCAGCGGTAAGTTCTTACCGACAACAGAAGCAATCAAAGCTGGCGGTGACCGTCGCCTTGAAAAAGCGCTGTTAGACGAAGCGAACGTGAAGAATGCTAAATACTACGTGATCAACTCTCGCGAAGACTTTGACGCAGCGATCGCTCACGTTGGCTTACCAATGGTATTGAAGAGTACACTTGGCGGCTACGATGGCAAAGGCCAGTGGCGCTTAAAGGCATTAGACAATGTTGACGTAACTTGGGCAGAAATGGCTGAGTGCATTGCCGCAACAGACAACCAAGCGATTGTGGCTGAAGAGTTTGTTCCGTTTGACCGCGAAGTATCACTGGTTGGTGCTCGTGGTACCAATGGCGAGATTCAAGTGTATCCACTGGCTGAAAATGTTCACACCGACGGCGTATTGAGCTTATCGACAGCGATTGATGACATTGAACTGCAAGAGCAAGCGAAAACCATGTTCACTGCCATTGCTGAACGCTTAGATTACGTTGGTGTACTCGCGCTAGAGTTCTTTGATGTTCAAGGTTCACTGCTGGTTAACGAGATTGCACCACGTGTTCATAACTCTGGCCACTGGACGCAGCAAGGCGCTGAAACTTGTCAGTTTGAAAACCACCTGCGTGCCGTGTGTGGGATGCCACTAGGTAGCACCAAGCTGATTCGTCCAACCGCAATGATCAACATTCTTGGTGAAGATACTCTACCTGAGGCTATTCTGGCTCAAGGCTGCTGTCATGTTCACTGGTATGGTAAAGAGAAGCGTGCAGGTCGTAAGATGGGCCACATTAATGTGAGCGCTGATTACAACGCAGAACTGCAAAGAGCGTTGTGCTCATTGTCTGATATTCTTGATCAGCAAGCCTACCCTGCTGTGCATGAGTTTGCTGAGCAGATGAAGTAAGCCTACATTGGTTTATTGATATAAAAAGTTCATTGGATATAGAAACGGCGCTCATTGAGCGCCGTTTTTTTGTTTCTGGTCATTCACTTACTGTGATTAACATGACTACTGAGATTGAATGTGATGACACTTGCGATCAGCACATTGCTTCTTAGTGCCACTGGCTGTTTTCTTCTCAAGTAACAACGGGAACTGGCACTCTTCACAACGACCTATAACTGGTGGCTGATTAACGGCGAACTTACACTTAGGGTAGTTATCACACGCATAAAAAGTTTTACCATAGCGAGATTTACGCTCAACCAAGTGGCCTCGACCACACTCAGGGCAGGCAACAAGTGGCTGTTCTTCAGGTTGTTCTTTCGGTTGATCCAAAGATTCGATGTGATTACACGTTGGGTAACTACTACAACCAATGAACATCCCAAAGCGACCCTGCCTTAATACCAATTCGTTTTGGCACTTAGGACACGGAACGCCTAGCTCTTTCACCACATGACCATCATTTTGATGAAGAGGCTTGATGTAATCACAGCTCGGATACTGCTTACAGCCTAAAAATGGGCCGTGCTTACCATGGCGAAGCTGAAGCTCCCCACCACACTGCGGACATGGTTCATGCTCTAACGCATGTTCATGTGCTGAAAAAAGCTGATTATCAATCTTACTACTCATGACAAGCCTGTATTAATGCAAGATGCCTTGCTCTTTGGTGTACAACAGCTCTTCCATTTGCGTGTAAGCACTTTCATTACCCGGCACATTAAATAGCACCATTAAGATAATCCATTTCAGATCATCCAATTCAAATTCGTTGGTCTCAAGCCCCATCACACGATCAATAACCATTTCACGAATCTCTGTCGTGAGCACGTTGATCTGCTCTAGGAACAGTAAGAAACCTCGACACTCCATATTAATACGCGATACCTCTCGACTGGTGTAAACACGCATCGAGGTATTGGAGCACATAGTAATCGCCGCTTGGTTGTCGGTATCTTGCAGTGCAGCAAGATCTTCTAACCAATGGAGGGCCTTATAAATATCGTCTTGGTGAAACCCTGCTCGAAGAAGCTCATCTTCCAGCTCATCTTGATCCACCTGCAATTCAGAATCGCTATGGATGTAGGTTTCAAACAAGTACATCAGTATGTCCATCATCATAGCTAGCCTCTCCCCTTTCGAATATAGCCACCGGAAACTGCAACAACATGCCCTGAGAGCTCAAGCTCTAAAAGCTGCATCATGACCTCATGCACAGGTATATGGGTTCTCTGTGCCAAAATATCAACGGGTGTCGCCTCTAATCCTACGTTAGCTAACAGCTGTGGAAATGGCAATTGTTCATTTTCACTCTTGTTCGGCGTAGGTTCGAACAAACTGGGCTGCTGATCTATAGACCAGTCTAACAGACTCTTTATTTCAATTAGAACATCTTGAGCGCTCTGTACCAAACATGCTCCTGCCTTAATTAGACTGTTGCCTCCGCGACTGGTTGGGTTATGAATCGAACCGGGAAGCGCAAACACTTCGCGACCTTGCTCCATCGCATAACGCGCCGTAATCAAAGAACCGCTTTTCTCGGCCGCCTCAACGACGAGAGTCCCCAAAGACAATCCACTTATAATACGGTTACGCCGTGGGAAATGTTCAGGTCGAGGTTTAGCGTTTGGGCGGAATTCTGAAATCAACGCACCATTTTCACAGATCCTCTCCGCTAGATTTCGGTGTCGCGCAGGATAAATGGAATCCAAGCCAGAGCCCAACACAGCAAAAGTTTCCCCTCCTTTATCTAGAGCACCATCATGAGCATAGCCATCGATACCGAGCGCTAAACCACTGGTGACAATCAAGCCGTTTTGGACAAACTCTTTAGCGAAGGACTTCGCAGTTTGCAGCCCTTCGAGACTGGCGTTACGACTACCGACCATCGCGATTTGAGGCTCAATCAGTTTTTCAACATGACCTTTAACGAAAAGCACACTTGGTGCGGAGGCTGTCTCGTTCAGCAGTTTGGGATAATGAGGACAATTAAGGGTAATGATGTGATGGTTGGTCTGACTCGCTTGCCACGCCAGGCAAGCCTCCACTTCTTTAGGGGCTTGCTGTCTTAAGTAGGAGATTTGCTTGGCTGACAAACCAATCGCTTGCAGCTGTTGGCTGGAGTAACCAACAATATTCGATGGGGAATCAATACTCAGCAGTCGAGAAAGGCGCTTGCCACCCAACTGCGGAACAAAACTTAAAGTTAACCAAGCACTCAGTTGTTGCTCATTCACTCGGTGCCCTTAACCTCTTCCGTCAACGCAAGATCCAAAGGCGATACCGCCAGAATGTCATTACTAACCGGTTTGGAGCTTTGAGTGATCAACGCCAAACTAAAATACTCGTAAGGGCGAATGACCATCAAACTACCCAGTGACGTACTTGGCAATTGCACCTTATCGCTCGCCGCTGATTCTTTATAGCTGTATTCACCTTGCTTACCAAACACCACAGCCCCGCTCTCGCTAAGGGTGAACATAGAGCCCTGGCGAAGGTTGTCCTGCGAGCCTTTGTTGATAACAACGACCTGATTCTTTGCGCTGTATTGGCTGCCATCCAATGAACCCAATATATTGGCAAACTGACCCGCAGCACTAGGCGCTGGATAAAATGTGGTTGAGAGCTTCACCTGATCAACACCAAGCTCTGGCAACACAAGATCGTTAAGCAGTACTTCTTGCAGCTGAGTCTCTATCTGTAAGCTACTGAACTCAGCGTCCACTTCTTTTAAGCGTGCCGTGGCGACCAAACGCAACGAGGTCATACTCGCTTGAGGTTGCTGTCGCTGGTAGGTTTCAACGGCGCGGTAGATACCCCACTTTTGATGTTGTTGGTTGCCCGAGATAAACAACCGGTCTTCACCCGATAAGAATCTCTTACCATCACTGGTCCCTAACACTCGTTGAACCGATTGAATATCTTGCTGTTCAACCAAGCGATCAGATTGCAGATAAGGCAGAACCAGCCCCTCATTGACGGTTGGCACCGCTTTCTTCTCTGATACACGAATCTTAGGGCTTAGCTTAATGACGGGTTTGAGGCTCAAGACAGGCTCGCCATTAATCCAAACCAGCGACAATTTATCTCCGGGGTAAATAAGGTGAGGATTTTCTATCTCAGGGTTTACCTGCCATAACCTCGGCCACAGCCATGGACTATCGAGGTACATCGCAGAGATATCCCACAAAGTATCACCCTTTACCACCACGTACGCCTCAGGTGCGCCCTGCTTTATGGTTAAAGGTTGAGCACTATTTTCAGCCGTAGCGGCGAACGAAAGAGAGGCACAAACAAGAGAAAAAATGGGAGAAAAATGACGCATGACCTAACTTCCTTGGTCTGAATATATGACATCTGATTTGAGAATTACCTTCAGGATGCTGTCATTTGACCTCTAAAATGTCTAGAATTGAGCCAACAAGGTTTAAGCTGTTTCGGCACAGTTCAATATTTCGAGTGTATATGTCTGTATTACAAGTATTAACATTACCAGATGATCGTCTACGTACCGTGGCGAAACCGGTAAAAGAAGTTACCCCAGAGATTCAAAAGTTCGTTGATGACATGATTGAAACCATGTACGACGAAGAAGGTATCGGCCTTGCGGCAACGCAAGTGGATTTCCACCAGCGCATCGTTGTTATCGATATTTCAGAAACACGTGACGAACCTATGGTTCTAATCAACCCTGAAATTACCGACAAACGTGGCGAAGATGGTATCGAAGAAGGCTGTCTGTCTGTACCAGGCGCTCGAGCTCTAGTACCTCGCGCTGCAGAAGTAACGGTTAAAGCATTAGACCGTGACGGCAACGAATTCACATTCGACGCTGATGACCTTCTGGCTATCTGTGTTCAGCACGAACTTGACCACCTAGAAGGCAAGTTGTTTGTTGATTACCTATCGCCACTAAAGCGTAAACGTATCCAAGATAAGCTAGCGAAGATTAAACGTTTCAACGAGAAACAAGGTTAATAACCGCTGCTATTACTAAATTAGAAGGAAGCCTACCTTGAGTCAGTCTTTAAGAATTGTCTTCGCAGGTACTCCGGATTTCGCCGCCCGTCACTTGGCGGCGTTGTTGTCTTCGGAGCATGAAGTTATTGCTGTTTACACACAGCCAGATCGCCCAGCAGGCCGCGGTAAAAAACTGACTGCGAGTCCAGTAAAAAACATCGCACTTGAGAACGATATTCCGGTTTACCAACCAGAAAACTTCAAGTCAGATGAGGCTAAGCAAGAGCTAGCTGAGTTGAACGCTGACATCATGGTGGTTGTCGCTTACGGCTTATTGCTTCCACAGGTTGTATTAGATACGCCTCGCTTGGGTTGTATCAACGTACATGGCTCTATCCTACCGCGCTGGCGTGGTGCTGCTCCGATTCAACGCTCTATTTGGGCGGGTGATAAAGAGACCGGCGTAACGATCATGCAGATGGATATCGGCCTAGATACGGGTGATATGCTAAGTATCGCAACGCTACCAATTGAAGCGACAGATACCAGCGCTTCTATGTACGAAAAGCTAGCAGGCCTTGGCCCTGATGCGCTTGTTGAGTGTTTATCTGACATCGCTTCTGGTAAAACGGTGGCTGAAAAGCAAGACGACGAACTGGCTAACTACGCCAAGAAGCTAAGCAAAGAAGAAGCGCGTATCAACTGGAGTGATGACGCTGCGCATATTGAGCGCTGCGTTCGTGCCTTCAACCCATGGCCAATGAGCCACTTTGAAGCTGCTGAGAACAGCATTAAAGTATGGCAAAGCCGTGTGGCAGAGCAAGCTTCTGATAAGCCTGCAGGTACCATTCTGCAAGCCGATAAAACTGGTATCTATGTAGCGACAGGGCAAGGCGTACTTGTTCTCGAACAACTGCAAGTTCCAGGTAAAAAAGCCATGTCAGTTCAGGATATCTTGAACTCACGTGCAAGCTGGTTTGAAGTTGGTACTCAACTTTCTTAATCCGCTTTTAAAGCTGTTAATTACGCAGCTTAGAAAACCTTTACGAGGGCAGAGATGCCCTCATGTATTCAAATAAATATTCGGTACCCCTCATGAATGTTCGCGCTGCTGCTGCAAATGTCCTATTCCAAGTTGTCGATAAAGGCCACTCTCTTTCACACGCTCTCCCTGCGGCTCAAAAAACGATCCGTCCGCGAGACCATGCTCTACTGCAAGAGATTTGCTACGGCGCACTTCGTTACCTGCCTCGTTTAGAGTCAATCGCTAACGAACTAATGGAAAACCCGCTTAAAGGTAAAAAGCGTGTATTCCACCACCTAATCTTGGTGGGCATTTACCAACTAAGCTTCATGCGTATCCCTTCGCATGCCGCGGTTGCTGAAACGGTTGAGGGTACTAAAACACTGCGTGGCCCAAGCCTGAGTGGTTTGATCAACGCTGTACTACGTAGCTACCTACGTGACCAAGAAGAACTAGACGAGAAAGCCGTTAGCCACAATGCAGGCAAATACGGCCACCCAAGCTGGATTCTAAAAATGCTTCAAGAGAGCTACCCAAATCAATGGGAGCAACTGGTTGAAGCAAACAACAGCAAGGCACCAATGTGGCTGCGCGTTAACCGCCAACACCACACTCGTGACGAGTATGTTGAGCTGCTTAAAAACGAAAACATTGAATACACATTGCACCCTGAAGCAGCCGATGCCATAAAATTAGCTGCACCTTGTGATGTTACTTTGCTTCCTGGCTTCGACAGAGGTTGGGTATCTGTGCAAGACGCTGCTGCTCAGCTTTCGGTTGATTACCTAACACCAAAAGATGGTGAGCTGATCCTAGATTGCTGTGCTGCGCCAGGTGGTAAAACGGCACACATTCTTGAGCATACCAACGATACTGAAGTGGTTGCGATTGACTGCGACATCAAACGTCTAGACCGTGTTTACGATAACCTTGAGCGCCTACAACTGCGTGCCGACGTAATTTGTGGCGATGCTCGCTACCCTGAAGAGTGGTGGATGGGTGATAAGTTCGACCGTATTCTGCTTGATGCACCTTGTTCAGCGACTGGCGTAATTCGCCGTCACCCTGACATCAAGTGGCTACGTCGTGCATCTGACATTGACGCGCTGGCTGAACTGCAAAGCGAGATTATGGATGCTATGTGGCGTCAGCTGAAAGAAGGCGGCACCATGGTTTATGCGACATGTTCTATCACGCCGCAAGAAAACGTGCTGCAAGTGAAAGCATTCCTAGCACGTACAGAGAACGCAACGCTGGTTGGGTCTGATATCGAAAATCCGGGTCGTCAAATACTGCCTGGGGAAGAAGATATGGATGGCTTCTACTACGCAGTTCTAGTAAAACAGGCATAACAACTAACAGCGGCTAAGAATTTATTTCTTAGCCGCTGTTTCTTTCTAGTGCATTATCGAAGCAAAATGCACGCACTAGAATTACCACGGCAAAAATAAGAGAAAGGCTATGAAGATCATTATCCTAGGTGCTGGACAAGTTGGCGGTACCCTTGCTGAAAACCTAGTTGGTGAAAACAACGACATCACCATTGTCGACCGTAATGCTGACCGACTTCGTGAACTTCAGGATAAGTACGACCTTAGGGTTGTAAACGGTTATGCCAGCCACCCAAACACACTACGTGAAGCAGGTGCGCAAGATGCCGACATGTTGGTTGCCGTAACCAATATGGATGAAACCAATATGGCTGCGTGTCAGGTTGCTTTCTCTCTTTTCAATACGCCAAACCGAATTGCTCGTATTCGTTCTCCTCAATACCTAGAAGAAAAAGAAGCACTATTCAAATCAGGTGCTATCCCAGTAGACCACCTGATCGCACCCGAAGAGCTAGTGACCAGCTACATCGAACGCCTGATTCAATATCCAGGTGCATTGCAGGTTGTGAGCTTTGCTGAACAGAAAGTTAGCCTAGTAGCAGTAAAAGCCTACTACGGTGGTCCACTGGTCGGTAACGCCCTATCTGCCTTGCGTGAGCACATGCCGCACATCGATACTCGTGTTGCCGCTATTTTCCGTCAAGGTCGCCCTATTCGCCCACAAGGCACCACCATCATTGAAGCCGATGATGAAGTGTTCTTTGTGGCGGCAAGTAACCATATCCGCTCAGTAATGAGTGAACTGCAACGCCTAGAGAAACCGTACCGCCGCATCATGATTGTCGGTGGTGGTAACATTGGTGCAAGCTTGGCTAAACGCCTTGAACAGAGCTACAGCATCAAACTTATTGAGCGCAGTTACACTCGTGCCGAGAAGTTGTCTGAAGAGTTAGAAAACACCATCGTCTTCTGTGGTGATGCCGCAGACCAAGAGCTGCTGACCGAAGAGAACATCGATCAAGTGGACGTGTTCATTGCCCTAACCAATGAAGATGAAACCAACATCATGTCAGCGATGCTGGCTAAGCGAATGGGTGCCAAGAAGGTAATGGTACTGATTCAGCGTGGTGCTTACGTCGACCTTGTTCAGGGTGGTGTGATTGATATTGCTATCTCTCCACAACAAGCGACCATTTCTGCGCTGCTCACTCACGTTCGTCGTGCTGATATTGTAAACGTATCATCTCTGCGTCGCGGCGCTGCAGAGGCAATCGAAGCGATTGCGCACGGTGACGAAACCACATCTAAAGTCGTTGGCCGAGCGATTGGCGACATCAAACTACCACCGGGCACCACGATTGGTGCGATTGTTCGCGGAGAAGAGGTGCTTATCGCGCACGATAGAACCGTGATCGAACAAGATGACCACGTAGTTATGTTCCTAGTGGACAAGAAATACGTACCTGATGTTGAGTCTCTATTCCAACCGAGCCCGTTCTTTTTATAGCCTTGTTCTCGTAAGCTTGTTCTCACAACCTTCTTCTTGTGAGAACGACGCTTCGGCACAAAGCGATGGTCTATTAAGCTATGGTCAACTTTCGTCCGATATTATTAGTGATAGGGTTAGTGTTATCAAAACTCGCCCTTTTCATGTACATCCCTACATTGGTTGCCTTTTTTACAGGCACCGGTGGCTTCCTCGAGTTTGGTCAGTCGGTAGTGATCACGCACATAGTGGCGTTCATCTGCTTGAGTTTAGGCCGTTCAGCTAAGTTCCGACTTGGGGTACGGGACATGTTCCTGATCACCTCTCTGGTATGGACGATTGCCAGTGCCTTTGCTGCACTGCCGTTTGTCTTCATCAACCACATCAGCTTCACCGACGCCTATTTTGAAACCATGTCTGGTATCACCACGACTGGCTCAACTGTATTGAGCGGCTTAGACAGCATGGCACCAAGCATTCTGTTGTGGCGCTCTATACTGCAATGGTTAGGCGGCATCGGCTTCATCGTTATGGCGGTAGCGGTTCTACCAATGCTCAACGTCGGTGGTATGCGCCTGTTCCAAACCGAATCATCAGATTGGTCAGATAAAAGCAGCCCACGAGCAAAAACGGTCGCGAAGAACATCGTGGCGGTTTATCTGGTTCTGACTGGCTTGTGCATCATTAGCTATCTGTTTGCAGGCATGGGCATCTTTGATGCGATCAATCACGCCTTCACAACACTGTCGACGGGTGGTTACTCAACCTCAGATAGCTCAATGAACCACTTCTCTAACAGTGCTCACTGGGTGGGAACCCTGTTCATGTTCCTTGGCGGTCTGCCGTTCTTACTGTTTGTTAGCGCACTGCGTGGTAGAAAACTCTCAATCCTCTACAAAGACGCTCAAGTGAGAGGCTTCACGTATCTATTCTTGGTCACCAGTGCCGTAATATCGACATGGCTGGTGGTTAGGGATGACTACACCATCATGGATGCAATGCGTGTTTCGATGTTCAACATAGTGTCAGTCGTCACCACAACCGGTTTTGGCTTAGAAGACTTCACCGCGTGGGGTGCACTACCGACTACCTTGTTTGCGTTTTTAATGATGGCGGGCGCGTGCTCGGGTTCAACCTCTGGCGGTATCAAAATCTTCCGCTTCCAGATCGCGATGACCATGCTTCATAAACAAATGATGAAGCTGATCCACCCATCGGGTGTCTTTGTTCAGCGCTATAACCAACGCCCAGTGAATGACGACATTGTGCGTTCACTGGTCGCATTTGGTTTGATGTTCTTTATTACGATTATCTTAATTGCTGGTGGCTTGAGTGCGATGGGACTTGATCCTGTGACTAGTATATCTGGCGCTATCACAGCCGTTGCCAACGTTGGTCCAGGCATGGGCAATGTGATCGGTCCAACTGGGAACTTTGCGCCGCTGCCAGACGCTGCAAAGTGGCTATTAAGCCTTGGTATGTTGATGGGAAGACTCGAGATACTGACGCTGATCGTTCTATTCTTCCCAGCCTTCTGGCGACGCTAATTGCACGAATATTTAAGGAAACAGAGATGAAATCATACCTACTTATCGCAAGCGCTCTGCTGAGCAGTTCAGCCTTCGCCGACCAAATGGTGACTCTACAAGATGGAAAACAAGTACTACTGAAAGACGACTTTACGTGGCAGTACGTGGCACAGAAACAAGCGGAAGAAGTAGCGACAACTTCAGAGATCGCCGAGCCTGTCGCAGCAGTACCCGTAGTCGCTGTCCCAGTTACGACGAACACGCGTGGCACTACGATTGTAGTGAATAGTAAAAAGCCAAGCTTACAGCTGTCTCAATCAGGAGTGGATGTTGTACTGGGTGCAAGTCGCTATGAAGGTGGTGAACTTATCATTCCGACAGCCATCACCAACCAAGGCACTCAAGCTGTCATTTTAGTATCACTTAACATCAGCGTATTTACTGCAGAAGGTACGTTGTTGGCAGAAGAAGAAGTTGCTGTATGGAAATCAATCAAACGTATGGCTGACACATACTTGCGACCAAAGACGGGTGAAGAAGGCAAGCTAATCAAGATCGACCTAGAACAACACCCTGAATATCAGATTAAAGCTGAGATTACTGAAGTACTGGCTCGCTAAACCGGAGTCACGTACAGATAGATAGCGAAGAAATGGCAAGCGCAACCCGCCAATACAAACAAGTGCCAGATTGCATGGTTGTAAGGGATGCGTTTTGCAACATAGAAAATCACACCCAGCGAATAGATCACCCCGCCAACCGCTAACAACACCAAACCACCTATATCGATGTTCATCGCTAATTGATAAACAACAATCAAAGATAGCCAGCCCATCGCTAAGTAAATGAACAGCGATAAGCGCTTGAATCGGTAAACGAAGGCAATCTTCATGATGATACCGACCAGCGCAATTCCCCAAATAACCGCCATCAAGCCCATTGCCAATGGGGTTCTTAAGCCAACCAATAAAAACGGCGTGTAGCTACCTGCGATCAGTAAATAAATCGCACAGTGATCGAGGGTTTTTAGTAAACGCTTAGTTTTTTCTGTGGTGATCGAGTGATAAAGCGTGGAAGCAAGAAAGAGCAGGATAATGCTGCTGCCATAGATTGTCATACTGGCAACCGTCAACATGTCGGCTTGGTAATCAAACGCGCGAATCAGTAGCAAGATCAGACCAATAACGCCAAGCACGACGCCCAAGCCGTGGGTTATCGCATTAGCGCGTTCTTCGATGTCGCTGTATTCGCTAGCTGATGATGCAGACATGAGTATCCTACTAGAGTAAATGTTCAATTGACCTAGTATTGCACATTAAGCTTACACGTGTAAGCTTAAATTTTTATGACAGCTTTTATGACATCAATGACGCCTAAACAGTGTGATAAGGCTAGGCTCTCTAAAACTAAAGAACCAAAAAGCGAATTAAGAGGCGCTATCTAGATACTCAAGTACCATCTTGCCGGCTTCTTCTGGAGAGGTATCCAATGGCACACTCAATTGACGCTGTAGCTGGCCCACTCCCAATAAACTCGCCAACATGCCTTTGGCACCGTCGCGATTGCGATCTATCTCAAACCAAAGCTTAAGCTCAGTTTCGTCACGATGGGCAACAACTTCAAGCTCACGCCAGCGGCCATGATAAGGACCCGTAGTCGGTACAAACTCAAACTCTTGTACAAATGGCAGTTCAAAGCCTTCTACCGCTTCACACTCCACTTGGCGAATGCGCAGCCCTTGAGCTTCAAGTTCGTTAAAAATACCATCGAGGAGTGCATCAGGACGAACCGTTAAGATGTCTTTATCCGATGGATCAATTGCCATCGCAATATCCAACCCGGTTTCTAGCCACACCTTTGAATCACCAATCGTGACCGGTGTGTTCAGCGGGACATCAAACTCACATTCAAAATCACGGGTTTCACCCGGCTGAATAACAAAGGCATACGGCAGGCTCCATTTGGCCA
Organism: Vibrio crassostreae; assembly: GCF_024347415.1. Taxonomy (NCBI): domain Bacteria; kingdom Pseudomonadati; phylum Pseudomonadota; class Gammaproteobacteria; order Vibrionales; family Vibrionaceae; genus Vibrio; species Vibrio crassostreae. Next base: position 3,438,639 of record NZ_AP025476.1, read on the forward strand.
ACGAGTATGTCTGGTGCATTCGACGTGTTTGACCACCTTCTTGCCTTTGCGAGTTCATGGTAACTTCTTTAACGTAACGACAGCACAAGTTGAGATCGATATTGTCGATCTCTTGTGGCTGAGCGCCACCATAGACATGCACAATAATGCTCGCTTTCTTACCTGGATAAAGCACTTCCTGTTGCAATACAGAATCCACCTTGGCAGATCCAATTCCAAAACTTGCTAACGTTTTCTTTAAGAACGACATATGCACCTCCTTTAAAGCATCATCTTAAGCCTGAAAGAGGTTCAAACTCAAATATACTGCTCACACTATTTTAGCTCTAATATCGTCTATTTATCACTCAGGCGTCGATCGATAACTTAGATAGTGATAATCTAAGCCTTGATATGCATGCATATCATTATCCTGATTTATTCTTCGGATTGGCGAAAGCCAGACGAGTAACGCTTCAAGCAATTGAAGTGGAGCTCATGGTAAATCAGGCCATTAGATTGGCAATGGATATGCCTGACCGTTAGGTAAATTAATGCGCCCAACAGCTGTCAGGTTCTCGCACACCAACCGTAGTGCGATGCGTCGTCGTAGTGGCTTTGTTGCTGCTCCAACGGCTAAGAAATTGGCTCCTACAATGACTCTAGTTGAGAAGACTGCTTTATTAGCACCGACTACAACAAAAGTGATTAAAGCCGCTTAACAAAAAGCGCAGTTTTTACTGCGCTTTTTTCTTGCCCGCTCCCATCTTGAAATGTGTTTACACATTGGTATTCCCTATCCGATTTGATACCTTAGCCACAAATCATTATAAAATTTGTGGAGAAATAAAGTATGAAGTGTCACCGCATTGAAGAACTGCTTGAACTGATGGAGCCTGAGTGGCAGAAAGATCAAGAGCTTAACCTATTAGAGTTCATCATTAAGCTATCAAAAGAAGCGGGCTACCAAGGCAAGCTTGAAGAACTGACTGACGATGTTCTTATCTACCACCTAAAAATGCGCAACAGCGAAAAAGATGAAATGATCCCAGGCCTGAAAAAAGACCAAGAAGATGATTTCAAAACCGCAATTCTAAAAGCACGTGGCCTTCTTTAGTCGCCCACTTGTTTAGAACTCAATTGCCGTATAGATAAAACACTCAATTTAAAAAGCGACCGCCAGGTCGCTTTTTTGTTTCTGTTCGCTATTTTTTCGTCACAACTGTTATGACTTTTGTTGTTAAAGGTTGATAGCGTTAAAGAAATGAGAACAAGATTGTCGCTATAATCGCCATCCATAAGAATCTTCTAAAATAATAAGAGTGAGTGCGATAACAACAAATGCACCAAGCTCAATTTCAACAGGTTCTCTAAACCATACTTTCAAGTAATGTCGTCATGCCCGATTTAACCGGGCAAACAAGCCACAAAAAGGATAGTTCATGAGTCAGGATAAAATCGATATCAAAGATGTGACTCCTAAAACCTTTAACCCGAAAACACATAAAGGTAATGGAGATCGATTTAACCCAAGTAACCGAATCTATGTTCGAGAAAGCAAAGGTAAATTCCAACAACTGCGTCGTTATGGCGGTTGGTTCTTACTTTTACTTTTTGCGCTTATTCCATGGATTCCATTTGGTGAACGCCAAGCGATCTTGCTCGATATCGGCAACCAACAGTTCAACTTCTTTGGCACCACCTTATACCCGCAAGATCTGACCCTACTCGCGATCCTATTTATGATTGCTGCGTTTGGCTTATTCTTCATAACCACCTTCTTAGGCCGTGTCTGGTGTGGCTATTTATGCCCGCAAACCGTCTGGACCTTCATGTACATTTGGTTCGAAGAGAAACTAGAAGGTGCTGCCAATAAGCGAAGAAAACAAGACTCGGGCAAACTAACGAGCAATTTAATCCTCAGAAAAACCCTCAAACACATTGCGTGGTGGGCGATTGCCATTGCGACGGGCTTAACCTTTGTTGGTTACTTCATCCCAATTAAAGAGTTAGTGGTTGGCTTCTTTACCTTTAACTCGTCTTTCTGGCCGGTGTTTTGGGTACTGTTCTTTGCTGGGTGTACTTATGCCAATGCTGGTTGGATGCGCTCGATTGTTTGTCTGCACATGTGTCCTTACGCGCGTTTCCAATCGGCAATGTTCGACAAAGACACCTTCATCGTGGGCTACGATTCAGAACGCGGTGAAAGCCGTGGCCCTCGCTCTCGTAAAGCCGATCCAAAAGAGCTTGGTCTAGGCGACTGTATTGACTGTAATCTATGTGTTCAAGTGTGCCCAACGGGTATCGATATCCGTGACGGCCTGCAATATGAGTGTATTAACTGCGGCGCGTGTATTGATGCCTGTGACAACACCATGGAGCGTATGGGCTACGAGAAAGGCCTGATCAACTACACCACCGAGCACAGACTTGAAGGTCACTCGACCAAGGTAATGCGTCCTAAACTGTTGGGCTATGGCGCCATCTTGATCGTGATGCTGGGCTTGTTCTTCGCCCAAATCGCGAGCGTTGATCCTGCCGGCCTAAGTGTTCTGCGTGACCGAAACCAGTTGTTCAGAGTCAATAACCAAGGGTTGGTTGAAAACACCTACACCTTGAAAGTGATCAACAAGACTCAACAAGAGCAAGAGTACAAGCTCGATGTTAGCGGACTGCCCGATTCTATCTGGTACGGCAAACAGACGATTACTGTCGATCCAGGCGAGGTTTTGAACCTACCTATCAGTTTAGGCGCCGACCCAGAAAAACTGAGCTCACCAGTTTCGACAATTCAGTTTATACTCTCGGATAATGAAGAGTTTACGATGGAAGTCGAAAGCCGCTTTATCAAGAAGCTCTGATACCAGCCTCCTTAGCGCTTGGTATAACAACCCAATAAATGGAAAAAGGCTCAGTAATGAGCCTTTTTTATTCTATGACGATGCAAGCCTTTAATTTTGATAACCTGACTCCTGACTTCATGTGGTACGCACTGGAGAGTATTGGAGTTCGTGCTGAATCCGGGCTTCTCGCTCTCAACAGTTACGAAAATCGGGTCTATCAATTCACCGATGAAGACCGTAAACGCTACGTCGTTAAGTTTTATCGTCCGCAGCGCTGGAACAAAGCCCAGATCCAAGAAGAGCACGACTTCGCGTTAGAACTGATTGAACAAGAGATGCCTGTCGCTCCACCAATGCGAGTCAACGGTGAAACCTTGCATGAATATCAAGGCTACCTGTTTGCATTGTTCGAAAGCGTTGGCGGCAGACAGTATGAAGTCGACAATCTAGATCAACTGGAAGGCGTTGGACGTTTTCTGGGTCGTATTCATAAAGCCAGCGCGGGAAGAACATTCCAACATCGCCCGACCATCAGCTTAGATGAATACCTTTATCAGCCACGTAAGATTCTAGAGAACTCTCAGTTTATCCCGACACACCTAGAAAAAGCGTTCTTCAATGACGTAGACCTTCTGATAAAAGAGCTAGAGAGTCAGTGGCCGAGCAACATTGACAACATCCGCCTGCATGGTGATTGCCACCCAGGCAACATCTTGTGGCGCGATGGACCAATGTTCGTCGATCTTGATGACGCACGTAATGGCCCTGCGATACAAGATCTGTGGATGCTACTCAACGGTGAACGCCAAGATAAACTGATGCAACTCGATATTCTGCTAGAGAGTTATCAAGAGTTTTGCGATTTTAATACCTCGCAACTGAAACTAATCGAACCACTACGCGGTCTACGTATGGTGCATTACATGGCATGGTTAGCGAAGCGATGGCACGATCCAGCGTTTCCATTAGCCTTCCCGTGGTTTAATGATCCGAAATATTGGGAGCAACAAGTACTTGCTTGTAAAGAGCAAATTGCTACCCTGCAAGAGCCACCACTTTCGTTAATGCCTCAGTGGTAACAGCAATCGCAACATACAACTAGATAAAAATTCAAACATAATGGAGATTGGATAAATGAAAAAGCTATTCGCATTTTTCTCATTGATCATGTTGAGCCTTTCAGCTCACGCTGCGAAATTTAACGAAGGTGAACACTACAAAGTTCTCGATCTAGAAGCATCAAAAAAACCAATGGTGACAGAGTTCTTCTCTTTTTACTGCCCACACTGTAATAGCTTTGAGCCAATCATCCAGCAGCTAAAACAGCAGCTACCTAAAGACGCTAAGTTACAGAAGAACCATGTTTCATTCATGGGTGGCAACATGGGTCTGCCAATGAGCAAAGCTTACGCGACCATGATTGCACTGAAAGTTGAAGACAAAATGGTACCAGTGATGTTTAACCGCATCCACACCATGAACAAGCCACCACGTGATGAAGCCGAATTGCGTCAAATCTTCCTAGATGAAGGCGTTGATGCTAAGAAATTCGATGCGGCATACAACGGCTTTGCTGTAGATTCTATGGTTCGTCGCTTCGACAAAGCATTCAAAGACAGCGGCCTTTCTGGCGTACCAGCAGTCATAGTGAATAACCGCTACCTAGTAGAAGCTCAAGGTATCAGCTCTCTTGATGAGTACTTCGAGCTCGTTAACTTCTTATTGAAGAAGTAAGCCATTGATGAAAGGAAGCTTCGGCTTCCTTTTTTTACTAGTTCAAAAATCATCATTGATAAATAATCAGCCAAAAAACGTAGTACTTTACTGATATTAATAACCCGTCCTAAGAATCGGTGGGCAAGGAGCCCTTAAATGAACATAAAAATAACTCTCCTGGCATTGAGCGTTGCTACTGCGCCCGCGTTTGCCAAGCTTGCTGATGAGCCAGGTTTCAGTGGTGAAATATCTATCAACACCGGTGTCACTTCTTCGACCTCAAATTTTAATACCGACGCTGACAGTAAGATCTCCTCAACCAATCAAAAAGCTTCGTCTGAGAGCTCGTTTTTAGTTGCACCTCTCGGCAGCATTGCTTACACCTTTGGTGAAAATCTGAACCATCAGGTTTACACAGGTACCGCTCGTGATGACGTAGCGACAGGTACTGTAGTGCTAGAGGTTGGTTACAAATACCAGCTTGAGTCTGGAATGGTGATCGACGCTTCACTGCTGCCAACCATTATGTCGGGTGAAACTTGGGCTGATCCGTACAACACCACATCAGCTCGCACGAAGACCGATGAAACTGGCAATGCGTTTCGTTTGAAGCTAAGCAACATTGTGGGGTCAGCTTTCTCGCTAGACATGGCCTACGCCACCAAAGATGTGGAAGAAGATCGCGTTGAAGAAGCACTAAAACGCGACGCCGATACCTTCTACCTGAAAGGTCAATATCGCCAGCCGATTAGCCGTACTATGATGCTGGTACCGTCTTTGATTTATCAATCAAGTGATGCAGACGGCGATGCGGCATCGTTCGAGCAGTTCGGTGGTGAGGTCAGCTTATTTGGTGGTATGGGACGTCATCAATACGCACTAACGGCGGGTTACAACCAACGCTCTTATGATGCAAGCAGCATCACTTTCCAAAAGAAACGCAGCGACGACAACATCAATCTATTCGCCGCCTATGAATATGATCAATTCATGGATTGGGAAAACTGGTCGTTCGTATCTCTTGCGGGTTACGGCACTAGCGATTCCAATATCACCTTCTACGACGAGTCTCAATACATCGTTTCAGTTGGCTTGAACTACAAATTCTAACTCCAGCCAGCGCCAATAAATTATCAAACCAAAGCCTGCTCACTGAAGCAGGCTTTTTTGTTTGTATACCAATCACAGTAAATAAATGGCCAGTTGTTTACTACCATTAGCATGACTACACAGCTTGTGCCGTGAGTTGCTTCAATAATCTATCCATAGCTCGATAGCCCAACGCTTCTGATAGGTGTTTCTTTTCGATCTGCTCGTTACCGTCAAGGTCGGCAATGGTTCGTGCTACCTTAATGATTCGATGATAAGCACGAATCGACAGACCCAATCGATGCAGTGCAGTCTCGAGAAACTCCGCATCTTCACGTCGCAATGGGCAATACTTCTCTATTTCTCGACTACCGAGCAGTGCATTCGATTTATGGTTTCTAGATAACATGGTTTGACGAGCCTGTTTGACCCTTTGTTTTACGACTTGGGTGGTTTCACCACGATCGCCACCTTCAGCCAACATCCCTTTAGGCAGTAGTGGGATCTCTAAGGACATATCAAAGCGATCAAGCAATGGCCCAGACAATCGATTAAGATAACGCAAAATGATCTGCGGATTAGCGCGTGCTTGATTGCCTTCGTAATAACCAGTCGGGCTTGGATTCAAGGCGCCGACCAACTGAAAGCGAGCAGGGAAACGAGTCTTACCTGCCGCGCGTGAAATAATAATCTCGCCCGACTCTAGCGGCTCGCGCAGTGAATCGAGCACCTTGCGTTCAAACTCCGGCATCTCATCTAGAAACAGTAATCCATTATGCGCCAGAGAGATCTCACCGGGGCGAGGGACTGACCCACCTCCCACTAATGCAGCCATCGAACTCGAATGGTGAGGTGAACGAAATGGCCTCTGCTTCCAATTGTATTGATTGATCTCTTGCTGCGTTAGCGAGGCCACCGATGCGGTTTCCATCGCCTCGTCATCACTCATCTCCGGTAACAAATCGCGTAACCGAGAAGCGAGCATGGTTTTTCCGGTTCCCGGAGGGCCAAGGAACAGTAAGTTATGGTTGCCAGCGGCTGCTATCTCCAGAGCTCGCTTGCCTTGTTGTTGACCGATAATATCTTGAAGGTCGCGAAGCACTGAAACATCAGCCTGATGATGTTCCGTTCTATATAGGCCAAGCTGAGCCTGTCCACACATGTCCGCGCAAACCTCTAACAAGGTTTGCGCTGATTTATGGGCTCCCTTGCCCACCAACGCTGCCTGATCACCGTTATGATGTGGGACAACTAAGCATCGTTCGACGCTATCGGCGGCTAACGTCGCTGGCAACACACCCTTTACTGAACGTAGCTCTCCTGACAACGCCAACTCACCGATGAATTCATGCTGAGCTATTTTTGATGTCGGTAGCTGATCCGATGCCACTAAAATCCCAAGCGCGATTGGCAGGTCGAAACGACCTCCTTCCTTGGGTAAATCGGCAGGGGCGAGGTTGACCGTGATTCTTTTGGATGGAAACTCAAAGCGGGAATTGATGATCGCGCTTCTCACTCGATCTTTAGATTCCTTGACCGTTGTTTCAGGTAGCCCCACCAGCGTAAAGCCAGGCATTCCGTTGCTTATATGCACCTCAACGGTCACTTCTGGCGCCTCTACACCCACACTAGCTCGACTATGAATTATCGCGAGTCCCATAACTTTCCTTTGTCTTTGATTTAAAAGTATTCACTCTGGATATTCGTTGCTCACCAAAGCTATAAGGTTGTTATATAGCTTGGTGGAATGGTGTTTTAATGTGAAAAAAGAATGACATTTTCCTTGTCATGCGGCAGATTTGTGTGATAACACTAGAGATGTAGACATTTACTGAAGACAATAAACGAGAAAACTCGAATATTATGATTTTTAACGCTCGCATTTACGCACTGATTAACCTGATTATCGTAGTCATTATTAAGACTGCGCGGGGGCGAGTGGGAAGAAAGTAACCACGAATTAGAAAAAACCCCCGCACTGACAAGTCCGGGGGTTTTTTCTAATTTAAACATTCGATTTTTATATTTTTGAGCATTTTCGGCTTTGCCGATTTACAGGAAGAATGGGAGCACAAGATGTGCAGAGACAAAGGAAACAGTTACCAAAATAAAGGTAATACGGGAGAATTCCGATGAAAGGCGCAGAACTAGTCGTATCCGCACTCAAGCAACAAGGAATTGAGACCGTATTTGGTTACCCAGGTGGTGCCATCATGCCAATCTACGATGCACTCTATGACGGCGGGGTTGAACATATCCTATGTCGCCATGAGCAAGGCGCTGCTATGGCCGCGATCGGCATGGCTCGAGCAACACAAGATGTCGCTGTTTGTATGGCAACGTCTGGCCCAGGTGCAACCAACCTAGTCACTGGCCTTGCTGATGCCTTTATGGACTCTATCCCAATGGTTGCAATCACAGGTCAGGTTGCAAGTTCCCACATTGGTACCGATGCATTCCAAGAAATGGATGTGATTGGTATGTCTCTGTCATGTACTAAACACAGCTACCTAGTGACTGATATTGAAGATCTTGCTCCAACCCTCGCTGAAGCGTTTGTGGTTGCGAAGTCTGGTCGTCCTGGCCCGGTTATCGTCGATATCGCTAAAGATGTTCAACTGGCTGAAGCTCCAGTTAACTCTCTTCCTGAATTTACTCCACCCGCAATTCCTGTTTCAACAACTGATGCCATTGAACAGGCGCAGTACTTCTTATCTCAAGCAACCCGTCCTGTTTTATACGTAGGTGGTGGTGTTCAACTTGCTAAAGCAACCGATGCGGTTCGTGAGTTTTTACGCCTTAACCCAATGCCAGCCGTAAGCACACTAAAAGGCTTGGGAACTATCGAACGTGATGACCCACACTACCTTGGCATGCTGGGTATGCACGGCACTAAAGCCGCTAACCTTGTAGTTCAAGAGAGTGACCTACTGATTGTTGTCGGTGCCCGTTTTGATGACCGAGTAACAGGCAAACTCGATACTTTTGCGCCACACGCGAAGGTTATCCATATCGATATCGATGCAGCAGAGTTCAGCAAACTGCGTCTGGCCAACGCGCCAATTCGCGGTGACATCAACAAGATCATGCCTCAACTAGAGCTAAGCCAAGACATCTCCTCTTGGGTTCACCACTCTGAAGGGCTTCGTAGCTCATTCAAATGGCGTTACGACCACCCTGGCGATCTGATCTTTGCTCCACTGCTGTTAAAACAATTATCTGACATGATGCCAGCAAGCTCTATCGTTTCGACCGATGTTGGCCAACACCAGATGTGGGCAGCCCAGCACATTCAGCCTCGCGATCCACAAAACTTCATTACCTCTGCCGGTTTAGGCACCATGGGCTTTGGTTTACCAGCGGCTATGGGTGCGTCGGTTGGTCGTCCTGATGACCAATCGATTCTAATCTCTGGTGATGGCTCGTTCATGATGAACATTCAAGAGCTTGGCACCTTAAAGCGTCGTCAGATCCCAGTGAAGATGGTACTGCTTAATAACTCTCGCTTGGGCATGGTTCGCCAATGGCAATCGCTGTTCTTTGATGGCCGCCACAGTGAAACTATCTTGGATGACAACCCTAATTTCGTGATGCTCGCGAAAGCGTTCGACATCCCGGGCAAAACCATCACTCGTAAAGAAGAAGTAGAACCAGCATTGAAAGAGATGCTAGAGAGCAAAACCGCTTACCTACTTCATGTTCTTATCGATGAAGAAGAAAACGTATGGCCACTAGTACCGCCAGGTGCTTCAAACAGTGAGATGTTGGAGAACACATAACATGAAAAGATACCTATTAGACATCAAAGCCGATGATAAGCCTGTACTACTAGAGCGTGTTCTTCGTGTTATCCGCCACCGTGGCTTCATTGTTAAGCAAGTTGCGGGCACTCAAAACCACGAAAGCAAAGTGGCGAGTGTTGAGATCATCGTAGACAGTGACCGTCCGATCTCTTTCTTGGTCAATCAAATCGAAAAGCTGTGGGATGTGCGTACCGTTGACGTTATCTCTATCAGCCGTAATGAACTGCCAAACAACAACTTACAACAAAAGATAAACGCATAGGGAACCGCAAACATGACAGCTAAAACAGCAGACTATATTTGGTTTAACGGTGAGATGGTTCCTTGGGCAGAGGCGAACGTTCACGTCCTGACTCACGCAATGCACTACGGTACTTCTGTGTTTGAAGGTGTTCGTTGCTACAACACACCAAAGGGGCCGGTTATCTTCCGTCACCCTGAGCATGCTAAGCGCCTAAAAGACTCAGCAAAAATCTACCGCTTCCCTATTCCTTACACTGAGGAAGAAATTATGGAAGCAACTCGCGAAACGCTACGCCAAAATAAGCTAGAGTCAGCGTACATCCGCCCTCTAGGTTTCGTAGGTAACGTTGGTTTAGGTGTCTGCCCGCCAGAAAACACTGAGATGGAGCTAATCATCGCTGCTTTCCCTTGGGGTTCGTACCTAGGCGAAGAAGCGCTAGAAAATGGCGTTGATGCGATGATTTCTAGCTGGAACCGTGCAGCTCCAAACACGATCCCAACCGCAGCAAAAGCCGGTGGTAACTACCTATCTTCACTACTGGTTGGTGGCGAAGCTCGTCGTCATGGTTACGATGAAGGTATCGCTCTGAGTGTTGATGGCTACCTTTCTGAAGGTGCTGGCGAAAACATTTTTGTAGTACGTAATGGCGTGCTATCAACGCCACCAGCGACCAGCGCAATTCTACCGGGTATCACTCGTGATTCGATCATGACACTAGCAAAAGACATGGGTTATGAGATCCGTGAAGAGAACATTGCTCGTGAAGCACTATACCTTGCTGACGAAGTCTTCATGACAGGCACAGCAGCGGAAATCGTTCCGGTTCGCAGTGTAGACAAAATTACAGTAGGTGAAGGCAAACGCGGTCCTATCACTGAAAAAGTTCAAGCGGCTTACTTTGGTCTATTCAATGGAACCACTGAAGATAAGTGGGGCTGGTTAGACTATGTGTACCCAGCAGACCAAGCTTCAGAAAACCAAACGCAAACAACTAAGTAAGCAACAGCCAAATATTTTATAAGGATTTAAGCAATGCCAATCTATCGTTCAGCAACGACTACCCACGGACGCAACATGGCTGGTGCGCGCGCTTTATGGCGTGCAACTGGCGTTAAAGATGATGACTTCGGTAAGCCAATCATCGCAGTTGTAAACTCGTTCACTCAATTCGTTCCAGGCCACGTTCACCTTAAAGACATGGGTCAATTGGTTGCGGGTGAAATCGAGAAAGCGGGTGGTATCGCTAAAGAATTCAACACCATCGCAGTGGATGATGGTATCGCAATGGGCCACGGCGGCATGCTGTACTCACTGCCATCACGTGAGCTTATCGCGGATTCAGTAGAGTACATGGTCAATGCACACTGTGCGGATGCAATGGTGTGTATCTCTAACTGTGACAAAATCACTCCGGGAATGATGATGGCTGCAATGCGCCTAAACATCCCAGTGATCTTTGTATCTGGCGGCCCTATGGAAGCAGGTAAAACCAAGCTTTCCGATCAAATCATCAAGCTAGACCTTGTTGACGCGATGATTCAGGGTGCCGATCCAACCATTTCTGATGAGCAAAGTGAGCAAGTAGAGCGCTCTGCATGTCCAACATGTGGTTCATGTTCAGGTATGTTCACGGCTAACTCAATGAACTGTCTAACTGAAGCGCTTGGCCTATCTCAACCAGGTAACGGCTCTATGCTAGCAACTCACGCTGACCGTGAAGAGCTATTCATCAATGCAGGTAAGCGCATCGTTGACCTAACTAAGCGTTACTACGAGCAAGATGACGAATCAGCACTGCCACGTAACATCGCTAACCGCGCAGCCTTTGATAATGCAATGGCACTAGATATCGCGATGGGCGGTTCAAGTAACACGGTACTTCACCTTTTAGCGGCAGCTCAAGAAGGTGAGATTGACTTTGATATGGGTGATATCGACGAGATGTCTCGCCGTGTTCCACACCTATGTAAGGTTGCTCCTTCAACACCTAAATACCACATGGAAGACGTTCACCGTGCTGGTGGCGTAATGGCTATCCTAGGTGAACTAGACCGTGCTGGCCTGTTAAACAACCAAACACGCACTGTACTTGGCCTAAGCATGCAAGAGCAGCTAGCTCAATACGACATAATGCAAACAGAAGACGAAGCCGTGCTTAAGTTCTTCCGTGCAGGCCCTGCTGGTATCCGTACCACCAAAGCTTTCTCACAAGATTGTCGTTGGGATCGCCTTGATGATGACCGTGTCGATGGTTGTATTCGTACTAAAGAGAACGCATTCAGCCAAGAAGGTGGCCTAGCGGTACTTTCAGGTAACATCGCCGTTGATGGTTGTATCGTCAAGACCGCGGGTGTTGATGAGGAGAACCTGAAATTCCAAGGTCCCGCAATCGTATTTGAAAGCCAAGACACGGCAGTAGACGGTATCTTAGCGGGTAAAGTAAAAGCCGGCGAAGTGGTTGTTATTCGTTACGAAGGTCCTAAAGGTGGTCCGGGCATGCAAGAAATGCTCTACCCAACTACTTACCTAAAATCTATGGGTCTAGGTAAGTCTTGTGCGCTTCTAACGGACGGACGTTTCTCTGGTGGTACTTCGGGTCTGTCTATCGGTCACGCTTCTCCAGAAGCAGCAAGTGGCGGTGTTATTGGTCTAGTGAATACTGGCGACATCATCACTATCGACATCCCTAGCCGCTCAATCACACTTGATGTGCCTGAAGCTGAGCTAGAAGCGCGTCGTGTTAAGCAAGACGCACTAGGCTGGAAACCAGAAAACCGTCAGCGTGAAGTTTCATTCGCACTGAAAGCTTACGCAAGCATGGCAACCAGTGCCGACAAAGGCGCCGTGCGTGATAAGTCTAAGCTTGAGGGCTAACTATGAGTGATGACACCTCCAGCCCCAAAAAACAAACTGGCGCAGACTATCTGCGTCAGATCCTGAGAGCGCCGGTTTACGAAGCGGCAATCGTAACACCTCTACAGGATATGCCGCGTTTAAGCGCGCGCATTGGTAATCAGGTTCAGCTTAAACGAGAAGACCGTCAGCCGGTCCACTCGTTCAAGCTACGTGGTGCCTACAACATGGTATCAAGCCTTTCAGAGCAACAGAAAGCTGCCGGTGTGATTGCGGCATCGGCGGGTAACCATGCTCAAGGTATGGCTCTGTCCGGTTCTAAACTTGGTATTCAAACCACGATTGTGATGCCAAAAACCACTCCTGATATCAAGGTTGATGCGGTACGTGGCTTTGGCGGTAACGTGGTTCTGCACGGCAGCAACTTTGATGAAGCGAAGGCAGAGGCTGAACGCCTTTCTGCTGAACACGGCTATACCTTTGTGCCTCCTTTCGATCACCCATTGGTGATCGCTGGACAAGGCACTATGGGCATGGAGATGCTGCAGCAGAATGGTCACATGGATTACATCTTTGTGCCTGTTGGTGGTGGTGGCTTGGCTGCTGGTGTAGCTGTACTGGTTAAGCAACTGATGCCAGAAATTAAAGTCATCGCGGTTGAACCAGAAGACTCATCTTGCTTGAAAGCAGCTCTCGATGCCGGTGAGCCAGTGGTACTGGATCAGGTCAGCATGTTTGCAGATGGCGTTGCGGTTAAGCGCATTGGCGAAGAGACCTTCCGCCTATGCCAACAGTACATCGATGGTCATATTGCCGTGTCTAGCGATGAGATCTGCTCTGCGGTAAAAGACATCTTTGAAGACACTCGTGCGATTGCTGAACCTTCGGGAGCGCTGGCTCTGGCTGGTCTCAAGAAGTTTGCTGAGCAGAACCAACTGCAAGGCAAGCAACTGGCAACGGTACTTTCTGGTGCTAACACCAACTTCCACGGTTTGCGCTATGTGTCTGAACGTTGTGAGTTGGGCGAAAAACGAGAAGGTCTACTTGCGGTGACTATTCCAGAGCGACAAGGTGCATTCCTAGAGTTCTGTAATATTATTGGCGGCCGAGCGGTGACGGAGTTTAACTACCGCCACAACGACGAAAGCCTAGCGAATATCTTCGTTGGTGTACGTCTGCAAGGTGGGCAAGAAGAGCTCGAGCACATCATTAATGACCTACGTGAAGGCGGCTACCCAGTTGTCGATCTGTCTGATGATGAGATGGCAAAACTGCACATTCGCTACATGATTGGCGGCAAACCATCGAAGCCACTGCAAGAACGTCTGTACAGCTTCGAGTTTCCAGAATATCCAGGTGCATTGATTAAATTCCTTGATACCTTAGGTACTCACTGGAATATCAGCCTGTTCAATTATCGTAACCACGGCGCCGATTACGGTCGCGTATTGTGTGGCTTCGAACTTGGTGATGATGATTTGGCTCAGTTCTCGACACACCTACGAGAGCTTGGCTATCAGTGTAAAGACGAAACCGACAACCCTTCTTACAAGTTCTTCTTGTCTTAAGAGTTAAGTTATCGAACCAAAAAGAGCGAGTTTTTACTCGCTCTTTTTATTGGCGACAATTCAGGCCAAGCACCCAAAAGATCACTTTCAAATCGATCATTAGATCGCCTTACGATGATCCAACCAATCTTGGTGAAGTTGCTCACTCGATCCTAGGTACTTCACCATCCATTCGATCAATTTATGGTTATCGTCTTTTCGCCACACCAAACAACAATGGCTCTGCGGGCTTGGTTCAGGCAAGATTTTCTCCACCAGCAAACCCTGCTCAATAATAGGAGCAGCGATATGTCTTGGCATGTAGCCCACTCCAACACCATTCTTAAGGCACTCAATCGCACTATACCAGTTAGGTAACAACAAGCGCCTTTGGTTGCCATAATGGCCGGTGTGGCGTTTAGGCAGTACGCTAGAGGTGTCATCCAAACAGATTGCAGGGAACTGACTCACGAATTCTTCATTGAGGTTTTGCTCTCGTACACATGGGTGACTTGGCGACATCACAAACGCCCAATCTAAGCGCCCCATGTCTTTTACCTCAAAGTCACCACCAACTGGAATCGCAGAAGTAGCACCAATCACAATATCCGCTCTGCCCTGTGCAATGGCTTCCCAAGAGCCGTTGAACACCTCCATGTTGATCTGGAGCTCTGCAAACTCAAAGGTTTGGTAGAACTCTTCAATCATCGGCTTCATCTTATCGAGCTTAACCACGTTATCGAGCGTTAGACGCAAAGTTTTCTTCCAACCACGCGCTGCTCGTCGAGTCTGAGCACTGACCTCTTCCATCTGTCTCAGCAATGCACGAGCCTCTTCAATGAACAACTCACCAGCTGGTGTCAGCTCTACCTTTCTTGGTAAACGTCTGAAAAGTAAAACATCCAGTTCTTGCTCAACCTGTCTAACACCGTAGCTGATCGCCGACGGTACTTTGTGCAATTGTTCAGCAGCTGCGGTAAAACTACCCAAGCGCGCCACTGTGTCGAGCATTTCTAAAGAGGATTTAGAGAACATAAGCCTTCAAATTTTTTGATTGATAACCACATATTTTAGCGTTTTATTTTATCAGGTCTGAAAAATAGAATGTCAGCATAAATAAACAGGGGCTTTCACCTCTGTATATCAAACAATTTTTTTGATGATAAAAACATCACTACCTTTAGCTTAATGGCATCTTATGAATATTTCTAAATTTCAACTGGTCTACCTTGCTGTTCTTTCAATGCTTGGCTTTATTGCGACCGATATGTACCTTCCTGCATTTAAGGCAATGGAAGTTGATTTCGCAACCGGCCCGGAGCAGATTGCTCTATCTCTAACCGTATTCCTTGGCGGTATGGCAATGGGTCAGCTTCTTTGGGGTCTGGCAAGTGACAAGTATGGTCACCGCAATACGCTGGCGGTTGGTCTTGTGATCTTTACGGCAGCTTCATTCGGCTTGGCATTCAGCACCGAGGTATGGCACCTACTGACACTACGATTCATTCAAGCAATCGGTGTATGTGCGCCTGCGGTAATCTGGCAAGCCATGGTTATCAAGCGTTACTCGCAAAGTAGCAGCCAGCAAATTTTTGCAACCATCATGCCTTTGGTTGCGTTATCTCCTGCACTAGCACCTCAGTTAGGTGTGTTACTGGCGGATAGCTTTGGCTGGCACAGTATCTTCATCACATTGACCTTGATGGGTGCACTGCTAGTTGCAACCACAATGGCTCAACCAAAAGAAGCACCTGAAGTAAAACAGACATCGATTAAGACAGACATCAAGATGCTTCTTAAATCAAAGCCTTACATGGGTAATGTTTTAATGTTTGCTTCGGCATCTGCAGCGTTCTTCGCTTACCTAACGGGCATGCCAGAGATCATGGCTCAATTAGGCTACGAAGCAAAAGACATCGGTTTGAGCTTCATCCCACAAACGATCGCATTCATGGCGGGTGGTTACTTCGGTAAGCAAGCGGTGAAGAAGTATGGAGATGGCGTGGTGCTAAGAAATCTGATTGGTTTGTTCAGTGTTGCTGCAATGCTTATCTTCATCGCATCACAGTGGGAACTAACGTCAATCTGGCCTCTACTTGCACCTTTCTGTTTGATTGCAGTAGCAAATGGCGCACTTTACCCAATCGTAGTAAACCGTGCCCTATCAAGTGCCAAGCAAAGCCCAGCAACAGCTGCTGGTCTACAAAATAGTCTGCAAATCAGTATCAGTGGCCTATCAAGTGCATTGGTCGCGGCAATGGCTAGCCAAGCACTAAGCGCAACGGGTATTGCAGTTGTGATTTGTTTAGGTGCATTGTGGGTTGGCTATATTGTTTCGAACAAAGAGCTTTCTGAACACTTCGCGACACCAGACAACTCTCGAGTGGTCGCTGACGAGAAACAAGACTAGTTCCTAAGTTAACGAAAACAAAAAGAGCGAGATTACTCGCTCTTTTTTTATATCGATGGCTATTTAGAAAGAAACCAGTAGCTCTAACTAAATCATCTTGTTTATTACGGGACTACTTTTTCTTAGTTGGACGTTTCCAATCAGCAATCTTACGTTCTTTAGCACGGCTGATAACTAACTCATTTTCAGAAACATCGCGCGTTACTGTAGAGCCAGCACCAACGGTAGCACCATTACCAATCGTAACAGGCGCTATTAATTGGCTATCTGAACCAACGAATACGTCGTCGCCAATGATGGTCTTAAACTTATTCGCGCCATCGTAGTTACAAGTAATTGCACCCGCACCCACGTTTACACGCTGGCCAATTTCAGCATCGCCTAGATACGTTAAGTGGTTCGCTTTCGAACCCTCACCAAGACAAGTATTTTTCACTTCTACGAAGTTACCGACGTGCGAGTTATTACGCATGTCAGCGCCAGGACGTAGACGAGTAAAAGGACCAACCGTACAGTCTTCACCGACCGTTGCACCTTCAATTACGCTGTATGGACGCACGATGGTGTTGTCATCGATCTCACAGTCTTTCAAGACACAACCGGTGCCGATAACCACGTTGTCGCCAATGCTTACGCTGCCTTCGATGATAACATTAGTATCAATCTCAACATCCATACCGCACTGCAGTTCACCACGCAGATCAAAACGGCTTGGGTCGCGAAGCATTACGCCTTGCTTCAATAGCTTATCAGCTTGCTCAGCTTGGTAAGCGCGCTCTAGACGAGCAAGTTGAGAGCGGTCGTTCACGCCTTCCACTTCAATTGGGCTTACTGGGTGTACAGCTTCAACTGCACGACCTTCATCGTGAGCCGCAGCAATAACGTCAGTCAGGTAGTATTCGCCTTGTGCGTTGTCGTTACTTAGGCCAGACAACCAACGCTTCAGATCACCACCAGTAGCAACCATAACGCCGGTGTTGATCTCTTTGATAAGCTTCTGCTCATCGGTTGCATCTTTCTGCTCAACGATAGCCACAACAGGGCCATTACGACGAATAATACGTCCGTAGCCCATTGGGTTGTCTAACACGACCGTAAGTAGCGCGATGCCACCGTTTGGTTGGGCGTCTAATAGGTTTTCAATGGTTTCAGGTGAGATCAGTGGAACATCACCGTACAGTACCAATACTTTTTCATCATCAGCGAAATGTGCAGATGCTTGATCCACCGCGTGGCCTGTACCTAGCTGCTCAGCTTGCAGTGCCCAATTTACAGATTCTTCAGCTAGAGTAGCCTTCATCTGATCACCACCGTGGCCGTAAACCAGGTTGATATTTTGAGCGCCTAAACCATTACAGGTATCGATAACATGCTTCACCATTGGCTTACCTGCAAGTGTGTGCAGAACCTTTGGTGTGTTTGAATACATGCGAGTGCCTTTGCCCGCCGCGAGAATTACCGCGCTAAACTTCATTGTAAACCTATCCAACGTTATTTTTATTAAGCCGATATTGTAACCGTTTTTGGCCAAAAAATTAAATCGCAATAACCATTTAACCAGTAGTGATACGTAAAAGAAGCATTTTTGAGAATCTAAAAATGCAAAAAGGCGACCCTTAGGTCGCCTTTATCTCAGAGTCTATAATCTTAAAAAAGATTAACGACGCTGTTTTGTCAGTTCGATAACTCGTAACTGAGCAATGGCTTTAGCCAGTTCACCGGCCGCTTGTGCGAAGTCTATGTCGCCATGCTGATTTTGGATATTCTCCACAGCCTTGCGTTTAGCTTCTTCCGCCTTTGCTGCGTCTAGCTCTTCACCACGGATAGCTGTATCAGCCAGTACAGTCGCTGTACCAGGCTGAACTTCTACCATACCACCAGAAACATAAATGATTTCTTCGTGGCCGTGCTGCTTAACAATACGCACCATACCAGGCTTGATAGCGGTCAGCAGTGGAGTATGACCATGGAAAATACCAAGCTCACCCTCACTACCGGTCACCTGAAACGTCTCAACAAGGCCTGAGAAAATTTGTTTCTCTGCGCTTACAACGTCTAGGTGAAAGGTTATTGCTGCCATATCGCCTCCTAGTTAGCCTTATAGCTTCTTAGCATTCTCGATAGCTTCGTCAATTGCACCACAGTACATGAACGCTTGCTCTGGAATGTCATCGTATTCACCAGATAGAAGACCTTGGAAGCCACGTAGAGTCTCTTTAAGAGGTACGTAAACGCCTGGGTCACCTGTAAATACTTCCGCTACGTGGTAAGGCTGAGTTAGGAACTTCTCAATCTTACGAGCACGAGATACAACTTGCTTATCTTCTTCAGATAGCTCGTCCATACCTAGGATAGCAATGATATCTTTCAGCTCTTTATAGCGCTGAAGAGTAGACTGAACGCCACGAGCGATGTCGTAGTGCTCTTGTCCAACTACCAATGGATCCAGTTGACGTGAAGTAGAATCTAGCGGGTCGATCGCTGGGTATAGACCCATAGATGCGATGTTACGGTTAAGTACAACCGTTGCATCCAAGTGAGCGAACGTTGTTGCTGGAGACGGGTCAGTCAAGTCATCCGCTGGTACGTATACCGCCTGTACAGACGTGATAGAACCAGATTTAGTTGACGTGATACGCTCTTGTAGAACACCCATTTCTTCAGCTAGTGTAGGTTGGTAACCTACCGCAGAAGGCATACGACCTAGAAGTGCTGATACTTCAGTACCTGCTAGTGTGTAACGGTAGATGTTATCAACGAACAGTAGAACGTCACGACCTTCGTCACGGAAGCGCTCTGCCATTGTTAGACCAGTCAGTGCAACACGTAGACGGTTACCTGGTGGCTCGTTCATCTGACCGTAAACCATCGCTACTTTTGATTCTTCAGGTTTTTCGATGTTTACAACACCTGCTTCCTGCATCTCAAAGTAGAAATCGTTACCTTCACGAGTACGCTCACCTACACCTGCAAATACAGATAGGCCTGAGTGTTGAAGTGCGATGTTGTTGATAAGTTCCATCATGTTAACGGTCTTACCTACACCAGCACCACCGAATAGACCGATTTTACCACCCTTAGCGAATGGACAAATCAAGTCGATTACTTTAACACCAGTTTCTAGAAGAGCTGTCTCGTTAGACTGCTCTTCGTAGCTTGGAGCTTCACGGTGAATTGCGTAATGCTCTTCAGCACCGATTTCACCACACTCATCAATCGCGTCACCTAGGACGTTCATGATACGACCCAATGTCTTAGTACCTACTGGTACTGAGATTGGAGCGCCAGTATTTTCAACTGTCAAACCACGACGTAAACCATCAGAGCTACCCATTACGATTGCGCGAACTACGCCACCGCCAAGTTGTTGCTGAACTTCAAGAACTAGACGCTCTTGTACTTCATTAACATTCAGAGCGTCGTATACACGAGGTACTTCACCCTGTGGGAACTCTACGTCGACTACCGCACCGATGATCTGTACGATCTTACCTGTAGCCATCGTTAATCCTCTAACTATTTAGTTTTACCTAAGCTTAAACCGCAGCTGCGCCTGAAACGATCTCAGAAAGTTCTTGTGTAATCGCCGCTTGACGCGCTTTGTTATACACAAGTTCTAAGTCATCAATAATGTCACCAGCGTTATCTGTTGCTGATTTCATTGCAATCATTCGAGCCGCTTGCTCACAAGCAAGGTTCTCAACCACACCTTGGTACACTTGAGATTCGACATAGCGAACCAATAGTGCATCTAGTAGTGGTTTTGGCTCGGGCTCATAAATGTAGTCCCAAGAATGACTGCGTTTCATTTCTTCGCTGTCTGATTTAGGCAAAGGAAGTAATTGATCGATCGTTGGTTCTTGAACCATAGTGTTTTCAAACTTGTTGAACACTACGAACAGGCGATCTAATTCGCCTTCATCATATTTCTTCAGCATAACGCTTACAGAGCCAATCAAGTCTTCAAGGCTTGGACGATCGCCCAGACCAGAAACTTGAGCTGCTACTTTCGCGCCGCTGTTATTGAAAAATGCTGTCGCTTTAGAACCTACAATTGCAAGTTCAACGTCAGCACCTTTCTCAGACCAATCTTTCATGTCGTTCATGGCTTTCTTAAACAAGTTAATGTTCAAACCACCACAAAGACCACGGTCTGTAGAAACGATGATGTAACCAACACGTTTGGCTTCACGTTCCTCAAGATAAGGATGCTTATACTCGAGGCTACCATTAGCCAAATGACCGATCACTTTACGCATTGTTTCTGCATATGGACGAGTAGCTTCCATTGCGTCTTGAGAACGACGCATTTTTGAAGCTGCTACCATTTCCATTGCTTTCGTAATCTTCTGTGTGCTTTTAACACTACCGATTTTATTACGTATCTCTTTTGCGCCGGCCATCGTTACTCTCCGTTAATGGTATGAGGTGGCCCTAAGACCACCTACCAATTACCAGGTCTGGGTTGCCTTGAAATCGTCAACAAGCTTCTTCAGCTCAGCTTCGATTTCTTTATTGAAAGCACCCGTTGTGTCGATCTGTGTTGCTAGATCGGCATATTGACCACGAGCAAACGACAGTAAAGCAGCTTCAAAATCTAGAACTTTAGAAAGTTCAACGTCTTGAAGGTATCCACGCTCTGCAGCGAAGATTACTAGAGCTTGGTCAAATACAGACATAGGAGCGTATTGCTTCTGCTTCATCAGTTCTGTAACTTTTTGACCGTGGTCTAGCTGCTTCTTAGTCGCTTCATCAAGATCCGAAGAGAACTGAGCAAATGCTGCAAGTTCACGGTATTGAGCTAGAGCAGTACGGATACCGCCAGATAGCTTCTTGATGATTTTAGTCTGCGCCGAACCACCTACACGAGAAACTGAGATACCTGGGTCAACAGCTGGACGTACGCCCGCGTTGAATAGCTCAGTTTGTAGGAAGATCTGACCATCAGTAATCGAGATTACGTTCGTTGGTACGAATGCAGATACGTCACCAGCTTGCGTTTCGATGATAGGAAGAGCAGTTAAAGAACCAGTCTTGCCTGTCACTTCGCCGTTAGTGAATTTTTCTACGTATGCTTCGCTTACACGAGCAGCACGCTCTAGTAGACGAGAGTGAAGGTAGAAAACATCACCTGGGAACGCTTCACGACCTGGTGGACGCTTAAGTAGTAGCGAGATTTGACGGTAAGCTACAGCTTGCTTAGATAGATCATCATAAACAATCAGTGCATCTTCACCGCGATCACGGAAGTATTCGCCCATCGCACAACCAGCATACGGTGCAAGGTATTGCAGCGCTGCAGATTCAGAAGCAGATGCAACAACAACAACAGTGTTTGCTAGTGCGCCGTGCTCTTCTAGTTTGCGAACTACGTTAGCAATAGTCGACGCTTTTTGGCCGATAGCTACGTAGATAGAGAAAATACCAGAATCTTTTTGGTTAATAATCGCATCGATCGCCATTGCTGTTTTACCAGTCTGACGGTCACCGATTACTAGTTCACGTTGACCACGACCGATAGGGATCATTGAGTCAACAGACTTGTAACCAGTTTGAACAGGTTGATCTACCGATTTACGGTCGATTACACCTGGTGCGATAATTTCTACAGGCGAAGTCAATTTAGCTTCGATTGGACCTTTACCATCAATTGGCTCACCTAGCGTGTTTACAACACGACCAAGCATTTCAGGACCTACTGGTACTTCTAGAATACGACCAGTACCTGTAACTTTCATGCCTTCCTGTAGGTCAGCATACGGGCCCATTACAACAGCACCAACCGAATCACGGTTCAAGTTTAGTGCTAGAGCGTAACGGCCACCCGGTAGTTCGATCATTTCACCTTGCATCACGTCCGCTAGGCCGTGGATGCTAAGGATGCCATCGCTTACAGAAACGATAGTACCTTCATTGCGAGCTTCACTAACAACGTCGAAAGATTCAATACGTTGTTTAATTAGATCGCTAATTTCAGTGGAATTAAGTTGCATGCTCCAATCCCCATTAAGACTGCAATGCATCGCTCAGGCGGTCTAAACGACTGCGCGCTGAGTTATCGATGACTAGGTCTCCGGCTCGAATAATAACTCCACTAAGTAGAGTCTCATCTATACTGCAATTCAGCTGAACTTTGCGCGCTAAGCGCTGTTCCAATTTGCTGCTGATCTCTGCGCATTGTTCTTCAGAAAGTTCTACCGCTGAAGTAACTTCAACGTCGATCTCTTTCTCATACTCTTTTTTGAGTATAAAGAACTCTTTACAAACATCAGGAAAAGCCATTAAGCGGCCATTCTCTGCCATCACTTTAATTAAGTTCTGACCGAATTCATCAAATTGTTCGCCACAAATTACAATGAATACTTCAGCTAATTTTTCAGCAGTCATAGAACCGCTTAATAAATTATGAACATCATCATTTTGTGCCACTTCGGCAGCAAAAGTAAGCATCTGACCCCATTGGTCTAGCTCACCTTTATCTACCGCAAAGTCAAACGCTGCTTTAGCATAGGGGCGTGCGATTGTAGTCAAATCAGACATATACAGCCCCTTGCTTTAAAGTTTTGCAGTAATGTTGTTAAGAAGATCATCGTGTACATCTTTATCGATTGTACGTTCAAGGATTTTCTCAGCACCAGCTATAGCCAGAGTTGCGACTTGTTTGCGCAGGTCATCACGGGCACGTGTACGCTCTGCTTCAATTTCTGCTTCAGCTTGCGCTAAGATTTTCTGGCGTTCTGCCTGAGCTTCTTCGCGTGCTTCATCAATAATTTGAGCTTTACGTTTGTTTGCCTGATCAATAACCTCAGTTGCAGTGCGCTTTGCTTCTTTCATTTGCTCAGAAGCGTTGGCTTGTGCCAGGTTCAAGTCTTTAGCAGCGCGTTCAGCGGCTACTAGACCGTCAGCAATTTTTTTCTGACGTTCTTCAATTGCTTGCATGATTGGTGGCCATACATATTTCATGCAGAACCAAACAAACAATGAAAAAGCAATTGCTTGACCTAACAGAGTTGCGTTCATATTCACAACAGCTACCCCTCGTTAAGAATCAACTACAAAAATTTAATTAACTATTGAGAGTTAATTAGCCTGCTAGTTGACCAACAAATGGGTTAGCAAACGTGAATAGTAGTGCGATTACGATACCGATCATTGGAACAGCATCCAGTAGACCAGCGATGATGAACATCTTAACTTGTAGCATTGGAGCCATTTCAGGTTGACGCGCAGCGCCTTCTAGGAATTTACCACCAAGAATAGCAAAACCAATTGCAGTACCTACGGCACAAAGACCAACAATAATAGCAACAGCGATTGCTGAAAAACTTAGTACAGTTTCCATTTACGTTCTCCGATTAACATTAATAGTTAGAATAAAGCTTAAAAATTTTTTTAGTGATCACTATCTTCATGAGCCATTGATAAGTAAACGATTGTCAACATCATGAAAACAAACGCTTGAATCAAAATAACCAAGATATGGAAGATAGCCCAAGGTAGTGCACCTACCCATTGTAAGTACCACGGTAGCATTGCCGCGATAAGAATAAACACCACCTCACCCGCAAACATATTACCAAATAAACGCATACCTAGAGATAGTGGCTTCGCTAATAACGAAATTACCTCAAGTACCAAGTTAAATGGAATCATGATTGGGTGATTAAATGGATGCAGTGCCAATTCTTTAGCAAATCCGCCTAGACCTTTCACTTTGATGCTGTAGTAGATCATCAGAGCAAAAACACCTAAAGCCATTGCCATTGTTATATTTACATCAGCTGTAGGAACCACTTTCAAGTAAGGGATACCTAGCCAATGCTCTGCAGGATATGGTAAGAAATCGATAGGCACTAGGTCCATCAAGTTCATTAAGATAATCCAGCAGAATATAGTCAGTGCTAGTGGGGCAATCAGAGGGTTGCGGCCATGGAAAGTTTCTTTAACGTTGTCACCAACGAATTCCACTACCATTTCAACAAAACACTGAAGCTTACCAGGTACACCTACTGTTGCTTTCTTAGCGACTGAGCGAAAAACCCAAAGGAATAACATCCCTGTCAACACCGAAAAAAACAGACTGTCTATATGTACGTTCCAGAAACTTGTCTCCTCTACAAGACCAAACTTAGCTAAAGAAAGGTTTTGTAAGTGGTGTTCAATGTATCCGGATGCTGTTGGCGCAGCCATAACTCATCCTATTTTTTATTGTTAATGAAAAGCACTGGCGCAAAGATATTAATACCTAGAACCAGTAAATAGGTCAGTTTGAGGGGAACTAATTCCACCTGCATATACATGTAGACAATAGAGAATAGTAAAACTGTGATAAGGATTTTTAGCGCTTCGCCTGCATAGAACGACGCCGCAACTAACTTAGTTGCACGAGCTCCACTAAATAGGAAAGCACACACACAAAAAACTGCATTTGCGATGACAAAAATACCGCCACCGATTAATGCAGCAAAACCCCAATCAGGATTAACAGCTAAACCTAACCCTATCGCCACTAATATAACCGCGCTAAGCTCGATCAATAACATTTGCTTTGCAAGCACTCGTCCTGGTCTTGCTAACGCCGCTACCATGTATTCGTTCCTCTTTTAAGCCTTCTTTACTACTCGCTTAAAAGCGTGCTGAGAAATTGGCGAAAATTATACGTTCAGCCAAATTGATTGCAATAACAACGCAGCAATCATTTACATTTTTGCATACAAACCGACAACTTTTGTACGAAATTACTTGTTTATTACATAATTGACCTAAATCAATTATCTCATTTAGTACTCTAGTTTAGCAATAAGTTGCTCTAATTTGTGAGGCTCATCAAGAGTAATCGTCACTTTTGACTTACCACTAACAGAACGAGTAACTGAAACGTTTGCTTGCAATTTTTCCGTGAGTCTTCGTGAAAGTTCGATAGCTTCTGTGTCTTCAGGCTTCGATTCAGCTTCAACGTCTGGTTTTAAACACTTTTTGACAAGTTGCTCAGTTTGACGCACGGTCATTTTTTTGGTTGCCGCAGTATTTGCAGCTTCAACCTGGGTATCACCTTCAAGCGCAAGCAGTGCTCGAGCATGCCCCATTTCCAGTTGTTTATTGGAAACTAAACCTTTCACTTCATTTTCGAGCTGATTTAGACGTAATAAGTTACTCACCGTTGCTCTCGATTTACCGATCACATCAGCGACTTGTTGGTGTGTCAGCTCAAATTCGTTCTGTAGGCGCTCTAGCGCTTGTGCTTCTTCGATAACATTCAGATCTTCACGCTGAATATTCTCAATCAACGCCATCGCGATAGCGGCTTTGTCTTCGACTCTCTTGACCAAACATGGCACTTGTTTAAGGCCAGCTTGACGAGCCGCTCTCCAACGACGTTCACCAGCAATAATCTCGAACTGGTCGTGCGCCAATGGGCGAACTACGATCGGTTGGATAATGCCTTGAGATTGAATTGATGCTGCCAGCTCTTCTAGCGCTTCAGGCGCAATATCCTTACGCGGTTGATATACACCAGGCTTCAAGCAACCAACAGCCAGTTCAATAAGCTCACCATCAGCCGACAACGCCTGACTATGAGAAGCAACTTGCTGTTTTTCACGAGCCAATGAGCTAGTTGCAAGCAATGCATCTAGCCCTTTTCCTAAACCACGCTTAGACATTGAGCGAATTCCTTTGGTTGGACCTATACTGGGACTTCTTCACGACGCAACATTTCGCCAGCAAGAGCAAGGTAAGCCTTAGCTCCTGCGGAATATTTGTCGTAGTACATTGCTGGCTTGCCGTGACTCGGGGCTTCTGCCAGACGCACATTTCTAGGGATCACAGTTCGGTAGACTTTGCTACCAAAGTGTTTTTTGAGTTGATCAGATACTTCGTTCGATAAGCGGTTGCGAGGATCGTACATAGTACGCAGAAGACCTTCGATCTTCAGGTTCTCGTTTACAACAGCCGCTAGCTTACTGATGGTATCCATCAATGCAGTCAAACCTTCCAAAGCAAAGTATTCACATTGCATAGGAACCAATACGGAGTCGGCCGCAGCCATCGCGTTGATTGTAAGAAGGTTTAATGAGGGTGGGCAATCAATAAAGATGAAATCATAGTTATTGCGAATGGATTCGAGTGCATTTTTTAAACGAACTTCACGAGCAAACACTTCCATCAGCTTGATTTCTGCCGCAGTAACATCACCGTTAGCGGCGATGAGGTCATAATTGCCAGATGTACTCCGGCAAACTACCTCATCAAATGGGGTGTCTTCAACCAACAAATCGTAAGCAGTTGCTTCAACTTGATACTTGTCGACACCGCTCGCCATAGTGGCATTACCTTGAGGATCGAGGTCAACAACCAATATCTTGCGTTTTGTTGCCGCCATTGATGCTGCTAAATTAATGCAAGTTGTTGTTTTTCCTACGCCGCCCTTTTGGTTGGCAATTGCTACGATTCTACCCACTATGGCCTCGCTGATTATCCCTGACGCGATAAAGTAACTAGATGACGCTCTCCATCAAGCTCTGGCACTTGCAAAGCTTTAATGTCTGTCACTGAACACCATTCAGGTAACAGGTCGATTTCGTCTCTAGGATGTTGTCCCTTAAGAGCCAAAAATACACCGGATTGCTCTTTAGGTAAATGGTGACACCACTCTACCATGTCTGTCATTGACGCAAATGCACGACTGAGCACTGCATCAAACTTTTCTTCTGGTTGAAATTCTTCAACGCGACTTTGAACCGGTACCACGTTGTCGATACCCAGCTCATGAATCACCTGTTTGATAAAACGAATACGCTTACCTAAGCTGTCTAGCAAGTAAAACTCGCAGTCTGGATTCATGATTGAGAGCGGAATCCCAGGAAGACCAGGCCCCGTGCCAACATCGATAAAGCGCTTACCTTGTAAGTGAGTGCTAACAATGATGCTATCTAAGATATGTTTCACCATCATTTCTTGCGGGTCACGAACTGACGTTAGGTTATAAGCTTTGTTCCACTTATTCAGTAACTCAACGTAGCCAACTAACTGGCCACGTTGCTTTTCAGATACTTCAAGTTCAGTCTGGCCAATCAGGTGATCCAGTTTTTCGCGTAATGCGCTCATTATGCTTCCTCACCTTTTTTCAACAGGCCGTGTTTTTTCAAGTAAACCAATAGAATTGAGATTGCTGCAGGTGTGATACCTGAAATTCGCGAAGCAATACCAATTGAGTCAGGCTTAGCTGTCGTTAATTTAAGAACCACTTCGTTAGAAAGTCCTTTTACCTTGCTGTAATCGATATCAGCAGGCAGTTTGGTGTTTTCATGACGCAGTGATTTTTCAATTTCGTCTTGTTGGCGCTGAATGTAACCATCGTACTTCACTTGGATCTCAACTTGCTCAGATGCTTGTTGATCTTCCAGTGCAGGACCAAAACGATCCAATGCAGTTAACTGTGAATAAGTCATTTCAGGACGACGAAGAAGATCTTCACCGCTCGCTTCACGAGACATTGGTGTTTTAAGAATTTGGTTCAGTTGATCAATATCTTCAGATTTTGGGTTAATCCAAGTCTCTTTCAGACGTTGACGCTCTTTCTCCATGTTTTCCATCTTCTCGTTGAAACGAGCCCAACGAGCATCGTCGACTAGGCCAAGTTCACGCGACTTTTCAGTCAAGCGGATATCGGCATTGTCTTCACGAAGCAGCAAACGGTATTCCGCACGAGACGTAAACATGCGGTAAGGTTCTTTGGTACCCATGGTAGATAAGTCGTCAATAAGCACGCCCATGTAAGCTTGGTCACGACGCGGACTCCAGCCTTCTTTGCCTTGAGTAAACAAACTTGCGTTTAGACCCGCCATCAGGCCTTGTGCAGCTGCTTCTTCGTAGCCAGTGGTACCGTTGATTTGACCCGCGAAGAATAGACCTTTGATAAACTTAGTTTCGTAAGTCAGCTTAAGGTCGCGAGGATCAAAGAAATCGTACTCAATCGCATAGCCAGGGCGAACGATATGAGCATTTTCAAAACCCTTCATCGAACGAACAATTTGAACCTGTACATCAAACGGCAGACTGGTAGAGATACCATTCGGGTATAGCTCATGAGTCGTTAGACCTTCGGGCTCAATAAAAATTTGGTGACTGTTCTTGTCAGCAAAACGCATTACTTTGTCTTCAATCGAAGGACAGTAACGAGGACCAATTCCTTCAATCACACCTGCGTACATCGGGCTGCGAGCAAGGTTGGCGCGAATCACGTCATGCGTATTTTCATTGGTATGCGTGATGTAACATGGAATTTGACGAGGTTGTTGAGCTCGGCTACCCATGAACGAGAAAACAGGTGTCGGGTTATCACCGTGCTGAACCTCAAGCTCAGAAAAATCAACGCTACGCGCATCGATACGAGGAGGTGTACCTGTTTTCAGGCGATCAACTCGGAATGGAAGATCACGAAGACGGTCAGCCAGTGCGATCGATGGTGGATCGCCAGCACGGCCGCCCGAAGAACTTTCCATACCAATATGGATCTTGCCGCCTAGGAATGTGCCAACAGTCAGAACCACAGCGCTTGCGCGGAACTTAAGGCCCATTTGTGTAACCACACCTACCACTTGATCCTGTTCAACGATCAAGTCATCAACCGACTGTTGGAACAAAGTCAGGTTTGGCGTGTTTTCAAGAACGTTGCGAACAAAGGCTTTGTAAAGTGCGCGGTCAGCTTGTGCACGAGTAGCACGAACCGCAGGGCCTTTTGATGCATTCAATGTTCTGAACTGAATACCTGCATGATCAATAGCTTGCGCCATTAATCCACCCATTGCATCGACCTCTTTTACCAAGTGGCCCTTACCGATCCCGCCAATGGCTGGGTTACAAGACATTTGTCCTAGTGTATCGATATTATGAGTAAGTAATAACGTACTTTGACCAGTACGTGCAGATGCGAGTGCGGCTTCCGTTCCTGCATGGCCACCACCAACAACGATGACGTCAAATTTTTCGTGATAAAGCATGAACCGACCTCAGGTATTCAAACGTTTTCTAGATTGATAAAAAGGAGCGATATTCTACCTGTTTTCATAGCCTGAGAAAACGTTTTTGGGATTTTTCGAAAAAGCTGTTTTTAATTAATATAGATAAGATCTTTAAGGAGATCTTTTATTAGATCTATTATTAGGATCGAGGGTATCTGTGGATAAGTCGAAAATGATCAACGAGATCATGGATCTTTTTTGGATCAAATGATGTGATCTAACTTTGATCAGGATGAGGATTAGCTGGGATCAAAATGGCTACTTATTCACAGGAGGAAATTAGCCTAAAACTTGTTATTTGGATAACTATAGGTTAATCACCGTATATGTATGATCTTATCCACAGCAGAAATTGAAAATAGATCGCTAATTTTCGATGTTTTTGAAAAAAAGTTATTCACAATCGCGATGTTCAGAGACAAAAAAAGCGGCATAAGCCGCTTTATGAGAAAAGAGAGAGGTTAAAACTGGTCGCTATGATCGTTAAACCAGGCTTCTGCTGCGTCTTCTGGTACCGGAGTTTCCAATACATCGATAGTAAAACAGTCAGAAATAGGCTGAGCACCGAGCTCTTTCATCTGGCTGTGGACTGATTTTCCCGCCAAACAGAAGGTATCGTAACTCGAATCACCCAGCGCCACGACAGCAAAGCGAACCTGGCTTAAATCTGGAGATTGCTGGGTCAATGCGTCAATAAACGGCTTAATATTATCTGGAAATTCACCCGCACCATGAGTTGAAGTCACCAGCAACCAAAAGCCTTGTTGGGGGATATCATCGTATTCAGGCTGATTATGAAGGGTTATCTCATGACCTTGTTCTTCAAGAAGATCATTAAGGTGATCGCCAACGTACTCAGCACCACCTAAGGTGCTACCTGTAATAATGTGGAGCATTAAGCTGTCCTTACTAAAGAAAAAGGCCAGCATGAGCCGGCCTTTAAGGGTTATTTACCAATACAGAAAGAGGTGAAGATACGGCCGAGTAGGTCATCGGAGCTGAACTCACCCGTAATCTCATTAAGGTGTTGCTGCGTTATACGCAGCTCCTCTGCCAAGATTTCACCTGCCATATAGCCTTCTAACTGTTGCTGACCAATATCTAGGTGCTCAGATGCGCGTTCTAGGGCATCTAAGTGGCGACGACGTGCCATGAAGCCACCTTCATTGCCACCCGCAAAGCCCATGCAATCTTTTAAATGATTACGCAGTGCATCAACGCCTTGCCCAGTCTTTGCTGATAGTCGAATCAGAGTTGGATCATTAACATGGCAAATTCCGAGATCTTCACCTGTTTGATCGGCTTTGTTACGAATCACAGTCATTCCGATATTATTCGGCAGACGATCAACGAAATCGGGCCAGATATCTTTCGGGTCGGTTGCATCGGTAGTGGTGCCATCGACCATAAATAAAACGCGATCGGCTTGAGTAATTTCTTCCCAAGCGCGTTCAATACCGATTTTTTCGACTTCATCCGAGGCTTCACGCAGGCCTGCGGTATCAATAATGTGCAGTGGCATACCATCAATATGGATATGTTCACGCAGTACATCACGGGTGGTACCAGCAATATCAGTCACAATCGCGGAGTCTTTACCCGATAATGCATTCAGTAAGCTCGACTTACCGGCATTAGGACGACCTGCAATCACCACCTTCATGCCTTCACGCATAATTGCACCTTGATTGGCTTCTTGGCGAACCGCTTCAAGATTGTCGATGATAGCTTGTAAGTCAGCACTTACTTTACCGTCAGCAAGGAAATCAATCTCTTCTTCTGGGAAGTCGATAGCGGCTTCAACATAGATGCGTAAGTGAATCAGAGAGTCCACCAGCGTATTAATGCGTTTTGAGAACTCACCTTGCAGCGATTGCAGGGCTGATTTCGCCGCTTCTTCTGAACTGGCATCAATGAGGTCGGCAATCGCTTCTGCTTGGGTTAGATCCATCTTATCGTTCAAGAAGGCACGCTCCGAGAACTCACCTGGGCGTGCTGCGCGTAGCCCTGGAATCGCAAGGATGCGTTTGATGAGCATATCCATTACCACAGGACCACCGTGGCCTTGTAGCTCTAATACGTCTTCGCCAGTAAACGAGTGCGGGTTAGGAAAGTAAAGCGCGATACCTTGGTCTAGCTCTAAACCATCGTGAGATTTAAAAGGGGTGTACTCAGCGTAACGTGGTTTCAGTACTTTGCCGGTAACTTCAAGCGCAACTTGGGCTGCTTGTGGGCCTGAAACGCGAATAATACCGACGCCGCCACGGCCGGGTGCAGTCGCTTGAGCAACAATCGTATCTGTAGTCATAGTTGTGCCTGCTAGCATGTGAAAGCCAAAAAGGGGCGCTCACGATTAATCAATTAGCTGAATTGTAATCAGCTAAAAACAAAAAGGCGACCTTTTGGTCGCCTTTCTTTATCTCTTTCTATTATCGAACTTACTTAGAATGTAAGCCTTTCTTTTCCAGCGCGCGGTAGATAAGCGTTTGCTGAATCAGAGTTACGATGTTCGATACTAGCCAGTATAGAACTAGACCTGAAGGGAAGAACAGGAAGAAGAATGTGAACATAACCGGCATAAAGGTCATGATCTTCTGCTGCATTGGATCCGTTACAGTTGTCGGGCTCATCTTCTGGATTAGGAACATTGAAGCACCCATCAGAAGTGGCAAGATGTAGTATGGGTCTTGTGCAGAAAGGTCAGTAATCCAACCGAAGAACGGTGAGTGACGCAGTTCAACAGACTCCATTAGTGCCCAGTATAGCGAAATGAAGATAGGCATTTGCAGAAGGATAGGTAAACAGCCACCTAGTGGGTTTACTTTCTCTTTCTTGTAAAGCTCCATCATTTCTTGGCTCATGCGTTGGCGGTCGTCGCCAATACGCTCACGCATTGCAGTCAGCTTAGGCTGAAGCATACGCATTTTCGCCATAGACGTGTACTGAGCTTTCGTTAGTGGGTACATAGCACCACGAACGATGAAAGTTAGACAGATGATTGCCAGACCCCAGTTCACAACGATGCCTTGAATGAATGAAAGCAGAGTATGAAGTGGTTTAGCAATGAACCATAACCAACCGTAGTCAACTACTAGGTCTAGGTTTGGTGCAACAGCAGCCATTTGGTCTTGAAGTTTAGGACCAACCCAAAGCGTTGCTTTGAAGCTTGCTTCGTCGCCAGTAGCAATGGTTTTGTTCGGCATGCGAACACCGATGTCGCCAAGGTTACCAATGACACGAGTGTAAAGGTTGCTGCCTGCTTCGTCGCGTGGAATCCAAGCACTTGCAAAGTAGTGCTGAATCATCGCTGCCCAACCTTGACCGTTTGCTAGGTTAAGAGACAGGTTGCGATCTTGCATATCGTCGAAGCTGTATTTTTTGTAACGCGTATCTTCCGTAGAGTAAGCACCACCACGGTAAGTTGGCATTGTTAGGCTACCACCGTCATCCATAACGTTTTGACGTAGGTGAGCGTACATGCCGAATGTTGCGTTATTGCCAGAGTTGTTGATTACATCGTATTCAACGTCAATCGCGTAGCTTCCGCGTTTAAGTACGAATGTTTTTGTGTAATCAAGGCCGTTCGCTTGGTAAGTCATTGGGATGCGTAGTTCATCCTGACCATCAGCAAGCGTGAAGCTGTCTGCTGAAACTGTATAGCTTGGGCGGTTTGTGCTGCTTAAATCGATACCTTGAGGACCCACTAGACCGCTTTGAGCGATAAATTGGTGACCAGGTTCGTTTTTAAGAAGAACAAAAGTGTCTTCAGAATCGAACTCAGCAGAGTAATCGTTTAGGTTTGCTTTAACGACATCACCACCAACCGTATCAATTGACAGAGTCAGTACATCAGTTGTTACTGTGATAGTTTTAGCAGAAGAAGAAACTTGACCAGGAGCCGGGTCTAGATCATCTGCATAAGATGGCGCTGGTAGGGTGCTGCCAGATTGTGCCTGCTCAACCGCTTGTGGTGCTGGATTCTGAGCTACGTTCCATTGTTGGAACAGTAGGAAAGAAACCAAAGCCAATGCGATTAACAGGATATTACGTTGAGAATCCATCGTTATTTATCTCTGTCTTGTTTTTGGACTGGTGGAACGGGGTCAAAGCCCCCTTCGTTCAAAGGATGGCATTTTAATAGACGTTTGCCTGATAACCAACACCCTTTTACAAAACCGTGAGCTTTCAACGCTTCTATCGCATATAAAGAGCAGGTTGGAGTAAATCGGCAGCGTGGGCCGATGAGTGGACTAATAAACCATCTATAAAAATAGATGGGTATTAGCGCTATCCACGCGAAGGGCGAGACAGGCGAAGCCATAATTTGTCGAGTAGCTTGAACATTTCTTCATTGCTTAAATCTTGCGCGCTCTTCTTAGCGATTACAACAAAATCTTTGTTAGGAAGTTTGTGTTGAGTGTTACGAAAGCTTTCACGAGTAAGACGCTTGAATCGATTACGACCCACGGCGGTTTTAATCTGCTTTTTCGGAACGGCTAATCCAAGACGAGGATTTGAAAGAGAGTTATTTCGGGCAATGATGGTGAAATGAGGGGAGCCAGCTCGATGAGCTTGCTTGAAGACATTTTGATAATGTTCGGGAGTTAACAAGCGTAACTCCCGACCGAAGGCTAGCTTATTCAAAATAATCAAAGATTACTTAGAAAGACGCTTACGGCCTTTTGCACGACGTGCATTGATTGTTGCGCGACCGTTCTTAGTAGCCATGCGAGCACGGAAACCGTGAGTACGCTTACGCTTTAGAACTGTAGGTTGAAAAGTGCGTTTCATTTGTAATTACCTTACTGATCAGTAGTTTTAGGTTTTTGTTAAACCCGGCGTGGGCATTTTTTCTCTTCTTTATATAAGAAAGGAAAACCGACGCCTCTCAACAAAGAGGCGGAATTGTAATCACTGTCACAAAAAGTGTCAATGATTGGGTTAACTAAAATTCCGGTCGGGGGATTATACGTAGAATAACTAAAATCACAAGGATCCTTAGTCGATCCCAACCTTATTTAAGAATTTTTTTAATTTAGGATCCTGTGGATTACCAAAAATATCCTGTGGAGATCCCTGCTCAACAATATGGCCGTCAGCCATGAAGATCACTCGGTCTGCGACCTCTCTAGCGAACTGCATTTCATGGGTAACCACCAGCATGGTTTGATGCTGATTTGCCAGTTTTTTCATTAGGTTAAGAACTTCGCCAACCCACTCAGGATCGAGCGCTGAAGTCGGCTCATCAAACAGTAAAAGCTCGGGTTGTAGTGCCATTGCACGGCCAATACCCACCCGTTGTTGCTGGCCACCAGAGAGCGCGGCTGGGTAGCTCTCACCTTTGTCTCCCAAGCCAATATCATCAAGTATTTGTTGTGCTTTTTCATGGGCTTGCTGCTTTTTCCAACCACGAACGGTAATTAAACCTTCAGCAATATTCTGTCTCGCGGTTTGGTGAGCGAACAGGGCATAGTTTTGGAACACAAAACCGGTCTTACGACGCAGTGCCAGCACCTCTGCTTTGGTGTGTTTCTGAGCATCGACATTAATATCATCAATCGAAATAGTGCCTTGATCGGCTTGCTCTAGAAAGTTCACACAACGCAGTAAAGTAGATTTACCAGTCCCACTTGAACCTATGATGACAATTATCTCACCTTGCTTGATTTCTAGGTCGATCCCTTTCAAAACTTCGGTGTCACCAAACTGCTTGTGGATATTTTGTAATTTGATCATCGTACATACGCCTTATTCAGTTTCACTTCGGCCCAAATTTGAATACGAGTGAGGATAACTACCACGCCCCAGTAAATCAGCGCGACCGCTAAGAAAGCCTCGAAGAAGCGGAAACTAGAAGAAGCCTCCATCTGAGCTTTAGCCATGATTTCGGCGACACCTAGGGTGAAGGCTAGTGAAGTCGACTTGATCATGTCGATGAAGTAGTTCATCAATGATGGCAGTGCCACGCGAGTTGCTTGCGGTAAGATCACTCGGCGCATCGCTTGGCTGGTTGTCATACCGACCGAAAGGCTAGCTTCCATCTGGCTGCGATCAATACCGATAATCGCGGCACGAATACTTTCTGCCATATACGCGGCAAAGTGCAGGGTTAAGCCAATCACAGCGGCGCTGAAGGCATCTAACCCAACCATCCACGGGAAGACTTGTGGTAAGCCGTAATAAAGGAGAAACAGCTGTACCAACAGTGGTGTGCCTCGGAAGAAGCTAATGTAAAGCTGGCTCAGTTGGTCGAGTACTGGGATTTTGAATACACGAATATTCGCCAGTATCAGAGACAGGATCAGAGCAAAGAACAAGCCCCAAGTCGCCATCTCCATCGTGGTGCCTAAATACTTTAGTAGTATCGGCAACAGCTCTAGCATGTAATTAAAGTCAAATCCCATAATCTATCTCGTATTTTTATTGGAAGTGTTGTTCTATATGTAAGTACTGTTCTATCAGGTTTTTTAATCAGTGCACAAAAGCAAAAAGCCCACCGCTGTATAAAGCAGTGGGCCTTGAGTGGAGAAAGTGAGCAATTACTTCTGAGTAATGTCCGCACCAAACCATTTCTGAGAGATACTTTCTAGCGTACCATCTGCGCGCATTGCTGCTAATGCTTCATTTACTTCTGCTTGCAGTTTTTTGCCGTTATCGTTGTCCACGAAAGGCCAAGCGTTTTCAATGGTTTCGAATGGCTGACCCGCTAGTTGTAATGGTAGACCAGTCTTCTTGATAAGCTCTAATGCTGATAGGCGATCCATTACGAATGCATCTGCACGACCCAATGCGACATCATGTTCAATACCTGTATCGTAGGTTTTCACATTGATCTTGCCACCTTTGTCGTAGCTGCGAAGCAGTTGTTCAAAGTTTGAGCCTAGGTTTACCGCAACCGTCTTACCATCTAGGTCTTCGATACCTTTAATGCTGTCATTACCTTTACGAACGGTAATTTGTGCGCCGTCTACTACGTATGGGTCTGCGAATAGGTATTTCGCTTTACGTGCATCTGTCATTGTAATTTGGTTTGAAATAGTATCGATGCGACCCGTTTCAAGAAGACCAAACAGACCAGAGAAGTTTGCCGTTACGTATTCAACCTTGTAATCGTTACGCTTACCGATCTCATCCCATAAATCTACTTCAAAACCTTGTAGCTGGTCTTGCTTAACGAACGTAAACGGGAAGTAGCGACCAGACATGCCGACTTTAACTTCAGTCGCAGCTTGAACAGTAGCAGCAGAGAGTGCGATAGCCGCAATTGCAGCCTTAATCCAGTTATTCATTTGGTAACTCCTTATATTTATAGGGTTGGATGTTACTGGGAAAATGCTCAATAGAATAAATAACCAGATGTTATTAACCATAACCAGATTGAATTCCCAATTTGGGGATAACTAGCAAGGATCCGGGCATAAGTGGATCATTGTGTGAGTAAATTAGGGGCAAGATGTGTGGATCCACCGATTAATTACAAATTTATTGTGAATAACTTGGATCTTATTCACTGGATCTGTGATCAATTGCTGGTGATCTGACTTATCAACAGGTAAAATTAGCAGTCATTTCATATTACTTAAATAGAGTGGGGGCACC